>CAZWQV010000012.1:0-3016 GCA_964636235.1 uncultured Thermoplasmatales archaeon
TTTATTATAATATGGGTAATGTAATGGTAAAAGAACTACAAACTCCTTGTTTACTATCAACAGATATGGTACCATTATGTTTCTTTAAGATCTCTTTGCAAATAAATAATCCTAATCCTGTTCCCTCATGTTTTCGACTGTCGCATGTTTCAGCTTGATAAAATTTTTCAAATATCTTATGTATATCCATCTCATTCATTCCAATACCTGTATCTTCTACAGTAATTCTTAATTCTTTGTCAGCATGTACTGCAGATAATGTTATTGAACCCTCATCCGTGAACTTAAGTGCATTAGTGAATAAGTTTTTTAATACTTGGTTCAAACGATGATAATCCCCTAGAACGCTTGGAAGAGGAGCTTGAATATTTGTTTCCAATGTCAAATTTTTATTTTCAATCGCTGGTTTAAAATCTTCAACTATTTCATCAATTAATTCTTGAGCATCTATTTTCCTCATCTCAAATTTCATAGTATCATTATCTAATCTAGAAACATCTAAAATATCATTTACAAGATATAACAATCGTTCTGCATTTCTTAAACTTATTTTAGCCCATTTTTTTATTTTATCATTAGCATCTTTGTCAGAAATAATCAGTTCTAAGTATCCTTTTATAGGTGTAACAGGTGATTTTAATTCATGTGCTGCAATATTCATGAATTCTGTTTTTAATCGCTCCGATTTTCTAATTTCATCTTCAAAATTTTTTTGCTCAGTAATATCTCGAACGGTACAAATATAACCATTAAATGTTTCATCTTCAAATAACGGGGAAATACTTAATTCAATAGGGTAAATTGAATTGCCCGAAATTAATTCCATTTCAAAATGCTTAATCATTTGTTTTGTTTTTCTTGCTTTCATGAAGAGTTGTTGAGAAATATATACATAATCTTCGGATATATAACTTCTAAAAAGTGTTTCTAATAGTTCACTTTTGCTTTTTTGAGTCATATTTTCAAATGATGTATTTGTATAGGATATTTTACCTAAAGGATCAATGATAATAATACCATCTGCAGACATATCAACAATAGCTTTGTATCTTTTTTCAAGAAAACTGATTTCCTCCAATTTCTTTTTCTGTTTCGTAACATCTTTCAGAAAAACAATCCGATCAGTATGATCAATTTGCTGAAAATTGCACCCAATTACTTCTATCCAAAGTAGAGATTGCTGCATATTCAATGCTTTATAAGTGCCATAAAAACATTCCGTATCTGAATTATTATCTTGAAATGCATGTAGAAAATCATCACAATATTCTTTATCAATAAAATCTATGAAACTTTTCCCGATAACATCTTCATTTGATAATAATCCAAACATTTCTTTAAATGACTCATTTACATATGTTATCTTAGACTCAAAATCAAGAATGACCAGTCCTTCAAAAATATTTTCAATTAATAATTTATAAATAACATTAAAATCAGAAGATTCAATAAGAGTATCGATTTCTTTTTTTTGGTCAACAGAAGTAAGCATAGAATTATAAACAGGATATTCTGGTGAATTATTTGAATTCTGTTCTTCTTCATTCATATCAGATGTATTGTGATAAAATGATTTTTCATATAGTTTCATTTCTTTGATAATATCAGGTTCATCCCTCATTTTTTACCCTCATAATAGAATCGGAAATGAAATGCCATCATATATTTTATTAGCTTTTTTTTTATTTTGCATCCCAATCCAGCCTCATGATTCATTATAGTTGGTTAAATTGTAATAAGTGAAATAGTATTAAAAGATTTATTTTTCTTTGTAAATTCACCTATCTAATTTTTCCAAAATTAGAAATAGATGCAATTAGCATTGATATAGTTAATTTATTCATCCAAGTAGTACAAATCAAATGATTTTGATTTTAGTTATATTTCCCAATTCTTTTAGAGAGTTTTAATATGAACTTCTAATTTTTTTTTCAAAATCAAAAAGCGAAGATACAATATAATCTGCATTATTTGATGAATTTCTCTGTAAATAAAAAGCATTTAATCCTGCTTTTTTTGGTGAAATATAATCATATTGTTCATTATCTCCAATATGTGTAATATCTGAAGGATTTCTTTTTAGATGATGAACAATCATTAAATAAAAAGCTGGGTCTTTTTTTACCGTTTGTGTATCACTAGTAGAAGAAAAGGTATCTGTAAAATATTTCTTTAAATTAGTTTTTGTTAATTCAACTTCAATAAACTCTTTCATTGCTCCAGAACTGATAATTAGATCAAAATCTTTTGATAATGTTTTGATAACATCTTTTACATCTTCATATACTGATATTGTATTCTCATATTCTTTAAGTAATTCATAAGGAGTAATCGCCAGATTGTATTTAGAAATCCAATATCTTAAATCATACCATTCTCTATTATCACTGCCCATTTTTTCATATTCCTGCATCAATAACACTTGCGCTTTTTGTTCAGAAATATTATTTTCCAAAGCATAATATTTTGGAAGACCATGCAACCAAACATTATCTGCAAAATTAGAGTTTACAATTGTACCATCTAGATCAAATGAAATAACTTTTTTATCATTGGTCATGGAAATATAAAAATACAGAGGAGGGTTATATTTTTAATGTTCCAATCATTATGATCTTTCAATAGGGAAAAAATTGTGAGGAGTTGATGAGGGATATGAGAAAAAATAAACAATTTTTCTTCGTTATTGGTATTGTTCTTTTCTTTTTTTTATGTTGGATAAGTATTTATTTAATTTCTCATTTTATCATCAAACATTCTATTGATACACTATATGCAACCTTATTTTTTCTTTCTTTTATATCATCCCTTATTGGTTTATCATCTTTTCTTATTACAATCATTAAAAAAAACGTTATTTGTTATTTTATCACACTTTTAACTGTTGTTAGTATAACATTTTATATCCTTTTTCTTATGATAAAAAGAAATTATCCTTTTTATAATTATTTTTGGTTTGTATTTTCCATAATTTGTATTATGATATTATTATTGAATAATATTAAATTAGATTTAA
>CAZWQV010000012.1:3116-34498 GCA_964636235.1 uncultured Thermoplasmatales archaeon
AAAAAGATATTTTATGCATTACAAACAAAATTTTATATTAATTTCATTAACTTTTTTTATATGTATTCTTTTTATCCCTTTAATATCCTCCAATCCAATTCCTGTATTTCCTGATCCAGAACCATCATATGTTTCCCCGATCACGTATACATCATCTAGTGAAGCATTTAGTTTCATAATATTATTTGTTTTTTTATTAGATTTTGCAGCAAACATACTCATAATCTATTTTTGTTTTATAGTATTAGGAAAAAGCAAATTTTTATCTATAAAAAAATTTCAGAAAATTTCAAGATATCAGATAATACTTACTGCTGGAATTATTAGTGTCTTTGGAATACTATCCGAAATTCTTTTAGGGACTTGGATTATGGGTTTTGGGCTTATCTTATGTGTGGTTTTTGTTTCTTATTACGTTTTTTGTTCCTATTTCTTTCATCTATTAAAAAAAACTGCAATCTATTTTTCAATCATTGCAGTTCTAATTAATATTGGGACCTGGTCTTTATATTTTTATTTTATGAATAGTTAATTTTTCCAATAACAAGTTTTTTATAAATCATCCAAATTGTATAAAGTGAAACCATGGTAGAAGAAATGATTACAATACCGTATCAAATCAAAGCAATTAAACCAAGTGAGCAAAAAAAAGGATATGTAGAAGTAGTAATGGAACCAGTGGAATCATTAGAATATCACCAAGAGAACCATATCAGTAGTCCTCCACCAATACATATATCCGGCATTGGTCCAGATGGAAGCCCTTTTCCCCCTGAATTTCAAAATCAGTTAACACAAATGCTCCAACAAGCCATGCCACCCATGTTTAAAAACAAGAAACCATATGATCCCAGGAGCTTGATCCATATCGAATCTGAAATCGATTTTTTATCAAGAAATTGGAAATACGGCGACATCATCAATGTTACTTTAAAGAAAGTAAAAAAAGCGGAAGATGTGCAACAGGATACCGAATAAGAAGATAATTCTCCAATTGGATTTGATTATTTCTATTAGCTAGAATCTTTACCAATTTGAAATTTTAACACCTTGAGTTTATAAGCATTCATTTTAAAATAATTTATCAAGGTGAACAGAAATGGGAAAGAAAGTAAAAAAGGAAGTAGATAATTGGCTTTATTACATAAAAAAATGTCATCATAGACCTAGCCATAGAGTTGAAAAACATACTGGCGGTGTTTCAACTTGAGTTCATTATCTAGCCTTTATTCATTACTTGATTTACCATGTAAAATACTTATTAAATCTGAAATTCCCAGTAGATCAAAAGTATTAGTAGGACAAATTAAGGAGATATCAACAGAAACAAACAGCATCCGCTTTCTTCACCAAGGAAAAATAGAATCCATATGCTTAGATAGCCTTATTGCTGTTAAACCTTGGCAAAAATAGTCCATCAAGATTATTTAAAAAAATTCTTTTGATGCATTTCTTTCCAGAATACCTCCAATAACGCAGATGATACCTGAGATAAATAATAAAAATCCGCCATTTTGTAATCCCCATTGTAATTGTATTTGTTGTTCTTCAGATATGATTGATTTTTGTGTTGAACCACCAAAAGGTGCTGATGCAATATCTCCAAATATTGAACTTATTTCTGAATTATCCATTTCTTTATCCACCAGAGATGTTGACAGCATAGAAATTGCAATAATTCCCACTATGATAAAAATAATTGGTATTATCAATTTTATTCCTTGAGATAGGTAGGATTTTCCTAATTTCTTACTCGTTTGCACGCCTAATGTATTTGCTACGGTTAATATCAATCCAATACCAATTACAATTGAAAAAGGAATGAATGCAGATCCAAGAGGAATTGACCCATTTGAATTTGGTAAATTTACCGATATTCCCTGCAAACCATCAATCGAAATAATATCAATCATGCCTTGTGAACTATATTGTTCTGTATTTATTGTTGCTGAAACAAGATACCACGGTTGAAATAAAGCAACAATTGCTATAATTAATCCTGTAATAAATAAAATATTGCCTACACTTTTCATATTCAATCCATCAATATACAAAAATGAAAAATATCTTGAACCGAATCCTTGATTCTTATATTGTTTTAACTTTTTGATGGAGAAGAATGATAAAGAAATGATAAGAATTATCACAAAAATCAACACAAAATTATATAGGATCCACTCAAAAATAAGGACTGTCTGATCTAATGGCGCTAATGAAGCACCCCAACCAATAGGATCATTCCACATCAATCCATCAGCCCTATACTTAGGACCATTTGGACCACTTTGCCCTAGTATTTTATCCTCTTGACCATTTATTTCACCCCACATACCACGGAATTCAAGCCATCCTTGATCCTGTAAGGGAACAAGAGTATATTGTTCTGGTGTTAATACGAGACCATTTGCTCCCACATGATCACTTGCAATACCTAATACACCTGAATATGATTTCATATAATTGGCGTGGGATCCTCGAGAAACGTACACATGTGGATGGGTATCTGTTTTTTCTATTTGGCTCCAGGTTGCTTGCTGACCACTATGATGCTGACTATACATAACATTTGTTGGTTTATTATTTTGAAATTCGATTTGAACAAGTTCCCAGTCACCTTCATGTTGGTTTAAATCTCCTTTGTTAAAAGCGTAAAACAACCAATATTGTACCACGGTCAGATCACTGGTTATATCGAATGTTTTCGTATATACCGTGTAATTAAAATTTGCTTTTTGTTCTTTATAATGAGTAATAATTTTATTTCCTTCAATAGTTCCAATTGTATTGTCTAAAAAATAATTTTGATGATTCTCCAAATTATAATCTTTTAATTTCGTTGCATCAATAGAATCATCAATCAACGTAATATCATCATTTGTAAATTCATAAAGAATTGCATTTTCAATATGATATTCTACAGGTATTGGAAATAATTCCTCATTTGCTTCAAAGTAAAAAATTGGTGCATAATCATCATACGATTCTTGAGCTGAGAGAGGAGAAGGGAAAAATAAAATAATCAATAAAATGAAACATAAACCAAAAACTAATGTTTTTGATAGTCTACTATTAAAAATGCTGCAATTGTTTTTTCTATTAGTCTTATGACCACTCATCAATACCACAAAAGTGAAATAGCAAATTGACTTTTAATAATTATTTACCAACATTATCTATTGTTAGGTTTTTTCCAAACATTTTCTCAGACTTAATAAAGCACAAATTCTATAAAAGAATTAAAAGAGAAAAAAAGTGATAATTGATGACAACTGGCAAGAGAAAAATAAATGGAATAATGTTTATCATCATCATAATAATCACTAGCGTATCCTCATCTTCGTTATTGCTTCCCATTGTAGAAAGTGAACAATCCATTCAAGCGGATTTTTTTGATAATGATATAAATAGTCATATCATACAATCAGATCAACTAATTTCATGTGAAAGAAAAAACGACAACGCATATAATTTAGAAAGAAGTAGATGTAATCTATTTATTGAAATAAACAACCCCCATCAAATAAATGAATTGCAATGGAATAGCCATTTATGCAATCTGAATGTTTTAGAATTATATCATTTATTGTTATATCAACATTCGATATTTAATAAAAATATAAATTAGAAAAATGATAAATAATCTTTAATATTATAATTTTTATTTACAAATTTAAATTATATTTACCATATTATTTATAAAGTGAAAAACCATTTATTATTTATGCAACAAAAAAAGACGGGGAAAAATCCAATAATATTGATAGCCACCTGCATCTCAATTTTTTTCTTAATGGGAATATTTGCATTTCCAATAACCGCAATACCCTCACAAACGCAATATATTAATGAAAAATCAGTCACCTTTGAAAATGAGGCATTCAATGTAGCTCAAAATTGGATTTATTATCATGAGAAACAAAACGAGTTTTCAATCCAATTATATGAAAAAATAATTGATGATAAAACAAATCAAGTTTTATGCTATTTATATCATCTTAATCCTCAAGGATATATTGCTATATCTCCTAATAAAAATATAAAACCGGTAATTGCCTATTCTTTTTCATCAGATGCGCCACTAATTGCTAGTAATAATCCATTCTATTCATTATTAACAACAGATATGACTCTTCAATTAGACAATATAAACCAACTACCTCAATCATTAAGACAACAGCATACTTATGAATGGACTCTTGGTCAACAAAAGGATTATCAAATATCTCAAACAAACTTTGATCAATGGCCTCCTGAGGGATCAACAGAGAGTGGAGGCTGGATTGAGACCACTTGGCACCAGAGTTCTCCCTACAATGATCTCTGCCCAATTGATTCTGAAACAGATCAGAGAGGCGTTGCAGGTTGTCCAGCAATTGCGATGGGACAAATATTAAACTTTCATAAAACAATTAATGATGTGAAGTTTAATGATAGTGATGATTACTTCCATAATTACCTAGATAGATTTTGGATCGATAATGATTATGAAACATATGGTTTTCCCTCTTTCCCACAGCTTAATCAGTATTTGTCAATTGTAACTCAACATTTTAACCAACAAATAGCTCTTGATGATCAAGATGTAGCGGCTTTATGTTTTGCATGCGGAGTAGCAGCAGAACAGGTATATTCACCACAGGTATCAGGAACGTTTGGTGTCGATCAGGCATTTGATGCCTATCAGCGATTCCATTTCAATTCTTCCACATTATTCATGGGAGCATCAGATGAATTATATGTTAAAATTATTGATAATATAAAACATGCATTACCAGTACATTTTGCAGTAGTTACACCTTCTTGGAATGCAGGTCATAATCTAATCATAGATGGATATAATACTGATGATTATTATCATTTAAATTTCGGTTGGGGTGGTAGTTATGATGGATGGTATCATATTCCTTCAGATTTGCCCTATGATTTAACAGTAGTAGAAGGTGTTATCGTTGATATAAATAATGTAACAACTGCTGAAGATTTAAACTGTAATGGAATGATCTCACTACAGGATGTAACTCCTCAAGAAACCATTTATAGTACGGTCATCGTTGAAAATATTGGAGCAACTGGATCAACACTTGATTGGAGTGTCGAATCCCTGCCATCATGGGGACAATGGTCTATTACACCATATTCTGGAGATGGTCTAACACCAGAGCAAGGACCAATAACTTTGAATATTTCTCTTATTGTTCCTAATAAGAAAAACAGTGAATTCACCGGAAGTATAACCATAATTAATGAAAATAATCCTAGTGATAGAGATTATATCCCCATCTCAATTACAACTCCACATAATAAGAACCTGCGATTATTGTCATATATTTTATATGATAACCATCCCTTTTTCCTGAAAATCTTAAATGAGTTATGTAATAATGGTTTAAGGCATTAATTACATAATTTTTATCATTATTTTTTTATTTATTTTCCATAAGCATTTTATAAGTGTTAATGATACCCGTCTATTAGAAAGAAGCTAGATTTATTAGGAGTTGTAAGTTATGACAATTAAACCACAAGATGTCCATAAATCACTTGCAAAATATATGCTTACAGATGGATTTGACCTTGTATTAGATTTACAGAAAAGCAAAGGCTGCTATGTTTACGATGCTAAAAGAAATGTAAATTTATTAGATGGGTTTTCATTTTTTGCTTCAGCACCACTTGGATGTAATCATCCCTCATTATTAGAAGATGATTTTTTGAAGAAAATAGGAAAACTGTCTATTCACAATCCAACAAACTCAGACCTATACACAACAGAACTAGCTGAATTTGTTGAAGATTTTGGAAAAAAAGCAGTACCAGATGCATTTAAACATTTATTTTTTATCAGCGGAGGAGCTCTTGCAGTTGAAAATGGTTTAAAAACAGCTTTTGATTGGAAAATTCGAAAGAATATTGCAAATGGATTAGGTGAGAAAGGAGAAAAAATAATTCATTTCAAAGAAGCATTTCATGGTAGATCAGGGTATACATTATCCATGACCAATACCTTTAATCTCGATAAAATAAAATATTTCCCAAAATTTGATTGGCCCCGTATAATAAATCCTAAAATTACCTTTCCATTAAATAAAAAACATACTGAAGAAGTTATTGATCTTGAAGAAGAAGCATATATGCAAATCGAAAATGCAGTGGAAAAAAATCCTAATGATATTGCTGCAATGATTATTGAACCCATTCAAGGTGAAGGAGGAGATAATCATTTTCGAAATGAGTTTTTTGTTTCATTAAAAAAACTTAGTGAAAAACATGATTTCATGTTTATCGTAGATGAAGTTCAGACTGGGATGGGACTTACCGGTAAAATGTGGGCATATCAACACTATGATTTTACCCCAGATATCCTTGCATTTGGTAAAAAAACCCAAGTTTGTGGCATCATGGTAGGAAACAAGGTAGATGAGATAAAAGATAATGTATTTAATGTTTCCAGTCGGCTGAACTCAACCTGGGGTGGCAATCTTATTGATATGGTACGTTGTCAAAAATACCTTGAACTTATTGAAAAAGAAAATCTGATTAAAAATGCTGAAAAGCAAGGTGATCGCCTTTTAAAAGGTCTTGAAGAAATTCAACAGGACCATCCTGAAATTATCTCCAATGCAAGAGGAAAAGGATTAATGTGTGCGTTTGACCTAACGACTCCTCAACTGCGAGATAAATTAAGAATTGCTTTGTACAAACATGGGCTCGTGGTACTTGGTTGTGGCGCAAAAACAATCCGATTTAGACCACCATTAATCATTCCATCTGAAGAAATCGATAAAATGATTTCAATTATAAAAGAAACCACAAATGAATTCTAATATAGAATTCTTATCTTTTTTTTATTTCTGATTTTTGCTGATTTTCAAAAAATCCATTAAGATCAGTTATTTTTATTCTTTCTTGCTTTGTGGTATCTCGAGAACGAACTGTAACTGAGTGATCTTCTAGGGTATCAAAATCAATTGTAACGCAAAATGGGGCACCAATCTCATCCATCCGTGCATATCTTCTTCCGATTGTTCCACTCGCATCATGATATGTTTCAATTCCAATTTGTCTTAATTTTCTATTTACTTTCTCTGAGACTGAAACCAAACGTTCATCATTGATCAAGGGGAAGATCCCTGTTTTAACTGGTGCAATTGCAAATGGAAGCGTTAATAATTGATAAGTCTCATCATTTTTAGTAGTAACTTTATAATTATGCTCTAAAATAGCATATAAAATCCGATCGATACCATAAGAAGGTTCAATTACATGGGGAACAAATTTTTCTCCAGCTTGCTTTTCTTCTACTTCTGCGATTTCATATGCTTCTTCTGGAATGGAAAGGGTTGCACCATCGATGGTTACTTGAATGTTGTTATCAGCAGGTACTTCCATTGATTCAAGAACTTCTTTTATTTTTCCAGCTTTTTCCATAAACTTTGGTCCGATAACATTCATCTTTGGGATAATTTTTTTACAAGTAATTGTTCTCACAGCATCATACTTTCTCATGGCATACATATCTGTTTTTGAGGCTTTGATATGAGCATCAATATCATATGCTGATCTATCTGCAATTCCAACACATTCTACCCATCCAAATCGCTCACTGAATAATTCAGCATCCCAACATTCTTGAGCATAATGAGCTAGTTCATCATCTGCATGTTTACGAAAACGAAACTTAGATGAATCAACCCCCGAATGAAGTAAAAAACTCTGGGTTAAAAACATATAATATGCAAGTGCTTGATTATTAATAACACCCTTATCAATGGCATCCTTCATTGACAAACGCATTTCTTTAATGTTATCATATAAATACAATTCCTGGCTTTTAACATGGTCAAATTGTGCATGTGTTTTGTTCTCAGGATCAAAAAAGACCTCTGCTTCTGCCATAGAAAATTCTCTCATTCGAATAGGTCCTTGGCGAGGAGATACTTCATTTCGATATCCTTTACCAAGTTGAATAACTCCAAATGGTAATTTTTCTCGAGCATAACGATATAGCAGGTGAAAACCAGTAAAAATACCCTGTGCTGTTTCAGGTCTAAGAAATGCATCACGTGTTTTGCCGATACCAATCTCTGTTGAAAACATAAGATTTACAGGCCTAGGGTTAATTAATTGTTCACCACATGTAGGGCAATAGATATTATCTTCCTGAACAGCTTTCTGAACATTTTGACCTTCATCAATGACATCTTCTATTTTAAAAGAGGTGTTACATCTTGGGCAATCTGCAGTTAAATCAGTAAATTCATCGACATGACCTGAGGCTTTTAAAACCTCATAAAGTGTTATCGTAGGTGTGTTTATCTCAAAACATTCATCTTTTAAGATATAATAATATCTCCATAAATCCTCAACATTTTGTTTTAATCGAGCTCCTAATGGTCCGTAATCAAAAAAACCTGCTACTCCTCCATAAATTTCAAATGAAGGATAAATAAACCCGCGTCTTTTTGCAAGCATCATTATTTTATCATATATATCTTCAGACATGAAGGATTTCACCATAATTCTTTATCCTTATGTTTAACATTCTAAAAGACATTGCATAAGATCGATATCATCAATCATACTGAGAAGACGGGTTTCTGAATCAACAATTGGTATATGACTAATCTTATTTTTAATCATCATTTTTGCAATGTCAATAACTTTGGTTGATTTTGTGGCGGTTTTAACATCTTTAACCATAATTTCTTTTACTGGAATTTTTGGAAATGAAACTTCAGAAGTGGCATGATACATTCGTACTGTATCTCTAATTCCTTCCCAAGTCCACTGATCTTCATCGTCTCCTAAACCAATACTTGATTGTTCTAAGCCTTCTTTTAATTCACTTAGTTTGAATATATCACCGTCAGTAACAATACCAATTAATTTTCCATTATCATTTAAAATAGGAAGCGCATCTTCAGTAGTTATGCTAATGATTTCCATTATAATATTAATTGGTGTGTCCATATAAACAGGCACGACCGTTCTTGCATGTAGTTCCTTTACCTCAATGGTTATATTTTTTTCAATAATAATTTTTAAGATTTCTGAAGGGCTGAGTATTCCAACTAGTTTATGATTTTTATCGATGACTGGTAATCCATGGATCCGATGTTCATAAAATAATTTAGCAGCATCTGCGATATCTTGATCCTTATTAATCGAGATATACTCCTCATTTACAATCATGGCTAATTGGTCCTCTTCAGCGTTTTTGAAAATGTCTTCTCTTGTAACAACTCCAACTAGTTTATCAGTACCTTTTTTTAGAATTGGAATTCCAGATACATTATGTTCGGCTAATATTTTTAATGCATCTTCAACTGTTCCCGGTACATAACCGACAATTAACTCTTTATTCATTATTTCTTCAACTTTCATACCATCACTCTCTCATATGTAATACTTCATAAATTAGGTTCAAATTGCGATGATCTAGCACCAGATATGATGCTGGGAAATTGGCAGCTTGAATAACATCCTTTGAATTTAAAACTTTCCTTGGCTGATATATAATGGCTTTTAAGAGTTCTTCAGTTTTAAATAATGAAGGATAATGATATTGAATAAATTGTATTTCCTTTAAAATATTTAATGAATGAAGCATTCCATTATCAGTACCAATAAGCATAGTGTTTCCAATTTCTTTTATTGCTTTTAATGGCACTTGGTTTTGAAAAAAGTAACTTGAACGTGGGCAGATTACTACTGGTATGCGATGATTTTTGATTAGTTGTAAATCACTTTTTGTTGCCTTTGTCATGTGGATAATAAAATCTGGCTCTAATGAAACCACTTTTGTAATATCCTCTCTTATCCGTTCACTAACATGTAGAGAAAAGAATTTATGTGTTTTTTTTACTTGTTCAACAATCCGAACAAGGTCATTATATTCCCATTCTTCCATACTGCTGATGGCAATTCCATCGGATTGAGATAACAACGATGTTATTTCATTTTTATCATATTCAAGTGTTTTTGGTCGAGAAAGGATACAAGCCTCCACATGAGTGTTTGAAATTGCTTTTCTAATTATTTTAACTCCTTCTATTCCATTCTCTCTAAAATCACAAAAATTATTTATTCCATTAGATTTCATTTCTTGAATTGCCTGTTTCATTCCTTGAATGATGTCCTTTTGTTTTGTAGATAAAAGCAATCGATGTTTTAATCCATTTGGTGGGGCAACAAGTTTGACAATATCATGAGGTAATGGTACATCCTGAAATCGAATAAATGTATCACCAATATGGGTATGCATATTGTAAAGAGAAGGAGTGATAATACCTTTGCAGATAGGATTTTTAGGAGGATTTCCTTTTCCTATTTCTACAATTTCATTATGATTTACGCAAAGGTATCCTTTTGAAAAACCTTGTTCAGTCAATATTTTTCCACTTAAATAATCCATATTTGGCTATTCCCAAATAACCAAGAAGTATTTACATTTGTTTGTTATGCCCTTTTGTAAAAACCAGCATATATCATAATATTTAAGTGGTGGAAAAAAATTATGGAATTGAAGTTTTCTCTTACCTCTGAAGGAAAGAACGATACATCTGTGGGAGCGCAAATGATAGATAAAACAATTGGTGACATTTTAGATGAATCCGCAAAGGATTTTTCGAATCATGATGCATTAGTATACGTCGATAGAAACTTACGTTATACATATAAGGAATTTAAAGAAGAGTGTGATAAATTAGCCAAAGGATTAATGGCACTTGGTATTAAAAGAGGGGATCATATTGCTATTTGGGCAAATAATATTCCAGAATGGGTTCTATTGCAATATGCCTCAGCAAAAATAGGTGCAGTTTTAGTTACTGTTAACACATATTATAAGTCACATGAGCTTAATTATTTATTAAAACAATCTGATTCAACAACACTTCTGCTCATCAATGGATTCAAAGATGTTGATTATGTGAAGCAGGTTTACACGGTTATTCCAGAGTTAAAAAATGCAAAACCAGGCAAATTAAACGTTGAATCATTACCTTTTTTAAAAAATATTATATTTATTGGAAAAGAAAAACACAAAGGAATGTTTAATTTTAACGATATTTTGGAGCTAGCATCAGAGATATCTGACGATGAATTACAAACACGCCAACGATCTCTTGATCCACATGATGTCATTAATATGCAATATACTTCAGGCACAACAGGATTTCCAAAAGGAGTAATGCTAACTCATCATAATATTATCAATAATGCTGATAATGTTGGCAATGTTATGGGGCTTACTGAAATAGATCGCATGTGTATACCAGTTCCGTTCTTTCATTGTTTCGGTTGTGTATTATCAACATTGAATTGCGTGATTCATGGATCTGCAATGATACCAATTGAGACATTTGATGCAGAAAAAGTCCTACAAGCTGTGGAACAAGAACAATGCACAGCACTTCAGGGAGTACCAACAATGTTTATCGCAGAATTGCAACATCCAGATTTTTCAAAATATGATGTTTCTTCATTAAGAACTGGTATTATGGCAGGGGCTGCCTGTCCAATTGAGGTAATGGTCGATGCCATGAGTAAGATGTATTTACAACAAATTACTATTTGTTATGGTTTAACAGAGACATCACCAGTTCTTACGCAGACAAGAAGAAATGATCCAGTACAAAAAAGAGTTGAAACGGTTGGTAAACCTCTTCCAGGTGTTGAAGTAAAAATTGTTGACCCTGAAACAGGAAAAGATTTACCACCTGGCAATCCTGGTGAACTTATTGCCAGAGGATATGGAGTGATGAAAGGATACTATAAGATGCAAGATAAAACTGATGAAGTAATAAGAGATGGTTGGCTTCATACCAAAGATTTAGCTGTAGAGGATGAGGACGGTTATTTCAGTATCTTAGGTCGAATCGATGATATGATCATCAGAGGTGGAGAAAATGTGTATCCTAGAGAGATTGAAGAATATCTCTATACCAATGAAAAAATTGAAGATGTTGCTGTAATTGGAGTGCCTAGCAAAAAATATGGTGAAGAGGTCTGTGCATTTATTAAATTGAAAGAAGGAAAAAAAGCCACAGAAGAAGAAATCAGACAATATTGCCAAGAGGGAATATCTAGGTTTAAAATACCTAAATATATTATCTTTGCAAAAGAATTTCCAATGACTGCCAGTGGCAAAATACGAAAAATCGAATTAAGAGAAATGGCTAAAAAAAAATTAGAGCTTAATAAATAGAAAATATTTTATGAGCAAACAGAAATAACAGTAATAAGATATTACGGTGGAGGTAAATCATATGGCCATTAAAACATTTGAAGAAGAAGACATAAAGATTAGTATTGATTATGATAAATGCACAGGGGCAGGAGAATGTGTGACCGCATGCCCTGTTGATATTTTCAAATTAGAAAATGAAAAAGCAGTATGCGAAAATGTCTCAGAATGTATTGAATGCTGCGCATGTGTGTCAGCATGCCCAAATGATGCTATTGAACATAGTTCGTGTTAATTTTTTATTTTTTTTATTTTTTTATTCATAATCAGTAAAAAATATAAAAAAAAGAAAAAAAGATTAATTTTATTAATAGTATCTATTTTCGGGCGTTTCAAATCTTTTATTTGTGGTATTATAATCATCAGTTGTGTTATGATGTTTATATTCATCTGTGGTTGTACTTTGTGTATATTCCTCTGTCCACCAGTTGTTTTTCCAATTTTGATTCCACCAGGATTTTATGGGTACTAATGCTGATGCTCGCCAATCTTTGGATTTTAATTCTAAGAAATGATTCCATACATCATCCCAGTTGTCTCCTTCAATCCATGCCATATAGTCCCAATCACCTGGAATACTAGCCCCACTCGTGATCCAATTCCAATTGTTGAAGTTTTTTGAGGCATCATCTAAATAGTTTTCTTTAATTAATGTCCAGGCGCCTACTGGTTTTTCCCACCACCATTTTCCAGTTTTATAACCAGTGTGAACCATATGAGTGTTGGTATCTTCCACTTCTTCCCATCCTTTGATGGTTGCGATACAATCATGAATAGTATCCCAATTTTTTGCGTCAAACCAGGCAACAACATCATATTCACCGGTGACAATCCAAGCACCAATCATATTGTCCCATGTCTTAAAACGCTCCCATACCTGATGAGCTTTTCCTTGTTTTGTTTTAATAAAAGCGTATGCGGTTCTATCTTTCCAATTCATCCATCTTCACCAATTACAGAATACATCATTGTTTAATAAACATAATCATTTATTTTTATGAAAAAATAACCTCATCATAATTATTATTGGCAATTTTTGATGATTAATTCATTTTATTTAAATATAATCTATTGCAGTAAGGTTTTTTTAGGAAAACAATATCACAGGTGTGGTGATTTAATTGGACTTCAACCTTACTCCAGAACAAAAATTGTTCCAAAAAACCATTAGAGAATTTTGTGATAAAGAAATTAAACCAATTGCTCAGAAAATTGATCAAGAAGAATATTTTCCAAAGGAGCTCTATCAGAAAATGGGGCAAATGGGATTGCTCGGAATGACTGTACCACAAAAATATGGTGGTGCTGGTATTGATCGAATAAGTTATATGATAGCATTAGAAGAAATTTCACGTGTGTGCGGATCAACCGGTATCACTGTTGAAGCACATAACAGTCTTGGTGTCGGTCATATTTACGAAAAAGGTACTGAAGAGCAAAGGAAAAAATATCTTCCAAATCTTTTAAATGGAAAAGAGCTTGCTGCTTGGGCTTTAACAGAACCAAATGCAGGATCTGATGCGGGTTCATTACAAACAACTGCAGTTCTCGATGGAGACGAATGGGTTCTAAATGGAACAAAACAATTCATTACTAGTGGTGACCTAGCATGGGTTACTACCATAATGGCAAAAACAGAGAAAGATAAAGGAGCAAAGGGAATTAGTGCTTTTATTGTTGAGCGGGACACACCCGGGTTTAAAGTAGGACAATTAGAAGATAAACTTGGTCTTCGAGGGAGCCACACCGCCGAACTTATTTTAGAAGATTGTAGAATTCCAAAAGAAAATTTACTAGATAAAAAAGGAATGGGATTTATTGGGGCAATGAACATTTTGGATCGTGGTCGTACAGCTATTGGTGCGATGAGTGTTGGTATTGCTCGTGGTGCCCTTGAAGAAAGTATTGAATATGCTAAGCAACGACAGCAATTTGGCAAACCAATCGGTAAAAACCAAGCTATTCAATGGATGATTTCAGAGATGGCAACTCAAATCGATGCAGCTCGACTACTAGTATTTCGAGCCGCATATATGGAAGATGAAGAAATAACATTTACAAAAGAGGCTGCGATGGCCAAATATTTTGCATCTGAAATCGCCATGAATGCAACAGTAAAAGCGATACAAATTTTCGGTGGATATGGATATACTCGTGAATATCCACTTGAACGATATTACAGAGATATCAAACTTTGTCAGATTGGAGAAGGAACATCTGAAGTTCAAAAGATGGTTATTGCTCGCCAATTAGGATTATAATAAATCAATTATTGAAAGGAGTATTAAGATATGCAATCAAATATTCAAACAATAGAAGAAGTAAGAAGTTATGATGAGTTATATAAAAATTTTAAATGGGAAGTTCCTAAGTATTACAATTTTGGTTTTGATGTTGTTGATAAATGGGCTGAAGACCGAACAAAACTTGCCTTAATTTCTATTGATAGAACAGGAAAACATGATCGATATCACACTTTTTTTGATTTAAGTAAAGCATCAAACCAATTTGTTAACATGCTTAAAAACATTGGTATAAAAAAGGGTGATCGCGTTCTGGTTATTCTACAGAGCATTCCTGAGTGGTATATTGCTCTTATTGGTATGTTCAAACTTGGTGTTGTACCAATGCCTGGAACTGTTTTACTTACATCAAAAGATATTGAATACCGTATCAATAGAGCAGAAGCAACAATGGTCATTACTGATTTAGATCATGCAGATAGTGTAGAAGCAGTGAAAGCTAAATGTCCAACTCTTAAACATATGATGCTAGTTGATGGAAAAAGGACTGACTGGTATAATTATGATGAAGAGATGAATGAAGTATCTGCAAAACTAGATAAAAAGAGCATTGAAAAAACAAAATCTTCTGATCCAATGCTAATATATTTTACATCAGGTACTACGGGTCATCCAAAAATGGTGCTCCATACTCATAGCTATCCTCTAGGTCATGAAGTTACCGCTCGATTCGCACAAGCATTAACAGATAAGGATCTTCATTGGACTATTTCTGAGACTGGTTGGGCAAAAGCTGCTTGGGGAAAATTATTTGGCCAAATGATTGCAGGTGCTGCAGTAATACAATGGGAAACACCAGGCCGTTTTGATCCAGATGGATTATTGAAAGCCATGGAAAAATATGGGGTCACAACGTTTTGTGCTCCACCAACAGTATATCGATTATTAATTCAAATGGATCTCTCAAAATATGATCTAAAACTTCGTCATTCTATGAGTGCGGGAGAACCATTAAATCCAGAAGTAATACGAGTTTGGAAGAAAGCATTTGGCCTTGAGATCTATGATTTCTTTGGACAAACAGAAACAGTTTGTGTTCTTTCAAATTATCCATTTATGAAAATTAAATACGGATCGGTCGGTAAGCCTACTCCCGGTCATGATGTCCGAATTGTAGATGATGATGGTAATGAACTGGGCCCAGGTGAAGAAGGAAATATTGCATTGTATATTGGTAAAACAAGGCCACCAGGGTTATTTAAAGAATATTGGAAAGACGAAGAAATAATGAAGGAAGCTTTCCGTGGTGATTATTATTATACTGGAGATCGCGGATATAAAGACGAAGATGGTTATTTTTGGTTTGTTGGAAGAGATGATGATGTAATTAAATCATCAGGCTATCGAATTGGGCCATTTGAAGTAGAATCTGCATTGATGGAACATGATGCAGTTGCGGAATGTGCAGTGGTTGGTGTAGAAGACCCTAACAAAGTTCGCGGCATCGTGGTGAAGGCATTCATTGTCTTAGCAAATGGGTACAAACCATCAGAGGCACTTACAAAAGAATTACAGGAATATGTTAAAAATACGACAGCACCTTATAAATATCCCCGCATCATCGAATATTTAGATGAATTACCAAAGACTATCTCTGGTAAAATTCTCCGCAGGGAACTACGGAAGAGATAATCCTTTATCTTTTCCTCTCTTTTTTATTGTTTTTTGGAAAACATTTTAAACATTTTTTTCATTGACCATGTTACTTTTCTTCTAATGGAGGAGGCATTTGCCAATGAAAGATGTTGTTATTGTATCCGGTGTAAGAACCGCGCAAGGTAAATTTTCTGGAGCATTGAAAAGTTTTTCAGCTCCTCAGCTCGGAAGTATTGCTATTAAAGGAGCTGTCGAAAAAGCAGGTATTCAAGGAAAAGAAGTCGATGAAGTAATCATGGGTTGCGTTGTCGCTGCAGGCTTAGGGCAAAATGTTGCTCGTCAAGCTGCCATTGCAGCTGATATTCCATATGAATCAGGTGCATTACATGTTGATAAAGTGTGTGGATCATCATTAAAAGCCGTTGTACTTGCCTCACAAGCAATTCAATGCGATGATGCTGAAATTATTGTTGCAGGAGGAATGGAAAGCATGAGCAATATTCCTTATGCCATTCCCAAAGCTCGTTATGGTTTACGCATGTTTGATAGTAAAATTGTTGATTTAATGGTTCATGATGGACTCTGGGATGTATATAATGATTTTCATATGGGTCATACTGGCGAGATTATTGCCGAACGCAATGATATAAGTAGAGAGGATTGTGATGAATTTGCTGCATGGAGCCATCAAAAAGCAGAAAAAGCAACCGAAAAAGGCTGGTATAAAAATGAAATAATTCCAGTTGAAATCAAACAGAAAAAGAAAGAACCTATTATTTTTGATAGAGATGAAGGAATCAGACCTGGGACCACAAAAGAATCCCTTTCCAATCTTAAACCTTTTTTCAAAGAAAATGGAGTTGTTACTGCAGGGAATGCCTCTCAAATAACAGACGGGGCATCCGCAGTAGTTGTGATGAGTAAGGATAAAGCAAAGGAGTTAGGATTGAAACCAATGGCAACCATTAAAGGATATAATAATAGTGGAGTGAAACCAGAGCTTGTGATGGAAGCACCGATCCCTGGTGTGAAATCATTACTTGAAAAAATGAATATGACCATGAAGGATATCGATTTAGTTGAACATAATGAAGCATTTTCATCAGCATCAGTTGCAGTGATGAAATCGTTTAATATTCCCAAGGAAAAATTCAATGTCCATGGTGGAGCAGTTGCATTAGGTCATCCTATTGGATCAAGTGGTTCTCGTATTCTTGTTACCCTCATCCATGCAATGAATAATTTAAAGAAGAAACGTGGTCTTGCCACCATCTGTCTTGGCGGTGGAAATGCGGTTTCAATGATTGTGGAACGATAAAAATGGAGGTTTAATCATGAAAATAAAAACAATTGGAGTTATTGGTGCAGGTCAAATGGGTCATGGAATTGCCCTTGTGGTTGCACAAGCAGGATTTAATGTTATTATTAGAGATATGGACATGGCTTTTGTGGAAAAAGGAATCAGTAGGATTGAAAAATTTCTTGACAAAAGTATTGAAAAAGGAAAAATAAAGGAAGCTGATAAATTAAAAATTCTTGATAGAATAACTGGAACAATAAGGCTTGAGGATTTAAAAAATGTTGATATTGTTATTGAGGCGATATTTGAAAATGTTGAAGCGAAAAAAGAGGTGTTTAAAAATCTAGATAAAATCTGTAAAAAAGACACCTATTTTGCTTCTAATACATCAACTATTCCCATAACGGATATTGCATCTGCAACCCAGAGACCAGAGAAATTTATTGGCATGCATTTTATGAATCCAGTGCCATTAATGAAGCTTGTTGAAGTTATTAGAGGGCTCCGTACCAATGATGAAACTGCAAAACTTGTCCATGATTTATCTGAAAAAATGGGAAAAATACCTGTGGAGGTAAATGATGGACCCGGATTTGTTTCAAATAGACTACTGATGCCTATGATCAATGAAGCAGTTATTTGTTTAAATGAAGGTATTGGCACAGCGGAAAACATTGATCAAGTAATGAAATTAGGTATGAATCATCCTATGGGGCCTCTTGCCCTTGCAGATCTTATCGGTCTTGATATTGTTCTTAATATTATGATGGTACTTTATGAGGGATTTAATGATTCGAAATATCGACCATGCCCCTTGCTAAAAAAGATGGTGCAAGCTGGTTATTTAGGACGGAAAACTGGAAAAGGATTTTATGATTATTCAAAATAAATTGAGGGATTAATCATGGCATACAAACAGATAAAAGTGGAAAAAAAGCAAGGAGTTGCAACTATTATTATTAATCGGCCGAAAGTTCTAAATGCATTAAATGATGAAACAATAAAGGAAATAATAGCTGCAATTGACAATCTTGAACAAGATGAATCTATCAAATCAGTTATTTTTACTGGTGAAGGAAAAGCGTTTATTGCCGGAGCGGATATTTCCCAGATGGCTGAGATGACTCCACTGGAAGCAAAGAAGTTTTCAGAACTGGGACATAGTATGCTCGATCGTATCGAACAATCTCGATTGATTTTTATTGCCGCTGTCAATGGTTTCGCACTTGGTGGCGGATGTGAGACATTGGCTGCAATGGACATGGTGATTGCTTCAAATAAAGCAGTATTTGGTCAACCAGAAATTAACCTAGGTATTAGTCCTGGTTTTGGCGGAACCCAGCGTCTTGCTCGTATTGTAGGAAAGATGAAAGCAAAAGAATTATTGTTGACTGGACGAAACGTTACTGCTGAAGAGGCAGTTAGAATTGGACTGGCAAACATGGTTGTTGATGAAAATGATCTTATGGACCAAGCAGAAAAAATTGCAGGTAAAATTGCAAGTAAATCAGCAGTCCAAACTCAATTCATCAAAGAATTAATCAATAAAGGAATTGAAGTTGATTTAAAAACAGGTAATGCTCTTGAGATATCATACTTTAGCAGTAGTTTTTCCACTCATGATCAAAAAGAAGGTATGAGAGCGTTTCTGGAAAAAAGAAAGCCATCGTTTAAGGGAAAATAATCTTATTTTTCCATTTTTTTATTTTTTAATTTGAAAAAACAGTAATTTATAAAAAAGATTATATTCTATTGGCATATATTATTTAATTGTTAATTAGCAATTAAGGATACTTGATCTTATTATAGGAAGGAGTTAATGATGAAAAGTAATAACATAAATAAATTCATTGTGGTGTTAATACTCTTTTCTATTTGTGTTATCTCAATTGGGAATGCAAGTGTTGAAAACAGAGTAGAGAAATCATTTCAGGATTATTCTTTTGATTCATCAATACTGATACCAGTGCATGAATTAAGACCAGGCGATATTGCTTTTAAACATCCTGAAGCTGTTCCCGGCCCCATACTAATAGATCATTGTGTTCTTTGTGTTGGATATGATAATGAAACCGAAGAATATGAATTTATTGAAGCGCATTTTCATTATGGGGTACAATCACGTTTTGAAAAAAAGGAAAATTTAAACAACTCTGATTGGGGACCATATGCAAGAGTTCGTTCAGCAACTGAAGAACAAAGAAAAAATGCTATCGATTTTGCCAGAAAACAGGTTGGTAAAGATTTTCAAATCGAATGGATAAATAAGAATTATAATCCCACCGATATTGAAAATGATTCTCTTGCACAAGAATGGTATTGCAGTGAATTGATCTGGGCTGCTTATTATAACTGTAATAATGAGTTTCCTTCTGAATTGGATGATAAAAAATGCATCTACGGCGATGGTATTGATATTGACATGAATGGTTGGAAAAAAGTGCTTAATATGTCAATTGTCGCTCCAAGAGAGATTATGGTTGATAATGATGTTGTTCGACTTTTTTTGATAAATAAAGATAAGATAGATGTTGCCAATATACAACCAATTCATTACTGCTTATTGCAACAATTTTGGGACCATTGGATCCTAAAGATATTTTCAAAAGCTATCTAGTATTTTTTAATATTTGTAGGTAATTTAACCTTAAATAATTGTAACAAAAAAAATCTTATAATTAAGTACATTATCATTAAATAATATTTTAAAAATGCTTTTATTATTACTAATGTTTTAAATTTTATGAAAAATTATTAATATAAATGAAATGATACTTTATTTATTCTATTTTTTTCAAAAGTAGAGTAGAATAGTAAAATATAGAAAGTGGAGGCATATGAAAAATAAATTAATTACACTATTACTTATGGCAGGGATTCTAATTGCATTTACATTACCATCAACTGCAATACAACAAATCCAATCTCATCCTTGGGGGTTTTTCATACCAGATGCATTCATTCCAGCAGATTATAATGAAGCAATGAATGCGTTTTCTCCCTCACCCAATCCAGGTTTTTATGAAACCAGCGAATATATGATTGGAAGTTGCGCAGTAAGTGTTATTTTTCTTGAAAGTAATGGTGCAATAGATCCAAAATCTGAATATTGGACTTCTTCAGAGGTTAATCAAGTAAAAAGCGAAATTCAACAAGCATTAACATGGTGGAAAAATCAAAATTCTCATGCGAGCATCACATTTGTTTATGATTGGCAAACAAGTATACCAATAAATTACGAGCCAATCACTCGACCATCTGTTTTTACTGATAATAGTCATGAAAAACTATGGGTAAACCAAGCTATGGCATATTTTGGCCATACCACCGGCAATTGGATGTATCGAACCCGAACACATAATAATGCTATAAGAACTTCGTTAGGTACTGATTGGGGATTTACAGTTTTTGTGGTTGATAGCAGTAATGATGCCGATGGATTTTTCTCGGATGGCTTTCCTTATTGTGCTTGGGCATATTATGGTATATTCTTGGTCATGACCTATGATAATGGAAAACTAAGTGCTGGAGGATGGGGCAATAGCAGAATGGATCAGGTAATGGCTCATGAAACAGGACATATTTTCTGGGCAACAGATGAATACAATTTAATACCAGAACATAGTGGATACCTTAACGCAGCTGATGTGGAAGGTTCAGGATGTGTTATGGATACAAACTTATTATGTCTGTCAAGTGGAACCAAGATGCAAGTTGGATGGAAAGACTCAGATACCGACAATATTCAAGATATCGTGGATACAAACCCCTCTACAATATTGACACCATACTCACCTGATCCAACTTCAAATACTATTCTAACATATGTTGGTTCTGCAACAGTTAATCCCTATCCAAATAATAATCCACAACCATCAAATTCAAAGAATAGTGTAACTATAAACACAATCTCAAATGTTCAATATCGCATAGATGGTGCCCCCTGGTTAAATACACAAGCAAGTGATGGATTATTTAATAGCTATTCAGAATCATTTACATTTACCACTAGTTCCCTTGCCCAAGGTACACATACAATAGAAGCAAGAGCGATTAATTCAGTTGGTAATGTTGATCAAACTCCTTCCACAGATACTATTACCATTTCTTCTGGTGGAAATTCGGCACCAGGCACTCCAACCACCCCAACTGGGCCAACAAGTGGGATTGCTGGCATTCCAAATACGTATTCAACAAGTTCTACTGACCCTGAATCAGATCAAATAAAATATGGTTGGGATGGAAATGGAGATAGTATCGTTGATCAATGGACCACTTTTTACAATTCAGGTTCAGTTTGTACCATGCAGATTACATGGCAGAATCCTGGAACATACAATGTGCAAGTAAAAGCAGAAGACACGTATGGAGCACAAAGTGGATATTCACAACCATTAACCGTAACAATAACAGCAGGAAGTAACAATCCACCAAATACTCCAAATACTCCTACAGGTCCAACCAGTGCAACTACAGGAACCTCCCTTACCTATCAAACCAGTACCACAGATACTGATGGAGATCAAGTAAAATATGGATTTGATTGGAATGGCGATGGTACAGTTGACTCCTGGACAGGGTTTTTTAGTTCGGGTGCAATAGTGAACAAAGCTCATATATGGTCATCAGCTGGCACCTATCAAGTGCAAGTACTTGCAGAAGATACGTATGGTTCACAGAGTACGTTTTCAACACCACTTACGGTCATTATCTCCAGTGGATCAAATAATCCACCAAATAAACCAACATTGGAGGGTCCATCTGAAGGAAAATCAGGAACAAGATATGATTATGAGGCAACCACCATTGATCCAGAAAGTGATTCCTTATACTATTACTTCGATTGGGGAGATGGAACAAATTCAGATTGGGTTGGACCATATAATTCAGGTCAAAAAGGTTCATCAGGTAACATCTGGAGTAGCGGAACATATACCATTAGAGTAAAAGCGAAAGATGAACACGGATTAGAAAGTGAATGGTCCGAGTCGATGACCGTTACAATGCCTAAAAGTAAAATGACCTACCTTCAATCCTTCATATGGAATTTTTTAAACAAACATCCAAACCTGATTTCTCTATTACCAGAACTAATAAAGTATCTATAAATGTATATTAAAATATACATTTTCTATTTTTTTATTTTAATAGCTTATCAAGAATGATTTCTGATGCAGTATGAGGATCAAGCTTTTTCTTACTGATTTGATCAAGTAATTCTTCCACTGTATCTTTAAATTGCGCTTCATCGAAAATAAAATTTAATAATTTTTTTCTAATAATTTCAACCAGTTCAGATTCATATCGAATTCTTCTTTGATGGGCCAACTCCATTGTTTCTTCTAAATAGTTCTTATGCTGTTCAATTTCAATAAGAAGTTCATCAATACCTTTCTTTTCTTTTGCAATGGTTTGAAGAATAGGAGTTTTTCTCTTTTTATTCATACATTCAATTTCAACAAGGCTTTGCATTTCCGCAACGGTTTGTTCAACACCTTGCCGGTCTGATTTATTAATAACATAGATATCAGCTATTTCCATTACACCTGCTTTAAGAGTTTGAATAGAATCACCTAGACCCGGAACAATCACAACAAGTGTGGTGTCGGCAATTTTTATAATATCTACTTCTGCCTGACCAACACCAACAGTTTCAACTAAAATAACATCCTTTCCAGCAGCATCTAATATTTCCACCACATCATAAACAGCGCTAGTAAGTCCCCCTAGCATTCCTCTAGTGCCCATACTACGGATAAATACACCCTCATCCATAGCAAGCTCCATCATTCTAATCCGATCGCCAAGAAGAGCACCACCAGAAAAGGGACTAGTGGGATCTATTGCAATGATACCAACGGTTTTTCCTTTTTTTCTATAAGCTTTTGTCAACTCATAGATTAAGGTGCTTTTTCCACTGCCCATTACCCCTGTAATTCCAACCACATGTGCATGTCCAGTTTTTGGATGGATAATTTTCATTGCTTCAACTGATTCTTTGGCATTATTTTCTGCATGCGTAATGAGCCGAGCAATTGATCGCTGATCTCCATTTAACACTTTTTCAGCAAGAGAATCCTTCATTTTTTCACATTCTTTTGAATAAATGCAACAATTTTCTCAACAGGAGTTCCAGGACCAAACACATCACAAATACCCGCTTTTTTTAACTTTGGAACATCCTCTTCTGGGACAATGCCACCACCAAGTACAAGAACATCATCTAATCCTTTCTCTTTTAATAAATCAACAACATCAACAAAAAGAGTCATATGAGCCCCTGATAAAAGACTTAGACCAACCACATCAACATCTTCCTGGATAGCAGCTTCTACAATCATCGCCGGAGTTTGATGAAGACCAGTATAAATAACCTCCATACCTGCATCTCTCAAGGCACGGGCAACAATTTTCGCACCTCTATCATGACCATCAAGACCTGGTTTTGCAATTAAAACTCTTATTTTCCGTTCCATACTTAACACCTCTCATCTAAAATAATGATGGTTCCCGATATTCTCCAAACACATCACGTAAAACCTGGCATGTTTCACCAAGTGTTGCATAACTATGAACACAATCAAGAATAAACGGCATAAGGTTTTCATCCCCCTCTGCTGCTTTTTTTAATCTTGATAAATTTTTATCAACTTTTGTTTGATTCCGTTGTTTTCGAAGACTTCTTAACCTATAAATCTGTCTTTCCTCACCTTTTTCATCCATTTTTAAAATAGGAATATCAACTGGATCATCAGTTTTATAATCATTAACTCCCACAACAATTCTCTTATGATCATCAATCTCCTTTTGATATTTATAAGCAGCTTCAGCTATCTCCCTTTGGAAAAAGCCTTTTTCAATTGCAGGAATCACACCACCTAATTGCTCAACTCTATCAAAATATCGATAGGTTTCATCCTCCATTTTATCTGTTAACCACTCAATATAATAAGAACCACCTAACGGATCAATGCTATGAGTAACTCCACTTTCCTCAGCGATAATCTGTTGCGTTCTTAGTGCTATCCGAACTGCTTTTTCTGAAGGTAGTGCAAGTGCTTCATCCATCGAATTTGTATGCAAGGATTGTGTACCGCCTAGTACTGCTGCAAGAGCTTGAATTGTCACTCGAACAATATTAATCTCAGGTTGTTGAGCAGTTAATGAACACCCCGCTGTTTGAGTATGGAATCGCATCAATAACGATCGATCTTTTTTTGCACCAAGCTTTTTCATTTCTTTTGCCCAAATGCGACGAGCAGCACGATATTTTGCAATTTCTTCAAAAAAATCATTATGCGCATTAAAGAAAAAACTTAATCGAGGAGCAAATTCATCTATATTTAACCCTCTTTTCAATGCTGCTTTCACATATTCAAGACCATCACCTAAAGTAAATGCAAGTTCCTGAATGGCAGTTGACCCTGCTTCTCTTATGTGATAACCACTGATGCTAATTGTGTTCCATCTTGGAACTTGTTTAGACCCATATTCAAAGGTATCAACAATTAATCTCATCGAAGGTTCTGGAGGAAATATATAAGATTTCTGTGCGATATATTCTTTTAAAATATCATTTTGGATGGTTCCTCCTATAGCATTCTTACTAATTCCTCTATTTTCAGCATTTGCAATATAGAATGCCCAGACAATCGCTGCCGGTCCATTAATGGTCATACTCGTAGTAACCCTATCAATTGGTATTTCACTAAAAAGAATCTCCATATCCTTTAGGGATGATATAGCAACCCCGCATTTACCAAACTCTCCTCGGGCAAGTGGATGATCTGTATCGTACCCATACAAGGTTGGATAATCAAAAGCTACACTTAATCCAGTCTCACCATGTTCAAGTAAATATTTATAGCGAGCGTTGGTCTCTTCTGCAGAACCGAAACCCGCAAATTGACGCATAGTCCATAATTTCCCCCGATGCATGGTTGAATGGATGCCACGTAAAAATGGATATTGCCCGGGAAAACCTTGATCAGTATTATAATCTTGATCTGAAATATCTAGAGGAGTATAGAGATTATTAATTTCAATAGAAGATAAATTTTCAAATATATTCTTTCGCTCAGGATGTTTTTTAATTAATGGATTATAACAATTTTTCTCCCAGTCTTGTTTAATTTTTTTTATTTTCTCAAGATTTTTTTTATCAAACATATTACAAATCACCATATTATCCTAAAAATCAATTCCTTTACGAGATTGAATTCCTTTTTGATACGGGTGCTTTATTTCCAGAATCTCAGATACAAGATCTGCACTTTTTATAATATCCGGATGAGCATAACGCCCAGTTAACACCAACTCTAACTCATCTGGCTTTGATCTCACTAATTTAAGTACATCAGATAATGTGATAAGATTAAAATCGATGGCAACATTTATTTCATCAAGAATTACTAAATCAAAATTATTTTCCTTAATGATTTTTTTTGCATATGAAAAACCTTCTTGCGCCATATCAATATCGATTTGTTCTGGATTTTTCTTTGATACAAATTCATCTCTTCCATGTTGTGAAATGGTAAAATTAGGCAAATAATCCAACGCATCAATTTCACTGTATCTTCTCCCTTTCATAAACTGAATCATATGAACTTTTAATCCCGCACCTGTTGCTCGTAATCCTAATCCAAGTGCTGCCGTGGTTTTACCTTTTCCGGATCCAGTATATACATGAATGAGGCCTGTAGACATAAATTACTCCCCCATTGTGAAATAGATTACGTATTATATGTCTTTCTTTTTTCCTGGTAAAGGAGGATTTTTAATGGAAAGCTTTATGTTTCTTAATATTATTTGGACTCTCCATGCAATTAGAATTAAATGAACAACAGAAAATGATCCAAAAAATGGTCAGGGAGTTTGCTGAAAAAGAAGTCGCTCCCATTGCTGCTGAACTTGATGAAAAAGAGGAGTATCCAACAAAGACACTTGAAAAAATGGCAAAACTTGGTCTTCTTGGTATCATCATCCCACAAGAATACGGTGGTGCTGGACTTGATACTATTAGTTATGAAATCGTAGTTGAGGAAATCTCAAGAAAATGTGCTTCTACAGGAGTTGTTACATCTGTTCATAACTCACTTACAGCATGGCCCATCATTAAATATGGAACTGAGGAACAAAAGAAAAAATTCTTATCGATACTTGCTAAGGGAGAGAAAATTGGCGCATTTGCTGGAACAGAACCAAATGCTGGATCTGATTTAGGTGCTATGAAAACAACTGCTGTTCTTAAAGGAAATAGATATATCATTAACGGGGACAAAACATTCATCACTAGTGGACCTGAAGCAGGAATAATAATCGTTTTTGCTGTTACAGATAAAGAAGCAGGTCCTAAAGGTATTAGTGCCTTCATTGTTGAAAGTGATATGAAAGGATACAAAGTAGGCAGTATATTTGAAAAACTTGGTATTAATGCTTCTAAAACGTCAGAACTAATATTTGAAGATATGGAAGTTCCAAAAGAAAACCTTCTTGGAAAAGAAGGGGAAGGATTCAAAATAGCATTGGCTACTTTAGATGGTGGTCGTATTGGTATTGCTGCCCAAGCAGTGGGTATTGCTCAAGCTGCTCTTGACGAATGTATTGAATATGCTAAGCAACGACAGCAATTTGGCAGGCCAATAGCAAAATTCCAAGCTATTCAATGGATGATAGCAGATATGGACACTAAAATTGAAGCAGCCAGATGGCTGGTATTAAATGCTGCTTATCAGAAAGATCATGGATCGGGAAGATATTCAAAGGAAGCAGCAATGGCTAAATTATTTGCTTCAGAAACAGCGATGGATGTTGTGATTAAAGCGGTTCAAATCCATGGTGGTTATGGCTATACCAAAGAATATACTGTTGAACGTTTATTCCGTGATGCAAAAATTACAGAGATTTACGAAGGAACCTCAGAAGTTCAGCGTATGGTTATAGCTGGAAGTCTTCTCCGATAAAATAAATGAGGGTACGATGACGGAATTCAACTATAAAAATGAATGCAGTAAATGGAAATGGGATATTCCTGAGTATTATAACATTGGTTATGACTGCGTGGATAAACATGCTGAAGGGGAAAACAAAGATAAACTGGCATTACTTTGGGAAAACTCTCAAGGAGAAACAAAACAATTCACATTTGCAGATATGAAAAAACTTACCAACAAATTTGGTAATATTTTAAGAGAACTTGGGTTGAAAAAAGCTGATCGGTGTCTCATACGGCTCCCAGACATCCCTGAATTTCAAATCGCCTTTATCGGTGGATTGAAAATTGGAGCAGTACCAATTCCCTCCAGCGTGATGTTTCGAGCAAAGGAAATTGCCTATCGAATTAATGATAGTAAAGCAAAAGCAGTAATCACATCTTCAAAATATGTTAATGAGGTTAATGAGATTAAGGATTCCTGTTCCACCCTCGATCATATCATAATGGTTGATAATGCAAAGGATGATCAAATCTCATATCAAGAAAAGATGAAAAAGGCATCTGATAAGTTAACCCTTGAAAAGACAAAAAGCTCGGATATGGCGTTTTTTTGTTATACTTCTGGAACAACAGGTGATCCAAAGGGATCTGTTCATTTGCATCGTTGGGTTTTAGGAAACGATCCAAGTGTTTTGTACTGGCAAGCAATTAAAGAAGATGATATTATTGGTCATACTGGCAATTTGAGCTGGATATATCCTTTAGGAAACGGATTTTTATATGTATGGCGATGGGGACTTACCACTATGGTATATGATGGCTTGTTTTCACCTGAAAAATGGTTCAAGTTAATTGAAAAATATAATATTACCAATTTAGCTTCAGTACCAACTTGTTATCGTATGTTTTTAACCATAAAAGATGCAGAAACAAGATATGATCTTTCTAGTCTTCGTCATTGTATATCTGCTGGTGAACCATTAAATCCTGAAGTGATAAAAATATGGAAAAAACGATTTGGTCTACAGATCTATGACGGAATCGGTATGACAGAGGTTATGGTATATCTTTCAAATATGAAGAACATGCAAATTAAACCTGGATCCTGCGGACGACCTCAGCCAGGAAAAATCTGCGATATCATTGATGATGAAGGCAATATTCTGCCACCAAACAAACCAGGAATGCTTGCAGTCTCAAAAGATGACCCGGGTTTATTTAGAGAATATTGGAATAAAAAAGAAAAAACAGCTAAAAGCTTTAAAAATAACTGGTTTTTAACCGGAGATGTTTTATTTAAAGATGAGGATGATTATTTTTGGTTCAGCGGCCGTGATGATGATCTTATCATGGCAAGTGGTTATCGTATTTCACCATTTGAGGTTGAATCGGCATTAATAACTCATCCAGAAGTATTGGAAGCTGCTGTTGTTGCAAGTCCAGATGCCATTCGGGGAGTTATTGTTAAAGCATTTATCATTTTAAAAGATCCTACTGTTGCATCAGATGCATTAATCAAGGAGATTCAGGAACATACTAAAAAGGTAGCAGCACCTTATAAATATCCTCGGGAGATTGAATTTGTCGAGGAATTACCGAAAACCCAAAGTGGAAAGATTAAAAGAAAGATACTAAGAGAACAAGAACAGAAGAAAAAAGGAGGTCAGTAGAAATATGAATATCATTGTATGTGCAAAACAAGTGGTTGATATTTCAGAAATGAAAGTCGATTCTTCCACGAATAAACCAATTCTTACAGGTCTTGATAAAAAAGTGAATGAGATTGATAAAAACGCTGTTGAGGAAGCGATTAAAATTAAGGATAAAGCCGGCGGAAAAATTACTGTTTTAACCGTTGGCGAAACTGATGCAAAAGAACGAATAAAAGAACTTCTTGCCATGGGTGCAGATGAAGGAATATTAATTCCACAACCAGAAAACATGGACTATGCTACTCTCACCAGTCTTTTAGCAGCTGCATTGAAGAAAATAGATGATTATGATCTTATTTTATGTGGTGAAGCCTCCACTGATATGTTTTCTGGTCAAGTAGGACCACGTCTTGCTGGAATGTTGGATATCCCTCAGATAACCTATGTACAAAAAATTGATGCAGATGATAAGAAAGTGAGTGCTGAACGAAATCTTGGTGACATGGTTGTAAGTATGCAATCAACCTATCCAGTATTAATATCTGTAACCAAGGAAATCAATGAACCAAGACTTCCAAGTCTCATGCAAATTCTTGGTGCAGCAAATAAACCTATTCATGATTGGACGATTGAATCATTAGATGTAACTCCTAAGATAAAAGTGAAAACCATTAATCTTCAGGGAGTATCAATGGATCGGAAAAATGTTATCTATAAAGATGATAGTGATGAGTCTATTCAAAAATTAGTGGATAATCTTGCAAAAGAAGGAGTATTGAGGTGATCACATGGTGCTTGTATATTCAGATAACAAAAATTTAACCTTAGAATTATTACATAAAGCAACAGAACTTGCAAAAGAAACTGATAAAAAAACCATTGCAGTCATTATTGGAAAACCTGATGAATCTTTAGCAAAGGAATATATTGCATATGGTGCAGATACTGTCATTATTGCAGAAACTGATGTTGAGCAGTATAAAGCAGAGGAATATGCTCAGATACTTGAAAAAATAATTACGGATACAAAAACAGAGTCGATTCTAATAGGTTCTGATAAAAACGGAAAAGAACTGGCATCTCGGATTGCTGGAAAACTTGATGCAGGATGCATTATTGATGCCAATAATGTATACATAAAAGATAAAAAAGTAACTGCTGAACGAGTTGTATATAGTGGAAATGCAATATCCGTCAATCAATTTGAGACCACACCAGCCGTTATCACTATTCCCTCAAAAGTATTTGATCCACTTAAAAAAGATGAAGCAAGAAAAGGAACTATTGAAAAGCAATCTTTTAGTCCAGAAACATCCCCGTCATCAATTACAAATATCTCTGAATTAAAATCGAACGGCGTTAATGTTGAAGACGCAGAGATCATTGTTTCTTGTGGACGTGGATTTAAAAACAAGGAGGATATTAAAATGGTAAATGATCTAGCTGATGTTTTAAAAGGTAGGACAGTTGGTTGTAGTCGTCCAATTGCAGCGGATCTTAAATGGCTTCCTGAGGAACACTGGATTGGACTCTCGGGTCATAAAGTAAAACCTAAACTCTATATTGCAGCAGGGATCTCAGGTCAAATTCAACATATTGCAGGAATGCGGGATTCTGGTGTAGTTGTTGCTATCAATAAAGACTCGGAAGCACTCATTTTCAAATCAGCAGATTATGGAATTGTTGGAGATCTTTATTCAGTACTGCCAAAATTAACATCTGCTATCAAAGAAAAAATGGGATAAATTAAATAATTCCCATTATTTTTTTATGTTGAGGTGAAAATGAGTCGAGAGATAGATAAAAAATTAATTGAGTCAATTCCTAAAGAAAAAATTTCTGATTTTATTTTTATGCATTTACGCAATATGTGGGCGGTTGATGGACTTTATTTTATGGGTATCGAAGAAAAATATGGAACTAAAATAGCAACAGAGATTGATTGTTTTGTTTGGCAAGTTATGGGAAAAATTGAAGCACGAAAAATAAAACAATTTTTCAATATAATTAGTAATGATCTTGAATCCTTTATGAAAGCATTACAATACACGGGTTGGGCTCTTGATTTAGAGGATAAAGAAATAGAAATTGAAAAAGACAAGGCAATGTTATATAATGTAAAATGTCGGGTGCAAAATACTCGCATCCAAAAAAATCTTGGTGAATTTGGTTGCAAACCAGTTCGTCTTGGTTTTTTAAAAGCTTTTGCTAAAGAGTTCAATCCTAATATTAAAGTAACTTGCAAATTTTGTCCGCCAGATAATCATCCTGAAAATTTATGGTGCAAATGGGAATTTACTTTGGAAAAGAAATAGGGAAAATTTTCAAATATATTTGAGAAATATGG
>CAZWQV010000013.1:0-15374 GCA_964636235.1 uncultured Thermoplasmatales archaeon
ATGGTTCAAGTAAATCCTTTTTGGTAACTATTCCTTTAATTTCATTCTCTGAACCAACTAATATTTCCGAACAATTATTGTCTTTGTTCATATTTTCAATTACATCAGCAATTGTATCTTCAGGTTTCATCATCGTTACAATTTCTTGCATGACTCCTTTTACAGGTATTGATAAAAATTTTGATTTTTCATCTATAATTTCACCATATTTAGAATTATCACCAAATTTTTCCGATCCTTTTGGTTTTTCTTCAGGATGGATTATTCCTTTTCTAATGATATCATCTTTACTTATCATTCCCTGTAAACCATTTTGTTTCATCACAGGAATACGAGAAATATTATGTTCCTTGAAAAATTTCATAGCTTTACTAATGGGTTCATCCGGCGGCATCGAAATAACTGGAGAACTCATAATCGTTTTAATCTCAGTTTCTCCATAGGGCCCTTTTGAAGCCATAGATAGAATGCTTCTTGCATCTATTATTCCAATAAATTGATTCTTATCAAATACGGGTAATTGATATAGATTATTTTCCAACATCATTTTTATGATATAATTAATAGGAGAATTAACACTTATTTTTGGCACATTGATCATATATGTATGTATTTTTGCATCAGTTGATATCTTACTTCTCATCAAATCTTTTTCTAATAAAAATCCCTTATATACATCATCATCCATTACAACTATAGCATTATTATTTTTAAATAATGGAATTGCTTTTGATATTGTCTCCTCACTTCTAATTTTTTCATATTTATCAGATATTAGTTTTTTTGTTTCCATTTTTCATACCTTCATAAATGCAATCTAATAATGTTTTATCAATCGAATAAGTATCAAACCCTTTCTAAATCTAAAAAATAATTATCATTTCACGACAAAAAATACAATTTCTTCATCTTTTAAAATAATAACTTAATATTAATTTTAAAACAACTTAAATATGATTGAAAAAATTATACCAATAATAAAATATTAAGAAATTTCACATATTAATTAATTAAAATTAAATTGTTTTTAAGTCATTGTTTAATATCGTTCTTGATTATTAAATGTTCATGAGATTGAGTATAAAGAGTGATGCTTCTAATAATACTTCATTTGAAAATTATATTTCATTATTTAAAATAAAATCGTTATTTACATGGATTCTTTCCATTAAACCTTTAATAAATCATCCAAATGAAATAGACTGCTCACAATTTAATAATAGTATAAAAAGTAATAATAGGTTTCCAACGAATAATAATGGAGTGTAATCTAAAATTGATCAATATCAAAATAAAAACAATAACGCATTTATTATGGATATAAAAAATGAAATCAATAATGAGGTGTTATTATAACTGATATACAAGTAAGTAAAGAAAAAATTGAAAAAGTATACAAGAAATTAGATCGAGATGCGGAAGATGGAGGATATCATTTAAACCCTGATGTAGAGTTTACAAAAGGACTTGTTGAAGGACTTTTAATTAATGAAAAAAGATATGGGTACTGGGCATGTCCATGTCGACTTGCTTCTGGAAATAAAGAGGCAGATTTGGATATTATCTGCCCATGTGATTATCGCGATCCAGATCTGAATGAATATGGAACCTGTTACTGTGCATTATATGTATCAACTGACATAAAAAATGGAAAGAAAAAACCTGAGTCAATACCAGAACGTCGGCCTGGAAAAAAAGAAAGAGAAAGAATCAAAAAAAATGGCCAAGCAAAATTTTCAAAAATACTCTCAAACGAATTATCAATGCCCATCTGGAGATGTAAGGTCTGTGGTTATTTATGTGCCCGTGATGAGCCTCCTGAAATATGTCCTATTTGCAAAGCAAAAAAAGAAAGATTTGAACGATTTATTAATAATATAAAATAAGAAATATATATATGATAGAAGATTCAATAGAATAAAATTAATCAATTCTCTTATTAAAATTTAAAAAAAATGAGCGGAAAAAAATGAGCGGAAAAATTAAAGTTTTACTAGTAGAAGATTCTGAAAATGATGCAATTTTAATTAAACGTGAATTAACAAAAGGAGGATTTACCCCAGAAATCAAAAGAGTTGAAACTGAAAAATCGATGAAAGAAGAATTGAATAAATTAGAGTGGGATATCGTCATTGCTGATTATCTTCTTCCCCAATTTAATGGTTTAAAAGCATTACAATTATTAAGACAATCTTCACACGATATACCGTTTATTTTATTATCTGGAAAAATTGGGGAGGACACAGCTGTTGCTGCAATGAAAAATGGTGCTGACGATTATATCATGAAAGATAACATCAAAAAATTGTCTCCCGCGGTAAAACGTGAACTTGAGGATTATAAAAATAAAAGAGAACAAAAAAAAGCAAGAGAAGAAATTGAGAACTACCATCAACAACTAGAAAAGATTAACCAACAACTTAAATTAGAAATCGATCAGAAAAAGGAAGCGGAAAAAAAAGCGATCGAAGCAAAAGAATATATGCTAAATGTGATTAATAGTACTTCTCAAATAATAATTGCTATTAATAATAATAACAGAATCACTATCTGGAATACAGGTGCTGAAAAAGTAACCGGTTATAGTAAGAAAGATGTATTTAACCGAACAATTTCAAAAATAGATTTATTTAATGATATTCAAGAAATTGAAAAAGCCATACAAGATATTTCAAAAGGCCAAAAATCTGAATTAAACAATACTGTTATTACAACAGAATATAACTCTAAGAAAATCCTTCGAATGAAAGGGTATTTATTAAGAGGACAAAATAGGAAAAAAATTGGTATTTTGTTTATCGGAGATGATATCACTAGAGATGCAAAGATGCATGGTAAATTAGTGGAAGGAAATAGTTATTTTATAACTGGAAAAAACAATGATCAGTCAATTGACCTTTTTATTGATTTGGTTGGCCTTAATCATCAAGGACTTTTAATATCTCGTACGAATCCTGAAATTTTAAAATCATTACTACCAACTTCTTCAGATATAAAAATTAATTTGTTAAGCGAAGAAAAATTATCTGGTTATCAAAATATAATTGATTTAAATAAATTAGTGAAAACAATAAAAGATTTCTGTGAAGCAAACGAATCAACTGTAATACTATTGGATAGCATTCATTATCTTCTTACTAGATATTCATTTAATGAATTTATGATGGCAATATTCAAAATAAATGAGGTAATTATAAAAACGAAATCTATGCTTTTTGTTCGATTTGATGAAGAAATCGTTCAGAATCAACAGAAAGCTATTATAGAAAATGAGTTACAACCCCTCCCTAGTCAAAAAATTAAGGGAATAACATTAGAAGATTCAGTCTATGATATCTTAAAATTTATTTATGAGCAAAATAAGAATAATGCATTAGTTCCATTTAAAAAAGTTATGTCCAAATTTAAAATATCATATTCAACCGCTGCAAAAAGATTGGAAGGCTTAGAGGAAAAAGGATTAGTATTTACGAAAAGACAAGGAAAATTAAGAACTATATATATTTCAGAGAAAGGTAAAACATTATTACATAAAAGAGATGTAGCAGAATAGAAAAAATGTATTTTTTACATTTTCTTAAATCAATATTAAGTTATATATTTAAAGTATGAAAAAGAATAATAGATAAATAAAATGAATGATGCGGTAGGTGCTAACCATTAATAATAAAACAATTCTTCTTGTTGAAGATAATGATGATGATATTATCTTAACAAAACGAGCTTTTGAAAAAAAACTTAAAAATCACGTGTATACACTATCAGTTGTTAAAAATGGAAAAGATGCAATACAATATTTAGAAAAAGAACCATTGCCCTATTTAATATTATTAGATTTAAATCTACCCTATATTGATGGATTTAAAGTGTTGGAATATATCAGATCTCATAAACATACCAAATTAATTCCAGTTATTATTTTAACATCATCGAAAGAACGTAAGGATATTCAGCGCGTTTATTCATTAGGTGCTAATAGCTATATTCAAAAACCAGTAGATGCAAAAAAATTCTATGATCTTGCTGATTTAATACATGATTATTGGATCAATATCAACCAAAATCCAATCTTAAACAGTAATTAAACTATTTTTCATTTGTTCTTTATATTTATTTAAGATATTATTTAATAATGGAGTATAATATTTTCTTATGATACATATGCATTCAGATAACAAAGATAAGGGAAACCATGATATATTTGATTTAAATAATCAGAATGCAAAAATAAATAGAGTATTACGGCTTCTTGATCTATTTGTATATGCATATATCAACGATGTAGATTTAAAAGAAATTGATTACAATATATTATTTCCTGATGAACCGGGTAATAGTCCAAAACCAGCAAGACATAAATTAATTCGTGATTTAATAGATAGATCCTATTTTAACTTGGATGATCAGCAATCTTTTGAAGAAAGTGAGGAAAATATTGATTTAATGGATGACGAAAAAACATTATCAATTACCATTGCCCTACCTGGTGCTGGACAAGAAGATATTTTCATTGTGGTAAATAATTACTCTGTAGAAATTAAGGCTGCATCTTCTTCAGAGGTATATCATGAAATTTTTGAATTACCGTTCAGAGTGAAAAAAGATTCAGCAAAAATTACCTATCAAAATGGGGTTCTTGATGTCGAATTGTTAAAAGATTAATCACTTATCGAGATTTTAATATGAAGAATAAAAAAATTATCAGAATTTTCTTGATAGATGCTGAATTTTATTAAGTAAGATATTTTAGTTATATTTAATTTGTTTTTCATTTGTATTTGAGTTACTAATTTATAAATAGTAATTCTTAAATAGGTTGATAAGAATGAAACGAATTGGCATAAATGGCCTTGGTAGAATAGGAAGACTTGTCCTTAGACACTATATTACTTACTTACCAAATGATTTAGAAATAGTTGCTGCAAATGATTTAACATCCATTGAAGATTTAGTATATTTAATAAAATATGATTCTACTCATGGAACAGCATCTTTTGATATAACGTATGAAAAAGATACCATTATAATTCAAAAATTCAAAGATAATGATAATAAATATGAATTAGATGAGATAAAAATAAAAATATTTCATGAAAAAAATCCTGAAGATATTCCTTGGGATCAATTAAATGTTGATATTGTTTTAGAATGCACTGGTTTATTTAGAAGACATGAAGATGCTGTAAAACACATAAATGCTGGCGCATCAAAAGTGTTAATTAGCGCTCCTTCAAAAAGTGCAGATATTACCATTGTGTTAGGTGTAAATGAACAGCTTTATAATCCAGATAAACACCATATTGTGTCAAATGCTTCTTGTACTACAAATTCTCTTGCCCCTACAGTAAAAGTACTTAATGATACTTTTCAAATACAGCATCTTTTAGTAACAACCATTCATGCATTTACGGCAAGTCAAAAAATCATTGATGGGGATTCTCGTAAAATTCGCCGGGGACGAGCAGCATCGGTAAATTTAGTTCCAACATCAACAGGTGCTGCGAAAGCAACTGAGCTTGTTTTACCTGAATTAAAAGGAAAAATGGATGCAATGGCTGTTAGAGTACCAGTTGTCGATGGAGCAATAACTGATATTGTTGCTGAATTGAAAGAAAAAGTAACTGTAGATGAAGTAAATGTGGCTCTTAAACAAGCCTCAGAAAAACAACTGAAAGGAATTTTACAATATACTGAAGAGGAATTAGTATCATCAGATATTATTGGAAACACACATACTGGCATCATAGATGCAAAATCCACCCTTGTCATTGATAATAACATGGTAAAGGTACTCGTCTGGTATGATAACGAAGCAGGATATGCAAAAAAACTCTTAGAATTAGCTGAATACATTGCAAAAAGAATGAATGAGGAATAATATGGAAACTTACGAATGCTTATCATGCAAACAAACCGCAACAATTGATGAAAATGAGCAGATACCTACGTGTTGTGGGAAACCCATGCATAAGATCCCGAAAGAAATATGCCTACAACCATCACATGCTGAGCATGCTCGACCAATGGAAGAGGAGGAACCATGTGATGATGGAAGAAGCGGAACATAATAAAATTAAATATGAATATTAATAATACAAAATTGGCTTGACTATCATGAACTCTCTTCTAGCTCCAGATGCAATTCTATTTGATATGGATGGTGTACTGGTTGATAGCTTTAATTCCTGGTGGCATTCATTAAATAAAATATTATTAAAAGAGAAGGATAAAAAACTAACCAGAGATGATTTCCTGAAAAATTTTTGGGGAGATACGCTTCAAGAAAATTTAAAAAAATTAGAAATCAATACTAATAACTATAGTTTTTGTAACAATTTCTACAATCAATATGTAAAATACGTTAGCATTTTTCCTCATACGAAGAAAGTTCTTGAAACATTACAACAATATCCACTTGGTTTAATTACAAACACTCCAAGGCAATGTACAATGAGAATCCTTAAACGATTTAACATAAAAATGTTTTTTAAGGTCATTATAACCAGCGATCAAATAGAAAAAGGAAAACCAGAACCCGATATGATTTTTTCTGCATGTCAAAAATTAAAAGTAGAACCAAAGAAAAGTATAGTGGTTGGTGATACACAAAACGATATTCAAGCCGGAAAAAAAGCAGGATGCATAACTGTTGGTATTAATACTAATGCTGATTTTAGAATTAAAAATATAAAACAACTACCTGATTTAATAGAAAATAATAAAATAACAGATTGACATCATTATTGATATGATAATTCATTAAATTGAATAATTATGATTAAACAAAATTAAATTATTTTAAAGTTGAAATTAAGTTATCATTTTATATAAAAATTTTATTGATTTAAAATGGTGATAATATCGCAAAGAAAGAAGGAGATAAAAAAAATCTACCCATGAAATCATCACAATCGAAAACCCGTGAATTATCAGAGACTGGTCCCAATAATCTATGGTATGACATGGATCGATTATTTGATCAATTCAGATCAAATTTTAACGATTTGTTCTTTGGAATGCCTCAAACTAGGTCCTTAGCGATTGAGCCTAGCGAATTTAGACTTCCACTCTCTGATATATATGATCATGGGGATAGATTTGAGATGAATATTGAACTTCCAGGTTTGTCAAAAGAAGATGTCAATATCGAAGTAACCCCGTATGATATTGAAATCTCAGCTACAACCAGTAAAGAAAGTGATAAAGAAGAAAAAAATTGGATTCATAAAGAACGAAGCAATTTTAGTTATTATCGTCATTTTGATTTACCCGAAGAAATTAAATCAGATAATGTTGAGGCAGTAATGAATGATGGGATTTTAAATATTACCATACCAAAAGAGCACCCATCTCCAGAGTATAAGGCAAAAAAGATAAAAATTAAATAAAAATTAAAATCATTAATCTAAATTCTTTATTTTTTATTTATAAAAACATATATACAAGGCAAAATTTAGTATTTTTGTGTTGAAATGAATGATACAACAATAAACATGCAACCTAAGTATCTATTTAATCATGAATCCTTATTTTTACATGCAATAACAAATGCTCAGAGTATTGTTCTATTTTTAGATTATGATGGAACCCTAATTCCATTTGAAAAAAAACCAGAAGATGTGAAAACACCAGATAATGTATTGAATTTATTAAAGAATATAAGTGTAAAACCAGAAATAAATATTGTTATCATTACTGGTAGACAATTACATGAGATAAAACAATTAGTATGCCTAGATACGATCTCATATGCTGCATTACATGGACTACATATTCTCTTTTCAGATGGAAATGAGAAAGTAATGAAAAATGTTGAATCTATAAAAATAAAGATAGATAAAATTAAAAAAGAATTGGAAAAGACTTTAGAACATGTTGAAGGAGCAATAATAGAAGATAAACAATATGCTATAGCTGTTCATTATCGAATGGTAAAGAAAAATAATTTAGATGCAATTCTAAAAAAATGTAGAGAAATTATGACTAGATATCACAATGATGATATTGAAACCATTGAAGGGGATAAAGTAATTGAAGCCAGACTTAAAGGATGGAATAAAGGTAATGCTGTTGATTTTTTATTAAATCAATTTAATCAAATTAATGTTACACTACCTATATATATCGGAGATGATACTACTGATGAAGATGCATTTAATTATTTAACAAATAAAGGATTTACAATTTTTGTAAAAAATAATTCTTCATTGAAAACAAATGCACACTATTGGGTTGATAATCCTTCTGAAGTTTATTTGCTTTTACAAAAAATATCAGATATAAAAAAATAAAAATTTTCCTAACTATTAAATAACGTGTTTTATTTACAAAAAATATTGGGATGTAAAAAAGGTGATTTAAAATGAAGGTTCTTCCAGTTATTTCATTAGATAAATATCAAGATATTGTTGACGATTCGATCATTAATAAAATAAGAGATGAAGCAACTCATCTATCAGAATGTACCGTAGCACAGATCAATTCCACTTATCAAGGCGGTGGTGTAGCTGAAATTCTTAATAGTTTAATTATTTTATTAAACGATGTTGGTATAAAAACTGATTGGAGGGTATTACATGGTGATTTGGATTTTTTTACTATCACAAAGAAATTTCATAATGCTCTTCAAGGAGAATCAATAAATTTTTCTAAAAAGAAAAAAGAATTATATTTTATCAATAACGTCAATAATGCAATTTTTACCCATATAAATCATGATTTTGTGGTAGTACATGATCCCCAACCATTACCAATTATCTCCTGTTATAACAAACGACAACCATGGATATGGCGTTGTCATATTGATATCTCATCACCCTATCAACCTTTATGGAAGTATTTACAAACATTTATCTCACAATATGATACCATGGTGGTATCAATGGAAGAATTTATCGATCAAAATATATCCGTTACTATCCCACATGAAATCATTAAACCATCCATAGACCCATTGAATATTAAAAATAGAGAGATTTCAGAAGATACGGTTCAGAAATATCTGTTAAAATCAGGTATCGATCCAGAAAAACCCATTATTAGTCAAATTTCTCGATTTGATAAATGGAAAGATCCGGAAGGAATGGTAAAAATATTTAATATTATTAAACAAAAGATGGATTGTCAATTAATCTTAGTTGGATCAATGGCAACAGATGATCCTGAAGGACAGGAGGTTTTCGAACAAATAGAAAAAATAGTTGAAAAGGAAAAAGACATCCATCTTATTATTAATGCACCAGATATTGTAATTAATGCAATACAACGTGCTTCAGCTGTGGTAATTCAAAAATCATTGAAAGAAGGCTTTGCCATAACCGTAAGTGAGGCATTATGGAAAGGTACGCCAGTTGTAGCTTCTAAGGTTGGCGGAATCCCCTCACAAATAATTGATGGAAAAAATGGATATTTACTTCATCCAGTTGATTATCAGGGATTCGCAGAGAAGATCCTTTATCTACTTCGAAATCCAGAAATAGGAAATGAAATGGGAAAGTTTGGGAAAAAGTATGTTGAAAATAATTTTCTTATAACAAGGCATCTATTAGATTATATTCAATTATTTAGGAAATTATATAAACAAAAGAATTAAGAAATCAATCTTTCTCTATTATAACAATATCTTTAACTTGAATAAACATTGAAGAATTGAAAATTTGTTCGTTCGATTTTTCATTATCAGTCAAACAATCTTTTACTGGTTTGACAGTTATTTTATCTGTAGTTCCTGTTTCGTCATCGATTTCTAATTCACAAATTTCTCCAAATATTTTACCCTCATTTGTCATTACAATTTTTCCAATTAACTCATTTTCTGATTCTATCATAATTAAGATCCATCCATATAGATCAAAATAATTTTTTTTATCTTACATATATTTCTTATTACTTAGTTTTATTTATTTTTTTATCCAGTCTCCATTTTCTTTTTGATATTTTTTCTTTACTGCAGACCAAGCAACACGATTTGCCACTTCTTCTTGTGATGCATTATCTTTTCTTTTATTAGAATCCGCATATTGATTCCATGCGTTATTATATGCTTCTTTAAAGATTTGTCGAGCTTCTTTTGGAAGATTATCTTTAATTTTTTTAGGCAATTGATTAATCTTATCATATGGCATTTCTATTATCCTTCTTCGACTATTATTTTATCAATTAAAGAGAGAAATCCAAAGACAATAATACTAGCAGCAATAAAATAAACAATTAAACTTGGAAAACTATTTATTAAAAATCCTATAATAATGGCAAATATGATAATAATAAGCAATTCATTAATTATCATAAAATTATATATATTGAAATTATTTAAATTCTTAACTTAATAACAAATTAATATTATGTTAATAACAGTTTATATAATAAAAAAATAATTATTTATAGCGAAATTGCTAATAATTTTGTTATAAATAATTTTTTTCTATGAACTGATAAATTGATGATAATATAGCAAGAATAGCTCTAAGGATTATATTCATTTGAAATGTGGTTTATTTGATAAGATTACCTTATTAATACCAGGTATCTTATGAATTCTTTTATTAACAATTTCTTCCATCTGATCAATTGAATCTGCTTCTAATTTAACAATAAGATTATAATTTTCAAAGAGTGGATCAGCCATAGCTGTTTCTTCAACAAGTGTTTTATCAACTTCTTTTACGTTTGTTATTTTTTTTAAATCATGAGCTATCTTTCTTTCTTTTGAATCGTTTGTATCTACCAAAACATAACCAATAACCATTTTTTCCACCTTTTAAATTCTACCAAGACTAATATAATTAGTAATAAGCAAACTAGATGGATTAAAGATTTCTTGAATTAGAGAAATCAACTGTTCAATTAATTGAAATAAAGTTTGCACTGCATTAATAAGACTTTCAATTAAATTAGCAATACTAATGAGTCCTTGAACAATATTAATTAAACGATATATTAATTGAATGATTGTTTTAATTAATTGCATTAACCAATCTATTATACCTGTTGCAAAAAACTTTAAATTAATATTTTTTTCTAATACGGTCTTATTTTCTTCTAGTGAAGTGATTTTATTCATTACTGGTTTACTATAAACCTGAGGTATTAATGTTGCAGAAATAATAAAAAAAAATATAACAGCAAATGAAATTGTTTTGATAATATTATTTTTTATTTGTTTCATGAGTATTATTACCATCTATTTATTTACATATATTACTTTAAAACATATTAAAAAAAGGTTAATTTTAATTAAAATAGTTAATAATTAAAAAATTCTTAAACTATTTAATTTAAAATTTAAATACTTTACTTAAAAATGTTATCATATGTAATTATTTTTCCCCTAATATTTTTTCAATTTGTTTTAAACATTCACAAAATTTTGATCCCTTATCAGTTAAAGAATAATAGATAGCTCTATTTGTTGTATTATCTTTTTTATAAACAAGCTCATGTTTAATCAATATTTCAAGCGCTCTTTTTGCGGTCGTATTGTTACTAATTCTAATATCGGGTTTATTGTTGTATAATTTACCCGAGAGAATTTCACCATTCTGATGAATATATACTAAAATTTGAAAGATACCTCTTTGCCCCTCAATTTCAATTAGCTTTTCATTAATTGCCATAACTAATCAATATATGTATAAAATATTAGATTTAAATGATTTATCTTTTAGCGTTAAACGAAATATTTATATAGTAGAATCTATAGAATATAATAACGTTAAACGTTAATAATTTTTTAGATATTAAAAAGGTAAGAAAGATGAAATCAAATCAAAATAAAATAGAATTAGTTAGCCGCTGCCCAGAATGCAACAGTCCGGATTTAACTAAAGATCAATATCACGCTGAATTGGTCTGTAATTCCTGTGGATATGTTATCGAGGATGATTTCATTGACTATGGGCCAGATTGGAGAGCATATACTCCAGAAGATAACGAAAAAAAAAGCCATATAGGCAGTCCCATGAGTCCCCTCATTCACGACAAAGGTCTTAGTACTACAATTGGATGGTCAAATAGAGATTCCTATGGGAAAAAAATACCAAGCAAAAATAAATCGCAAGTTTATCGACTAAGAAAATGGCAAAAAATAACAAGCATGAGAAATTCAAAAGATAAAAATCTGATACATGCCCTCCATACATTAGATCGAATAGCATCTGGTTTAGATCTACCAAAACCAGTTCGAGAACATGCAGCAATAATTTATAGAGAAGCAATTAAAAAGAACATTATAAGAGGAAGAACCACAGAAGGAATCGTGGCGGGGTGTATCTACGCAGCTTGTAGAAAATATAATATTCCAAGAACATTAGATGAGATCGAAAATAAAACCAATGTAACAAGAAAGCAAATTGGAAGAGGATATCGTCATTTATCAAGAAGTTTAGATTTGAAATTGAAACCGACATCGCCCTATGATTATATTTCCCGATATTGTAATGATTTGAATCTAAGTTGTGATACTAGATCGATAGCAATTGAAATTCTTGATAAGGCCAACGAAATAAACTTGTTTAATGGTAAGGGACCAATCGGTATGGCTGCAGCAGCACTTTATATCGCATCAAAATTAAATGATGAACCAAGAACCCAAAAGCAAATTGCAGATATTGCAAATATAACCCAAGTAACCATCAGAAATAGATATAAAGAATTAATTGATGAGCTGAATATCGAATTAGATACTTAAAAAAAATTAAATAGATTACCAACCATCATTCTATGTACTCAAAGATAACTTCATAAAATCTTGAGATAAATCGGACTGATAACGTTCATTCCATTTTTTCAAAAAATCTTCAAGCCACCATGAGTCATCATGGTTTTCAACAATTTGTTTTAATTCGTGGAATCTGTTTTCTTTCTCTATTAAAGGCATTGTAATAGCTGTTTTTATTGCTTCAGCTGTTGAGGTAAGATCGTATGGATTTACAATTATTGCATCATGAAGCTCTTCAGATGCGCCGGCAAATTCACTGAGGATAAGTACTCCCGGTTTCTGTCTTGCAGCAATATATTCTTTCGCAATTAAATTCATTCCATCCCGAATAGGTGTTAACAAAGCTACATCAGATAATTGATAATACATGATAAGCTCATCTTGTGGAATTCTTCTATAGAAATATTCAACAGGAGTCCATTCAACAGATCTAAATTTTGCATTTATTCTGCCAACCGTCTCATCAATATTCTTTTTCATATCATGATATTCATCAATTTGATATCTACTTGGTGTAGCAATTTGAATAAGAGTCACTTTTCCACGAAATTCATTATTCTGTTCAAGGAAGTACTCATATGCTTTCAACCTATTTAGAATTCCTTTCGTATAATCAAGCCTATCAATACCTAATATTATTGTACCATTTTGATGAATGTCTAAGAACTTTCTTTTTTTCTTATTTATTGCTTTTTTATTTGTTTCTTCATACTGAGCATACGAATTATAATTGATTCCAAGTGGTGAAGAAACCACTTTTGTTTTTTGCCTTTCTGATATTTGGACGATGTTATTTTGTACTGTTGTACTAATTTTCCTCTTACAACAATTCAAAAAATTATTCACATATGATTTTGTATGAAATCCAATTATGTCAGCATATAGCAACCCAGTTAAAATTTCATCTCTTTGGGGAAGAGATCCAAATATCTCCCATGGTGGCCACGGTATATGCCAAAAAAATCCTATTTTAGCGGTTGGAATCTCATTTTTAATAATCTCGGGAACCAGTGCTAAATGATAATCATGTATCCATATCAGATCCGTATCCTCATGAACTTCTTCTACTATCGATTGAGCAAATTTATGATTTACCTTTTTATACATGTTCCAAAAAGAATCATCTATGGTTATTTTATCAATAAAAATATGAAATAAAGGCCATAAAACTCTATTTGCATATCCTTCATAATAAAGTTCTTCTTCTTTTTTTGTTAAATGGATTCTTTTTAAAGTATATTTTTTTTCATCCATTGGGACAGTGATTTTACTATTTTCACTAATATTAAAATCAGCTGATCCACTTCCCCATGCAATCCAAGTTCCACCATTTTTTTTCATTAATGGATCTAGTGCTGTTACTACCCCACCAATTGCACTTTTCTCATGAATTGTATTATTTTTTTTTTCATGAATATAAGGTTCGCGATTGGTAACAAGAATTATGTTTTTTTCCAATTCATACATATGAATCAATTTTAATGGATATGTTTCACTTTTGTTAGGACGTTTTCAATTATAATATTGATCGCAATTAATATTGAATAAGGATAATAAGTTAATATTTAGATTTAATGTTATTAAATAATTGTTTTTCAATTCCAAATCTATTTACTGAAAAATTAATACATTGCTGTAGTTTACCTGAATAAATTAGCGTTTTATTATAACGTGGATCATCCCAATCAATATAGACTTGATAATCATCCCTCTTTCCTTTTAGGAGTGAAATATTTCCAGTTCTAGATCCCTCCTTATAAGAGGTTAATATAGAAATATTATTTTTCATTATTTTTTTATCTCTCCCAATTATGTTATTTGTTACTAACATAAAAAGATATTGGATTTGAATAGAACATAAAAGACCTTTTTCTTATCTCTTTGATTCGTTTTTTCTGATGTTTTTGAAATTTTTTCATTATTAGATAACACCAGTTGTCTAAACCTATCTTTCTATTAATACTTGATTTAAAAATAGATATAAATTACTTAAAGAACGATTAAAAAATATTCATACATGTATATTTATTAGAAAATATTGTTTCAATTAGAAAAATTGTACTAATTTGATTAATATCTATCTATTAAAATAATATATTTGAATCAACATTATTTTAATATTTTACATGAAGAAAAATAAGAAATAAACAATTAAACCTTCTTATTTTATTTCTGCTATTCGTTCAATCATGAACCGTTTTTCTCCTTCTGGAATGTTTTCATCAAGAAGTGGATACACATTTCTTTCCTCATGATTCTTATGTTTTGTAAGCATTACTACCAGCGACCCAATTTCTATGGATGTATTCATTCTCAATCTATCCCGTAATGATTCAACAGATTCTAAAATAGAAGTATGCTGCTTTGAAATTTCATCAAATAATTGCTGACCCTCTTTGATTAATGTCGCATTATAAGATGTGAAAATTGCTCTTTCTTCTACAAAAAAATGTTTCTCTAGGTCCCATTCAAATGCATTTAATTTTTCAAGGATTGTTCCTAAATTATCTTCTTGAGTTTTTTTTATATCGGTGAGTTTATTCATAATACGTCTATGATCCTGAATCATTATTGCTAAGATAGATGCAGATTCCATAATGTTCAATCTCCTAAATTATTTTATTTTTCTTTAAAATTTAATGAAAGCGAATTTATA
>CAZWQV010000013.1:15384-33048 GCA_964636235.1 uncultured Thermoplasmatales archaeon
ATACATGTAAGAATTAACAGGATAGTATAAATGTTTAATGAAAGCGAATTTATACAGTATCGTTTACCGGTTGGTTTTGGCCCATCATTAAAAACATGACCTAAATGACTACCACATTTCTTACATAACACTTCAATTCGTAACATCCCTAAACTATGATCCTCCTGTAATTCAACAGCATCATTATTGATAATATCATAAAAACTTGGCCATCCAGACCCAGAATCAAATTTAGTATCAGATAGAAATAATGGATTACCACATGCACCACAAACATACGTACCATCCTTTTTATTTTTTAGTAATTTCCCAGAAAAAGGTGGTTCCGTTCCTTTTTTTCGAAGGATACGATATTGATCAGAGGAAAGAACTTTTTTCCATTCTTCATCTGTTTTCTTTGAAGCTATACCAATCACCTTATCAATCTAAGAATTCAACCTCTACCTTTTTTACATCCCATAAAGGTTCGATTTTTTCTTTAATTTCATTTCGAATAGCAGCTGCAAATTGATGATCAGATGATAAATCAATAGCAATATGAACAGATCCATTGTTAACTGAAATATCTTTAACTATCTGTGTTCTCACTACATCTAATCCGGATAGAGGATCCATTACTTTTCTTAATCTTTTCTTAATGATATCAACTGTTGTGGGTATTTTTTCTTTAATCAAACCATGCTTTTCCTCATAATTCTGAATAGCAGAACGAAGGCCTTCAACTGCTAATACAGAACAATGAACTTTTATTGATGGAAGACCGCCTAATGCATCAGATGCTTGTTGCCAGGTGATTTTTTTTGCTTCCTCAAGTGTTTTACCTTTCGCAAGTTCAGTGATGATAGAACCCGTAGCAATGTTCGAAGCGCAACCATATGATTCAAATTTGATATCAGTTATGACTTTACTTTTTTCATCTACTTTAATATAAACTGAAACCATGTCTCCACAAGCTGGACTGCCTTCAATTGCTTTACCATCTGCTTTTTCAATTTTTCCAACATTTCTGGGATGCTTGAAATGTTCTAAGACTTTCTCATTATAGGGAAATTTCATTTTTTCACCTTTATTTTTTTATAGGGCTAATTTTTCTCAATTCTGTTACTACGGAGTGTATTTCATCCACTACCTTATCTATTTCATCCATGGTATTAAATCGACTTAATGAAAAACGGACGGAACCATGGGCTCGCTCATGATCCCCACCGATACCAAATATCACATGACTGCCCTCTAATGATCTACTAAAACAAGCCGAGCCGGTACTAAGAGAAAAACCTCGTAAATCCATATGCAGAGTAATGGATTCACCTTCTACATAATGAAAGGTAATATTTGCATTTTGAGGAAGTCTTTCTTGCATAGATCCATTTAAAGAAGTAGATGAAACTTCGGATAAAACTCTTTTAACAAGATGATCACGCATTTTTTGTAAGCTCTTATTTTCTTTATCATTTACTAATTCTACTGCTTTAGCAAAACCTACTGCGCCGGGTATGTTTTCTAAACCCGCTCTCATATTAAATTCTTGAAAACCGCCATCCATCCATTTTGTAATTGGAGTTTTTTGTTTAATAAAAAGACCACCGACTCCTTTCGGACCATGAATGGTATGTGCTGAAACTGTGATGAGATCAATATTTATTGCTGTCACATCAATAGGAATTCTAGTAAAAGAATGGGTTGCATCTGTGTGAAATAACACATTTTGTTTTTTACAAATATCACCAATTTTCTTAATATCCTGTATGGTACCAATCTCTTGATTTGCATGTTGAATGCTAACTAGTAGCGTATCAGAAGTAATACTATTTTTCAATTGATCCATATCAATAAACCCTTCTTCATCAACATCTAAATAAGTAACCTTAAATCCTTGTTTTTCCAAGAATTTACAACTATGGAGCACTGGAAAATCTTCAATTTTAGAAGTAATTATATGATTTTTTTCCTTCTTTTTATTACTTAAAGCAACGCCTTTAATAGCCATATTGCTCGATTCCGTACTTCCTGAAGTAAAAATGAACTCTGATTCATTACAATGTAGTCTTTGCGTAATAATTTGACGTGCTTTTTGATAAGCATCACGAGCTTCTAGACCTAAGGAATAACCAAATTCTGATGTTGCTACTGCATAAATATCAAAAAAATAAGGCCTCATTTCCTCTAAAACTTTTTCGTCAAGACGAGTCGCTGCTGAATTATCCATATATATATGTTGTTCAGTCATATTATCCTCCTTATCAATATCATATAAACAAAGTAATGGTTGAATGCTTAGCTTCATTAACATAGCTTCCAACTGCACAGTAATCACTAATATACTCGCTTCTTAAATCATCTTTTGAAATACCCATTAATTGCATGGTCATATCACAGGCTAAAATTTTCCCACCCAGTTCAATATAATCTTTAAGCATCGTTTCTAAATTCGCCACATTATTTTTTTTCATTCTTCTCATTATCATCCATTTACCAAGACCAAATAGATTCATCTTAGATAATGGTCCTTTTTCTAGCTCCCCTTTTCTCAATCGATTCAAACCCCAAAATGTAAAAAACATGGTAACTTGCATTCCCATAGCAAGGGCACCATTTGCGATAATAAATGCACTATAAATCTTATCCATCTCACCGCTATGTACAATTAGTGTTGCTTTCTCCTCTTCCCGTTTTTTAGATTTTATTTTTTTATGAGTATCTTCCATTGAGTATCATCCCCAGTTATTTCCATTATTTTCAAATGAAGCGATTCAGCAGCCATTGGTATTTCTTTTTTGGAAGCTGCATGCGTACCATGAATTTCAATAATATCTCCTGATGATGCTTTCCTCACTGCTTTTCGAAATTCAATTAAGGGAATTGGGCAAGTTTCACCCGTAACATCAATTTTTATTGTGGTCATTTTTTCTCTCACCGCATTTTTTTCATTATTTCTGATGTATTCTTTACCAATTCTTCATTTTTTGTAACCTCATTAAACCATATTGTTCGTTGAGGAAATGGAATGGTAATATGTTCTTTTCTAAATCGTTTATCGATTTCAGTTATGATATCACTTTTTACTTTCCATTGATTCATTACATCATCTACTGTAAATATTAACAAGAAATCTAAACTTGAATCACCAAAACCAGTAAATCGAACTATTGGTTCTTGCCCTTCATTCGTTATTATATTAGGATGATTTGCCGCTGAATCATAAAGAATTGTCTTTACTTTTTCAACATCTGATCCATAGGCAACACCAACCTCTATTCGTTGTCGTATTTTTGTATCTGGTTTAACGATGTTTATTATTTTTTGATTTGCCATGGTGTTATTTGGTAGAATTATAAGTTCATGGTCAAATATACTATATAATTTTGTAGATCTCATTCCAACATTTTCAACAATACAATATTCCCCACTTTCCAATAAAATTATATCTCCTAAACGAAAAGGCCTATCAAGTAAAAGATAAATGCCACTGAAAAAATTAGATAGTGTTTCCTGTGCAGCGAAAGCAATAACCAATCCAAATATTCCTGCACCAGCTAGAATTGCTGTTACTTGGACACCGATAATATTAAGGCCATAAATCAAACCACCAATAATAATAACAACAACACCAATTATCCTAAATATGGGTTTTAATACTTTACTAAAGGTAGATGTGTTACCTCCCCGTCTCATTGTTATTTCTTCTAAAAGCTCATTATATATTTTATAGAAGACATAGATGATAATACCGAGCACAAAAAATGTAAAAAGCTGTAATATAGTCTCTTGTAAACCAATTTGAATGCCTAATCGTATTATGGATGTGATTATTCCATAAAGAATAACGATAATAATAATAGGTTTTCGAATAATTGCTATTATTGCATCATCAAATTTTGTTTTGGTTTTTTTGACAAGTGAAGTAATAATAATTTTTAATATCAAATAAACAATAATAGCAATAATAAGCCAAATAATAATATTTAATACCAAAGCTCCATAGGGATTGTCAAAAGGTTTGGGAAGAGGGTTTTGAAATCCACCGACAAGAGTATTTTCTTCGCCAATATATGACGCGCCAATAAGATTAATCTCAAAATTTTTTGAAATTTTTTCAACATTCGTATTATTTAATTCTCTAATGGAAAAAATAATGGTACCATTGTACCGTTCTTTATCAGGAAAATTTGGTATTGAAATATTTAATGACACTATTTGATATGGATTTCTATCAGATAATATGAATTTATTTGGTGTTATCTTATATGATAACTCCTTTGCTAATTCAACTGTGAAAGATATAGAATATAATGTTGATGAATTTTGATAAATGGTCCAATAGAATTCTGTTGAGGCACCGATTGAAACGTCTTTGATATAGGTATCATCTTCACCAACATATGGTTGAGCAGAAATTTTCAGACTACTAATCTGAATGATTACCAATAGTACTAGGATTAATAAGATACGAGCGTTTCTATGTTTCATAATACATTCACATTTTTTTATTCATATGAAGAGAGATATTTTTTGATAACATCCAATCGTTGTTTCTTATTTTTTGAATTATGAACTGGATTAAAATCCTGATATAATTCTTTATGAAAAATGCTTTTTTGATCCTTATATATAATTCCAATAGGAATTTTCTTATCCAATTGTTTTACCAGTTTAACTGCTTCTTCAATTTTCTCAACAGGTTTTTCTATCTTTTCAGTAATCTCATTATAAAGTTTATATGTATTATTAAAAACAACACTTGGTTGTAAGATATCAACAATTGAAAAACCTTTATGCATAATTGCATGAGCCAATAATTCTGAAAGATGATCAATATCACCAGCATACCCTCTGGCTACAAAACTAGCGCCAGCTTCAAGCATTAAGCTGAGTGGATTTAATGGATGCTCAATATTTCCTTCCGGCATTGAGGGGCCTTTAAATCCTTTTTTACTGGTTGGTGAGAACTGACCTGTGGTTAGCGCATAGGTGCCATTATTATGGACAATAACCGTAATATCCGTATTTCTTTTTGCAGCAAAGATGAGATGGGCAATTCCTTCACCATATGCATCTCCATCTCCACAAAACGCTACTACCTTTAATTCGGGATTACCTAATTTTAATCCTTGTGCGGTGGCAACACTTCGGCCATGAATAGAATAAATTCCACTTAAATTGATATAATCAAAAATTTTTCCATGACAACCTATACCCGCGGTAATAACAATTGTGTCCTTTTTTATTTTGTTTTCCTCAAGAACGCTTATCGTTTTTTTAAAAGCATTGAGAATTCCAAAATTACCGCATCCTGGACACCATGTTATTTCCGCATTTGTGGAATAATCATTATTCATAAAATTACACTCCCTTCTTCAATTTTTTTCCTAATTCAACGGGATCAAAAGGTCTACCATTAAATTGTCTAATAGAACGAACTGGATTTATCCTAATTTTATCTATAAGTAATTGCTCTAATTGACCAGTACTATTCTGTTCAACCACAATAGCATCTTTTTTTCGAAATTTTTGTAATTCCCATTCTGGAAAAGGCTGTAAATAAATTGGTTGCACTACAGTTGCAGTCATATTTGCATAATTAAGAGCCTCTAAAACACTCATGGTTGTCGATCCAAAGGTAAAAATATATGGTGGACCTTGACCATATACATTAACCATCTTAATGTTATTTCTTAAATAATCAATCATCGTTTCTAATTTGGTATAACGTTTCATATGCATTTTTGTTATTAAATCTTCTTTTTCAGTGGTGAAACCAAATTCATCATGTTCATAACTGTTCCATTTAATAACTTGAGGTGAAGGTGGAAATAAAAGAGGCGAAATACCTGTTTTGGTATCTTCATATCTTTTATAGTGCGAACTTGTGGATAGATGTGGTTTCGCCCAGTTGATATTATTTGGATTTATATCACTTGTGTTACTACTTTCACTTAAATGTTTATCTGATAGAAGAACACCAGGAGTTTGAAAATTCCAAATCAAATGTAATAATTCACCAGTTAAATAATATGCTTCTTCAATTGTTCCTGGTGACGCAACAATTCGAGGAAATTCTCCTTGCCCAGGATAAAGGGTAAATAATAAATCAGCCTGTTCAGTATAAGTAGGAACACCGGTACTTGGTCCTGGTCGTTGGCTTAAATAAAACAAGACCGGAGCTTCTGTCATCCCTGCTAAGGAAAAAGCTTCTTGCATAAGGCAAAATCCACCTCCGCTTGTACCAATCATAGATTTTGCTCCAGTAACACATGCACCAATTGCCATGTTAGCAACTGCTATTTCATTTTCTGGTTGAATAGAAACTACGCCTAAATCTTTACCATATTCTGCAAAAAAATGAAGTACAGGTGTTGCTGGAGTCATTGGATATGCAAAATATAAATCAAGACCCGCAGCTGCAGCGCCAAGAGCAATGGCTTCACTACCTGATAGGCATCGTTTCTTTTTATCCCCATTTTTTAAGGTAATCTTTTCTGATATTTTTTCACCTGCCTGATCAAAAATCTTGTGAGCAAATGATAAATTGTCTTTGTTGCCTTTTCCATATTCTTTTTTTATAATTTCATCTAATCTTTTTTTATCAATTTTTAATAAGGCAGTAAGAATTGCTATACCTGATACACCTTCTATCAAATCATGATTTTCATATTTTTTTGAGATTGATGATATATGAATTCCTATACCATCTCCTTTTACTTTATCAGCATTACATATTATCATACCATTTTCTGTAAGATGATCCTTGTGAATATCATAGCTACGTTGATCAAGGGCAACTATCAAATCAGCTTTCATATAATGACTTTTAATAGGGGATTTGGATGTACTAACAACCGTAAAATTATGACCCCCTCTAATTAGACTAGGATAATCATTCATCTGAAAAACTTCTCTTTTCATTTGAGTAAAAAAATCAGCAGCGACAATCCCAGCTTTTTTAATTCCTTGTCCCGCCTTACCACCTATCATATAAGTAAATACATCTTTTTCCATAGTCCTTGCATCCTATTATAAACCAGCTGTCCAGCCACCATCGATAACGAGCGCATGACCCGTGACGTAATCAGATGCAGAAGAAGCTAAATAGATAATAGTACCAATCAACTCCTCTGGCTTTGCGTAGCGTGAAAGGGAAACCTGTGTTTTTATCATTTGCATAAAATCCTTATCATTCAAAAATTCATCAGTCATGTCAGTAGCAAAAACGCCTGGGCAAATCGCATTTACATTTATGTTATATTTCCCCCATTCGGCCGCCATGGTCTTAGTAATCGAGATAACTCCAGCTTTACTTGCACCATATGCTACTGAAGAAGGATTACCAAAGAGCCCTGCAACACTTGCAATATTGATAATCTTTCCTGATTTTTGCTTAATCATAATTTTCCCTATCGCCTGCGCACAAAGGAACTGACCAGTTAGATTAACTTCTAAAACTTTATCCCAATCTTCCTTAGCTAATTTTTCTGCATTATTTGATCTTAGAATTCCAGCATTATTTACTAAAATATCAATATGACCAAATTTTTCAACGACTTTTTTTGCCATTGCTTCTACTTCAGATTTATTACTAACATCAACTTTTATCCCAAATGAATTTTTACCAGTTTTTTTTATTTCATTAACTGTTTCAGATGTGTCTAATACATCAGTTACAATAACATCTGCACCTGCGTTCGCAAGGCCTATTGCTATTGCTTTTCCAAGTCCCCTACTTGCACCAGTAACAATTGCCTTCTTTCCATCTAAATTAAATAGAGAGATACTTTCATTTTTCATAATCAAACCCTTCTCTTTTTATCGGATTTTATTTACTATATACGGTGTAAATATTAAGGTAAGAAGAACAAAAATCCAAATTCTTCCAGTTAAAATATTATAGTCTCCTAGTAATTTATTCCACGAGTTTCCAAATAGATAATGACCTGCAATAAATTCAAAACTAATTGTAAATAACATCCATAAAATACCTATAAGAAATGCTTCGGAGGAGGTCAAGGAGATTGTTGATAATTGCATTATTATATATGTAACAATGAAAATTAATGCTATGAAAATAATCGTGCTCAATTGATGAGCACGCAATTCTCCAATCATTGGCCTATAAATATTGTTTCGTAATCCTGCATTAATAATAGCAAGAATCATAAAAAGAAACCAAGTTCCAATTAAAAACAAAAGCATTTTCTTATCCATTGTTAGTAATAATCTCCTCTTACGTATTGCTTTATTTTAAATCAATAGTTTTTGAGGATTGCCAGAGTCCATGAATATTACATAATGCTACTGCATAGAGAGTACCAGGTTTACTGGTTTTAAAACTAGTAGTTATTTTATGATGTGTATAAATCGTACTTTCATTGGGTCCATTTACACTCGCACCATGAGCATTAAATTCATAATGACCAATTTGATAAGGAAATTTTTCTCCTTCAGGATGAAAATAAACATCTATCCATCGAATATGATGTTCTGTGGTATTAGGATGAGCGATTTCTTTTCCTAGACCAACAGTAATATCGGCCATAGTATCTTTATAAATACTATCTGGACATTCTATTACTGGGATATGTTTTTCTTTTTTCCAATCATCTTCTTTTATTAAATTACCTATATGTTCTTTCATTTTTGTTTCCATTTTATTATTTCCTCCATATTTATTCTAATTTGTTTAAAGTTGCCTTAATAAACGGTTTCAAATCTGCTGGACTTCTACTACTTATGATATTATCATCAATAACTACCTCTTGATCAATAAAATCTGCACCAGCGTTTTTTATATCTTGTATGATTGATTTCCAACCAGTGATTTTTCTATTTTTCAGAACATCAGCTGAAATGAGAAGCTGAGGGCCATGACATATTGAAAAAACTGGTTTTCCACTTTTTACAAAATCTCTAACAAAAGCAACCGCTTCATCATGTGATCGTAATTTATCTGGTGAATATCCGCCTGGAATTAATAAGGCATCAAAATCATCAATCGAACTTTCATTAATTGATTCATCAATATCAACTTCTTTTTGTTCGTTTTTCCCTTTGACAATTTTTCCTTTTCTAAGTCCAAGATTTATTATTTCATAACCTGCTGTCGACAATACTCCAACTGGTTGAAAATATTCAGATTCTTCAAAGAAATCATCAATTATAACTGCTATTTTTTTCAAAACAAACACCTTCTAAACATTATCCAGTAAGCTCTTTGACTTCTTCTTCTCCTTCTTTCATTTCTTCAACTTGCTGTTTATCAAGTTGTAAGAGAAGTGTCTGGAATTCTCCGACGTGTTCTTTTTCTTCCCTTGCCACATCCAGCATTACTTTTTTTATATGCTTATTTTGAGCTAATGAAGCCATTTGTTCATAAAGATTAATGGCATCATATTCTGCAATGATACCTGCTCGTAAAATTTCTTTATCTAAATCATCCGGCTTAATTTTCTCTAATATTATTGGTATTTTTGATAACATATTTTTCAACCTCTATTTTTATACAAGACCATGCACCGTATCAGCACAACCTTGGCAAATATATTTTTTCTTTCCTTTCACTTCAAATCCATGCATAATGCTTCTCACATGCTTTTCTCCACAAATTGAGCATTGAACTAATTCATTATTTGATGATTGATCTATTTCATTTGGATTGACACTTTCTCGGTCTTTAATCGTTTTATAATCAACTGCTTCTGACCTATTTTGATTACTATCTCCCATGTTTCTTCACCTCGAATATGACTTTTTTAGAAAATAATATTTTTAGTTATCATATATTTTTTATTTTCCACATATTTAATTTTGATAAAGCATCTAACGAACAATCATAACTGTAGCAATGGTATGATGCATAACCTTCTCAGTAACACTTCCAATAAAAATTCTTTCAATAGCTGATTGTCCCTTACTTCCCATTATAATTAAATCATCTTTTTTTGCTTCACTAATTATTTCATCATCGGGTATTCCTTCTACCAGTCTTGTTTCTATGTTAATACCTGATTTTTTACATTCATCTTTAAAAGAATTAAGTATTGAGCTTCCTTGTTTCCGAAGAGCTTCATCAATAGCTGGATTATATGTTTCATTTTGAGGCGGAAATACCTCTGCTGGAACATCCATGACATGAAAAAAAATTACATCTTTTTTTAATTTCTCTGCCAGAGAGCAAGCAATTTTGGCTGCCTTTTTTGATAAATCAGATCCATCAACAGGTACAAGTATCCTATTAAAGTTATTTTTTATGTTATTAGAATTATTGTTTTTCATATGTAAACACAGCAAAAATAAGGTAAAATTGTATATAAAGAAATAACTTAAAAATAAATTAAGTATGAATTAAAAACAGTTTAATACCATTAATAGGATTAATTATATAATTAATATTTGATTTTGATATTATAAAAATTGGTAACTTAAAAGATAAAATCGATTTTTTACTTCTTTTTTACCATAAAGCATTGTAGAGTCATCATGGTTTTTAATTCTTAGTGAGGGATGGTGGGGATGGGATGGGATATAAAAACTTATAAATTAACCATGAGACTCAACAACCCTTTCATACATGGAATATTTAACAACTTTATTTATACATAACTGCAAAATAATTCAAAAATAATTAATAAATAAATGAATCAAAAGTATCAATACTTTCATTTTTATAATATTTTAATATTAATTATTTTAATAATATTAATAATTATTTATAATATTGATACATTATTTTTCTTTTATTGTTCATACTAAAAACTGTTTATTAATCAAATATGTTATTTATGAATCAAACATGCATCTTAATCCCAAACTTCTCTTAAAATTTAATATAAGTAGTATTTATGAATCATTTAAATGATTAGTGGAATTTTCTTAATAAAATTTATCTAATAATCATAACGGATGCATTTGAATGATGAAGTACATTTTCTGTAATGCTACCAAGTAATATTCTATCAAATGCACTTTTTCCTTTACTTCCCATTATAATTAAATCATTTTTACCTGCTTCTTTAATAATTTGCTCACTTGGATGACCAGTTAAGATTTTAGTTGTAACATGAACTTCTTTTGTTTCTCCCTTTTTCTTAATTTCCTTAAGAAGAGTTAATCCCTCATTTCTCAAAATGTTTTCCCAATAAGTTGAAGTCTGATCATTTGAAATTGTATCTGAATAAATATTCATATCAATAACATAAATAGCTTTGATTGGTAAATCCAGTATTTTTGCTATTTCCAGTGCTTTATCTTCTGCCTTTTTTGCCATTTTCGAACCATCTATCGGTAATACTATTCTTTTATATACCATCTGTATCACTTTTCAATTATTCACTTATTAATTAAAATTTTTTTTATAATACCCTTGTACCATTTCCATTAATTTATATAAATATACTTCAAATTCCATTATTATTACTATTTTCAATTTAATGCATTATTTAATACTGACTTAAAAATAACTAAGAAATGATTAAAAAATATATTAATAATATTAATTTCAATTTGACTTATCAATTCCATTTTTATAAAACGTCAATAAAGCTTTTCAAGGCAGAACCTATATAGATTTTAGAGGAATTTTATGAAAAAAAAGAGAATCCAAATATTTATTTTTACATTAATCTGTCTTTTATTTCTTTCATCGATTCAAATAGTATCAGATTCAGTTAATTCGACATCCAATAAAAATGTCAATTTCATAATAATTGCACCTGAAACATTTATTGATAATTTAATACCATTATCCACTTATAAAAATAATAACAACTTAAGCACTAAGATCATATCGATCGAAAACATTATCACACAAAAAATTTCACTTTTAGAATATAAACAAGGAAGAGATAACGCTGAGACAATAAAGCTTTTTATTGCTAAAGTAAATCGAGAATGGAATACATCCTATGTTATGTTAGTAGGCAGTAAGCAACAAGTTCCTATTAGATATGCTCGAATTAATGTTGATTCTTCATCTAATGAAACTATTTTTTTAAATAAGCAAATGAATCTTCTTCAACCGGATGTATTTCAAATGGTTAATCAGTATATATCGGATTTATATTATGCAGATCTTTTTTTTGAAAATGGTACTTTTTGTAGTTGGGATACAAATAATAATATGAGGTTTGCAGAAAAAAATGAAACACAACAAATAGATATTATTGATATTAATCCAGATATTGCCCTCGGCCGATTGCTCTGTACATCAAAAGAAGAGGTCGATTACGCTGTAAATAAAATAATCCAATATGAAAAGAATTATAATAATAATGCTATATGGAAACATAACCTTACGGTTTGTGGTGGAGATACTCACTCATTATGGAGAGATTTGATAATAAAATTAGTATATCCATCCGATAATGTCCACATTGCATGGGAAGGAGAATTTATGGGTAACCAAGTAGCTCAAATGCTACCAGATTATGCTGTTAAAAAAGTTTATGCAACGGATCTGAATGATCTGGATACTCAATTTATTTCAACTGAAAATATTAATAATGCAATTTCAGAAGGATGTAATTTATTATTAATGGCTGGACATGGTTATCCTCAAGCATGGGGAACGCATCCTCCATCGTTTTTTGGTAAAATATGGCTTCCCGGCCCAATCATAAATCCTTCATTATACCAATCTAGTGATGTTTTACAATTACAAAATAGTGAAATGCTTCCAGTGGCCATAATTAGTGCCTGTTCTTGTGGAGATTTCAATCATACAGATGATCCGATTGCTTGGACTTTTGTTGAACATAAAACTGGAGGAGCAATAGCAAGTTTTGCTTGTACTACTCTTGGTACGTTATTACCAAGTTCATTATGTACTCAATCATTAAATGGTAAGTTGACAATGGGTATTTTTGAATCCTATCAAAAAGGTACAAGGCGTATTGGTGATATATGGATAGATAGTATCTCTTATTACCTAAATGATGAAAATGCGATGCAATTAGGAACTTTTGGTGGAGCGTTTTGGTTAAATCAATTTAATTTAGAAGAGTGGATATTATTTGGTGATCCGACCATTGTAATTAATTAGTAGTGTATTATTTAAAAAAAAGTTATATTGCATTTACTTTTAACTTATTTTTAAGTTATTATTTTATACCTTTTTGTATTTTAATTTTATAAGGTGATTAATCATTAAAGAAATTTCCATTAACATTAAGAAAAAAATTGATTTGTCTAATTCGATGATTTTACTAGGTTTTCCTACCATAGGATTAATTGGTTCAATTGCTGGAAATTATATTGCAAATTCACTAAAATTAGATCTCATAGGATCTATTCAATCAAGGTACTTTTTACCATCAGTTATCATTCGAAACTCGAAACCCTTGCCACCTGTGAGAATTTACCATGCAAAAAAAGAGATATGTGGTAAAAAAAATGATTGTGACCATTTATTGACTATTGTGACTGAATTTCCAATTCCTAATCAAGCTATATACCCATTAATAGATGCTTTGCAACAATGGGGAGATAAAAATAACATATCATTTTTTTTAGGTTTAGAAGGAATTAAATCAACAGAAAAAGAAGAAAATCAAGTTGATGTATTTGGCGTTGGAAGTACCCAAAAAATGGTTGATACCCTAAAAAAGTATAAAATTGAAAATACAAAAGAAGGGTTTATCTCAGGTTTAAATGGAGCATTATTAGCTGCTGAATCAGAAAGAAATAAAGACATGCTTTGTCTTATGACTGAAGCTCATATTGCATATCCTGATTCAAGAGCCGCTGGAAGATTATTAGAAGTTGTTGATGATATGCTACCAGGTATTAATCTTGATCTTAAACCATTATATGAAGAAGCTGAAAATCTAGAAAATGAGATTAAAAGAATTAATAAACAATCTCAACAAATACCGCAATCTCAACAAGCCACAGTACCAGGTATGTTTCAGTAAATAACACTTGGAATTATATGAATTATCAAATTATATGTATTATAATATAATCATTTCCTATTCATTTCTTAATTATATTTAAGTTATTGTTATATAAATAAAATTAAGATATTACAAACAAATAATTCTATAATCATTTGATATAAATTCGAAAAATTGAATAAAATAATTTTAACTTGAGGGATCATTATTTCCGATAAAGCAAAATCAAAAGAAGTAAACAATAACTTCAATGATAAAGAATTTGAGAAAAATGGTAACTTAACTATAATTAAAAAATTTTTTCATAATTTGCCTATTGTTGTTTATTCTGCATTACCGGATGAAAATTCAACTACCATATTAGTAACTGATGCTATTAAAAAAATTACAGGATATTCAGCTAATGAATTTTATAAAAAGCCTGAACTTTGGTCAACAATTGTATATTCTGAGGATAAAGTTGATCTCTGGCAATCTATTGAGAAGCATCGGAAAAAAAAGACAGTTATAAACCTCACTTATAGAATAGTAACAAAATTTGGGACTATTAAATGGGTAAAAGATGAAGCGTTTCCAATTCTTGATCAAAATAAAAACATTACACGAATTGATGGATTTCTTGAAGATATAACAGAAATAAAAAAAACTGAGGAAGATTTAAAAATTTCCGAGGAAAAATATAGAAATTTATTTGCCACAATGTCTCAGGGGGTTATCTATCAGGGGAGAGATGGTAAGATTATTTCATGTAATCCTGCTGCTGAACGTATTCTTGGTTTAAAAAGTGATCAAATGCAAGGAAGAACTTCTTCAGACCCACGTTGGAGAGCTATTCATGAGGATGGAACTGATTTTAAGGAAAATGATCACCCTTCAATACTTTCGTTAAAAAGTGGTAAAAAAGTTGAAAATATTATTATGGGTGTTCTTAATCAAAAAAATAATAAGTATACATGGATAAATGTTAATTCAGTTCCCCAGTTTAGAAATGGTGAAAAAAAACCTTATCAAGTTTATACAACCTTTGAAGATATCACTCAAATTAAAGTAGCTGAAAAAGAATTGGCAAAAAGTGAAGAGAGATATAGATTAGCTCAAAAAGCCGCTGAAATTGGTAGCTGGGATTACAATATTGAAACAGGAGACCTAGCATGGTCTGACCAGATAGAACCTATGTTTGGCTTTAAAAAGAATACGTTTGGCAAAACATATGAAGCATTTTTAGATTGTATTCATCCAGATGATAAAAATATTGTTATCGATTCAATAAGTAATTGTATTGAAAAAAATGTAAAACAAGATATCGAGCATCGCATTATTTGGCCTGATGGCTCCATCCATTGGGTCAAAGAAATAGGTAATTTAATTCGCGATAGAGATGGAAAACCTATTCGTATGATTGGGGTTGTTCAAGAGATAACCGAGCGTAAAAAAAACGAAGAACAAATAAAAAGATTAAATAATAATTTATTACAAAATGCAACTGAACTTGCATCAATTAATAAAGAGTTAGAAGCTTTTAGTTATTCTGTTAGTCATGATCTTCGTGCACCATTACGAAGTATCGATGGTTTTAGTCATGCATTATTAGAAGATTATTCCAACAAATTGGATGATGAAGGCAAGGATTATATAATTCGAGTACGAAAAGCAACGAAGCGTATGTCAGATATCATTAATGATTTATTGATATTATTCCAAATTACACGACATGTATTCGAACACGAAAAAATAAATCTTTCTGAATTATCCTACTCAATAATAAATGAACTCCAGAAGGAAAATCCTAATAGAAGGGTGAAAATAGATATTGATGATGATCTTATTGTTAATGGTGATAAACATCTTCTTTATTTAGCAATGAGTAATCTTATTGGTAACTCTTGGAAATTTACCAGTAAAAATAAAAATGCAGAAATTAAAATTGGTAAAACTGCAAAGAATGGAAAAAAGGTTTTCTTTATCAAGGATAATGGTGCTGGGTTTGATATGGCTTATGCTGATAAATTATTTGTTCCCTTTCAAAGACTTCATTCTAACGATGAACTTCCAGGGATTGGAATTGGTTTAGGTATTGTATCTCGGATAATAAATCGTCATGGTGGTAAAATTTGGGCTGAAAGTAAAATTGGAGAAGAATCAATTTTTTATTTTACAATTAGGGAGACTGAGATATGAGTGCTATACTTAATGTTCTTCTTGTAGAAGATTCTGAAAATGACGCAATTTTAATTACAAGAGAGCTGAAAAAAGATGGCTATCATCCAAATGTAGAGCGTATTGAAACACCTGAGGCAATGAGGAAAGCATTGAAAGAGAAAAAATGAGATATCATAATTTCTGATTATATTTTACCTCGTTTTAGTGGATTGGATGCATTGAGATTATTAAAAGATTCGTACCACGATTTACCGTTTATTATTGTATCTGGAAAAATTGGTGAAGATACCGCAGTTGAAGCAATGCGCGCTGGTGCACATGATTATATTATGAAATAGAATCATATTAAAATTTAAAATTTCATTTTCAACCACAGTTGATAGAGTGGAGAGTTTAGAAAGAAATAGATTGGTTTTTACAAAAAGGCAAGGAAAACTTCGAACGGCTTATATTACAGATAAAGGAAAAACAATTTTGCATAAAAGAAAAATAGCATAGTTATTTAATTATTTTACATCTGTTTCCTATTCATTTTTAAGTCATATTTAATAAATCATAATGTTTAGTAATTGAAATTAGAAGGTAATCCTTATGAAAAATATCATTGAAGAGTATGGTCGAAATGCTGGTAAGATATGGGAAACACTTAACTCTAACGGTGCCCTTCCTCAGACCAAGCTTATAAAAAATACAAAAGTAAAAAATGATCAATTTTATGGGGCAGTGGGTTGGCTTGCAAGAGAAAATAAAATAAATATTCAGCATACTAAAATTGGATTAATTTACAATATAGGTGACACAAATTTATTAGAAAAAATTGGTAGTGATGCGGGTGTTGTATGGAATACTCTAAATACTCAAGGGAAACTAGATATATCATCATTGGTACAATATTCTGATTTAGAAACCGATGAAGTGTTCGCTGCATTGGGATGGCTTGCACGTGAAGATAAAATTAATGTGAAATATGGAAAAAATAAAAAGCTTACATTCGAATTGAAAAACAATCATCAAACAATAAGAATACCAGATTCTGTGAGAAAAAAACGAGGAAAACAATCGTAAATATTTATTATTTTTTCAATATAATAAAGTTACTTATTGTTTGAATTTGGATTACCTTTTGTGAGGCTGTTGGGGAAATGAGGTCAACATAAATTCGAATTAATAATTAATATGACATTTGGTGATTTAATTGAAAATTGCAATGATAGGTTGGGAATATCCACCATTCAAAGCTGGTGGTCTTGCAACACATTGTTATGGACTTACTCGTAGCCTTGCAGATGAAGATGTTTCCATTGATTTTTATATGCCTAAAACTGGTAAACATGTATCAAGTGATAAATCAAATTTAATCATTAAGGAGGTTGGTGAAATAGATATTTTTCCATATGATAGACCAGAAGATAAAGAATTATATGGTGAATTTTTTGAAAAAGTAAATCGATATAATCATCTAATAGTGTCTAGAGTAAATGGCGATTATGATTTGATTCATTGTCATGATTGGCTTACCATGAAAGCCGGGATAGCTATAAAAGAAAAATTAAAAATTCCTCTCGTTCTTACTATCCATTCCACTGAATATGATCGATCTGGTTGGCTTAATCCTAAT
>CAZWQV010000013.1:33058-34128 GCA_964636235.1 uncultured Thermoplasmatales archaeon
GAAAAAGCAGATCATATTATTGCTGTAAGTAATTTTACTAAAAATGTAATTGTTGAAAAATATGGGATTAATCCTGAAAAAATTAGTACTATTTATAATGCTGTTTATCCTCTATCCAAAGGAAAGAAGCAGAAAATAGTTCTATTTTTAGGGAGGCTAACCCTGCAAAAAGGACCGGAATTTTTTTTAGAATCGGCACAAAAAGTTTTAGCCTATGAGAATTGTAAAATCGTGGTTGCTGGTACAGGTGATATGTTACCACAGTTAATTAAAAAAGCTACGGATCTTGGAATTGCCGATAAAATTATGTTTACAGGATTATTAACTGAAGAGGAAGTAAAATATATTTATCAAATTGCTAGTGTTTATGTGATGCCATCCGTAAGTGAACCTTTCGGCATTACTGCTCTTGAAGCTATTTCAGCGGGCACACCAACAATTACTTCAAAAACAGCAGGAGTTTCTGAAGTATTCAAGAATTGTTTGAAGGTTGATTTTTGGGATATTAATGAAATGGCAAATAAAATCATTTCAATTCTACGATACTCGCCGTTACATAAAGCTTTATCTGAAAATGGCAAAAAAGAGATCGATTTATTTTCATGGAATTCAGTGGCAAAAAAGACGAAACAGTTGTATGAACAAATGATTTCTTCTTGACAAACTGATTAGGTATATTTTAAAAAAATGAGGGGAATTTTAATGAAGAACGATCTAGTTGATAAGTGGAGAAAATTAATAGTTGAGACTGAAACCAAATTAAAAGAATTTGAAGATCGACCTGATGACCCTACCTATGAAGAAAAATGTGTTTATGAAGTATGGGAACATTTTTTATGGAATCAAAAAAGTTCATTAGAGAATTACATTAATTTTTTAAATAATAATCATAAGATTAAGGAGGATAAATAATGAGTTCAATTTGTTTATATTTTGAAGTTCATCAACCATTAAGATTAAATCATTTTTCAGTTTTTAATATTGGTGAAACAAATAATTCAAAATTCAATTATTTTAATAATAAACTAAATCATGAAATATTTAAAAAAGTTGCAAACAAATGTTATCTA
>CAZWQV010000014.1:0-8963 GCA_964636235.1 uncultured Thermoplasmatales archaeon
CTAACAAAATTAAAACTGTGGGCATGTAGAACATACGGTCTGAAACAATTTCCAAAAAATTCAGATATTCTTTCGGCTGCAACAGAGAATCAAAGAAAAAAAATACTTAAAATATTAAAATTAAAACCAATCCGATCTGTTTCAGGCGTTTACATTATTACCGTAATGCCAAAACCATATCCCTGCCCAAAGGATAGTCCTTGTATCTTTTGTCCTGGAGGGCCAGATGAGGGAACTCCTCAAAGTTACACGGGAAAAGAACCTGCCGGAAGAAGAGCCCAAGAACATAATTATGATCCATATATGCAGGTTAAAAGTAGGATACAACAATTCAATGTCATGGGCCATACAGTTGATAAAGTAGAATTAATAATCTTTGGTGGGACCATTACCTGTTATCCAAAAGATTACCTGGAATGGTTTGTATCACAATGTCTTAATGCACTATCAGATAGTAATGCAAAAACTATACACGAAGCACAAGATATTGCTGAAAATGCAGTCATAAAAAACAGTGATATAACCATTGAAACAAGACCAGATTACTTAAAAAAAGAACATATCGATTTGATGTTATCCTTAGGTACTACTCGAGTTGAAATAGGTGTACAGACCACAAACAATAGTATTTATCAGTTAACCAATCGAGGACATAATATAAATGATACGATTAATGCAACGCAGAGGGTCAAAGATGCCGGATTTGCTGTTATCTATCATATGATGCCAGGACTTCCAGGATCAGATTTTAATCAGGATTTAAACATGTTCAAAACAATATTTAAAGATGAGCGTTTTAAACCAGATGCCATTAAGATCTATCCTACATTGGTTTTACCAAGAACAAAACTTTATGAAATGTGGAAAAAAGGAGACTATCAACCATATTCATTAGACGAGCTGGTCAGTCTCATTGTTGAAATTAAAAAAATTGTTCCTCCATGGGTTAGAATTCAACGTATTCAACGAGACATCCCTGCAAATCTAATTAAAGCAGGTGTTAAAAGGGGTGATTTACGAATGATTGTTCAAAAGGAACTTAAAAAACAAGGAGAATCATGCCAATGTATTCGCTGTCATGAAATAGGTCATGTTCAATATAAATCCGGTCAAACAATAAATGAAAATAAAATCAAATTCACAATGGATTCCTATCCTGCATCTAAAGGTGAAGAATTATTTTTAACCTATAAAGAAACAACCAATAAAGCACTTATTGGACTTGTGCGAATGAGAAATCCATCGAATAATAATCGTACTATGCTTGTTAGGGAATTACATGTGTTCGGTCCAATCGTTACTGTTGGAACAAAAGCAAAAGAACAACAGTGGCAACATAGAGGTTGGGGTGAAAAACTAATGAATAAAGCAGAAGAAATTGCATCTGAATCATATCATGCAAAAAAAGTAAGCGTTCTGGCAGGTATAGGAACCAGAAATTACTATCGAAAATTCGGATACAAACGTGATGGCCCTTATATGTCTAAGGATTTAAAATAATGATATGGTCATGCACTTTATATAATTGAAAAAATGCTTCGATGAATTTATATAATTTACAATATATTATTATCATGAAACTTCATGTCGCATCGAGAGCACTTTGAATCATTCATTCCCGCTAAAAATAACATACCTGAACTTACTATTAAAGCAGTTTTTATTGGTGCACTTCTTGCAATTATACTCGGCTCTGCGAATGCTTATTTTGGTTTATATGCCGGGATGACCGTTTCTGCTGCTATTCCCGGAGCAGTTATGGCCTTTGCATTATTAAAACCTTTAAAAGGAACAATTCTCGAAGTAAATATTGGGATGATGGGAGCCGCTGCTGGTACTGCTCTTGCAGCAGGAGTCATTTTTACTATCCCTGCCATGGTACTTCTTGGCACTTGGACTGAAATACACTATCTAGAAACAACTATTGTGGCAGCTTTGGGTGGAATACTAGGTGTTTTATGGATGGTTCCATTGCGTCGTGCATTAATAATCAAAACAGATCTGCCATTTCCTGAAGGATTAGCTGTAGCAGCTGTTTTAACCACAACGGTTGGAGATGGCAACGAACAGAATAAAGGACAATCTGGAGTTAGTGGTATATGGCTTTTACTTGGGGGAATTTTAGGAGCAGTATTAAAATTTGGTCAAGTAGGCATGCATGCATTCAGTGGAAAAATACATGCAATCATCAATATTGGAAAATTCAATATTGGTGGGGGGGAACATGATGGTTTAATCTATGGTGGTCTTGCAACATCACCTGCTCTTTTAGGAGTGGGTTGGATCATCGGCCCTCGGGTTGCTTCATATGTATTTGTGGGAGGATTATTAGGTTGGGCAATTCTTGCACCATTGATAGCAGTTGCCACAGGGATTCCAATGCCAATTACAGCAGGTGAGATTAATGAAGCCATGACCATGGCTGGAGGTAATCTTGAGCTTGGAAAATATCTCTTCGGTTTTTATGAGATATGGAGAAATTATATCAGATATATTGGAGTAGGAGCCATGGTTGTCGGCGGTTTATGGACTATCTTTAAACTTCGCCATAATCTTGCGGATGGAATCAAAGAAGCGGTAGCCGGTATAAAAAGTGGGCAAGAAATAGCAAAAAAAAGAACAGATAAAGATCTAAATTTTAAATATGTCTTTATTCTCATTGGTGTATTGACCATACCTGTTTTTCTTCTCTATGTTTGGATATCGGAAAATTATCTTGTTTCAGGAGTTATGGCAATCTTTGCTATTCTCTTTGCTTTTATCGCAAGTGCAATCGCGGGTTATATGGCCGGTTTATTAGGATCATCTAATAACCCAACGTCAGGAGTAACCGTGTCTGTACTTCTCCTGACTTCACTTATTTTATTAGGATTCGGTTTATCTGGAAATATAAATGCCTATGGTGTGGCATTACTCATTGCCGCAGTTATCTGTTGTTGTGCAGCAATATCCGGGGATGTCTTACAATCAATGACAGCAGGTCAAATGATTGGAGCGACCCCCTATAAACAACAACTAGCTGAAATCGTGGGAATCTTATCAGCCGCACCAGTATTAGCACTCGTCGTCTCAGCTTTAGACAAAGCATATGGCATTGGTACCACTAATTTACCTGCACCACAAGCATTTTTAATGAGCGGTGTTGTAAAAGGAGTACTTGGTGGTGAAATGGTATGGCCATTTGTGATTGCAGGAATGGTTCTAGCATTTGTCTTAATTTTAATCAACATGCCTGTGCTACCAGTAGCAATAGGAATCTACTTACCATTCACACTTGCAACACCAATATTCTGTGGTGGCATCATTCGACATATTACCAATAAAAAGATTGAGTCTAACTATGGCTCAGATGATGGTGAAGAAGCAAGTGAATGGGAACTTGCTATAAAACAAACTGAGGTAAAACCAAAAGAACGAATTATTAGATCAGGTTTATTATTAACAGCCGGCCTTATTGCTGGAGAAGCTCTTACCGGTGTTATTGTCGCGTTTATCATTATTTCTGGATTAAATATTACCTTGTTTGAGTTTCCACCAATTCTTCCAGGTCTTCTTTTATGGCTATTTATCGCACTTCTTGTCTATTACATTCCCTTACGTGAAATGTATGCAAAAGAAAAATAAACAATAACTAATCTATAACATTTTCAATTTTTTAACCATTTTATTACTATTTTTTTAGTATTTCATACGAAAAAAATGAATGCTTCGGCATCGATGATAAAAATACAGGGTCTTTATTATAGCAAAAAACCCAAAAAAATAAATATATATTCTAATTCACCAGCAAACAAAAGATGCGTATAAAACTATCAAAAGAACATAAAGCATTATGCTGCATATCACTTGCCTGGTTTCTCGTTTTATCTGGACGATACAGCATATCAAATCTACTTCCTAAAATTGTAGCTGAATTACATTTCAGTTGGACTTTAGCTGGAATTGGATTAACCTCAATGTGGCTTATTTATGCTGCTATGCAGTTTCCATCTGGGATATTGTCAGATATTAAAGGTAGAAAAATAATCATTCTTCTTGCAATGTCGATATTCACCGTTTCTTATTTTTTAATTGGAATATCCACACACTACATTTTCTTTTTTGCATCATTATTTCTACTCGGAGCTGGAACAGGAGCATATCCAGCTGTTGGCATTTCTATGATCACAGACATCTTCAAGGAAAAAAGAGGCAAAGCACTTGGAATTAGAGATAGTGCTGGATCTCTTGCTTATATTGCACCTATACTTGCTGCAACTATTGCCAGCGTATATAATTGGCGATACTTTTTTTTGCTCTGGTCTTTCATCTGTGGAATCAGTATTTATTTATTTTATAAAGGAACAACAGAATCGACAAAATTGCCCGATCAAGTATCAATAAAAGAGCGTGTGAAAGACGGAATGAAAATATTTAGAAATAAAAAAATCCAATTGGTTTTCGTAGTGAATTTATTAATTGCCATTACCTGGATTAGTTATATGTCATTTTTCCCATCTTTATTAGTAGTTGAAAAAGGATTTACAGAAATTCAAGCAGCAATCGCATTAGGGATATTAGGACTTGGCGGATTTATATTTAAACCAATTATTGGTTCCATTTCAGATAGATACAATAAAAAATTAATTATAATAGCACTTTCTTCCATCACTGCGATAGGGACGCTGATTATCCTTCAAACAGATTCAATTTGGATTATATTTTTAATAAGTTTTATTCCTGCTTTAGCAACTGCTATATTTCCAGTAATCTCTTCTTATCTTATGGAACAATGGGGAGAAAAAGGACGTGCTGGAAAATTAGGTTTTTATCGATCAAATCTGATCATTCTTGGTAGTCCATCTTCATCAATTATCGGGTTCTTAGCAGATAAATATAATTTTATTATTCCATTTATTGGCATTTCAATCATTCTTTTTATTGCAGCATTGATCCTTGTCATTAATCTTCTTTTCTTTAAACAAGAGGCAGGTTCTTTATAATAATAAAAATACAATTTTTTCGTCCATTTTCTGCTCAATTATCCAATGAAATAAATAACTGCACGAGCACCTGCGAAAAAGATACTTAAAGGTCCATTGTATCCTTGGTAGTAGAAGGAATCAAAAAGTCTGGGCTGGTAGTTTTTTAGTGCATTACCATCCCATCTCAACTGCAGAAAATGAGAAGTTTCCCCAGACTTTTCTTCTCATCTTTCTTAAAAAAATTGAGATAATCAAGCTTTATGTTCAAATTGTGCCATCTCTTAGTTGGACGAAAATTACAATAAATCACATTTTTTAGGAATTACAGATCATTCAATGTGATTACACAAATAAAAATTCCTTTTTAATTAGTCTATATATTAAATATGTATATAAATATATTACAATGATAAATATTAAATATATTATGGTATTTCGGGTGGACAATTATAAATAAAATCAATAGTAAATCACATTCTAAATCATAGGGTGATTTTTCAAATTAGCAAATATCAGACAAGTAATTTAAATTAGATTAACAAGACCACCAATAAAACAGATAAATGAACGAATCGCAAAGGACTGAGAAAAATGAAATATGTTTATTTCTTTGGCAATAATCAAACAGAAGGAAAAAAAGAATTAAAAGATCTTTTAGGCGGAAAAGGAGCAAATCTAGCAGAAATGGCACATATCGGTGTACCAGTCCCACCTGGATTTACCATCACAACCTCAACATGCAAAATCTATAATGAACAACAAAAAAAACTACCTGATGAATGTATAAAAGAAATTAATGAAAATATATTAAGACTTGAACAAACCATGGATAAAACATTCGGTAATCCAACAAATCCACTATTATTATCTGTACGAAGCGGAGCAGCCGTTAGTATGCCAGGAATGATGGATACTGTTCTTAATTTAGGATTAAATGATGAGATTGTAAAAGGATTAGCTAAACAAACAAACAATGAAACATTTGCTTGGGATAGTTATAGAAGATTCATACAAATGTTTGGAAATGTTGTCATGGGAATTTCCCATGAAAAATTTGAACAAATCCTAGAGAAAATTAAAGAAAACAAACATGTTCAAAACGATACAGAACTTGACGCAAGCACATTGCAATCACTTGTAAAAAAATATAAAAAATTGATTCAAAAGGAAAAAGGAATCTTATTTCCAAATGATGTAAAAAAACAACTTCTCTTATCAATCAAAGCAGTCTTCAATTCATGGAATAACGAAAGAGCGATTAAATATCGAGAAATAAATGAAATTGTAGGATTAATTGGAACTGCTGTTAACGTACAAGCAATGGTTTTTGGAAATATGGGAAACGATTGTGCGACAGGAGTTTGTTTTTCAAGAGATCCAGCAACTGGTGAGAACATATTTTATGGAGAATACCTCATAAACTCACAGGGAGAAGATGTGGTTGCTGGAATAAGAACACCATTACATATCAAAACATTACGGCAAACCATGCCCATATTATATGATGAATTATTAGAAACTAGTTCTAAACTTGAAAAACACTATAAAGACATGCAAGACATGGAATTCACTATTCAGAACAATACACTTTACATGCTGCAAACTAGAACCGGGAAAAGAACTGCTCAAGCTGCTGTTAAAATTGCTGTGGATATGGTACATGAAGATCTCATCGCAAAAGAAGAAGCAATCATGCGCATTCAACCCAGACAGCTCAGTCATTTCCTCCATAAACAAATTAATCACACACGACCTATCAAAGACAAATTCCTTTCCAAAGGACTACCAGCAAGTCCAGGTGCAGCAGTAGGAAAAATAGTATTCAATAACGAATCTGCAGTCGCCATGACAAACGATGGCGATTCCGTCATACTCGTACGAAATGAAACTAGCCCGGAGGATATCATTGGGATGGATGTGGCTGTTGGAATTCTTACCGCAAAAGGAGGCATGACGAGTCATGCTGCAGTTGTTGCCAGAAGCATGGGAAAATGTTGTATTTCAGGTTGCAAACAAACAACAATTAATGAACAGAAAAATAAGGTTACCATAGGAAATCAAACCTTCAAAAAAGGAGATTTTATTACTCTAGATGGAAGTTCTGGAAATGTGTATACTGGAAAACTAGCAACAGTTGATCCAGAATTAAATACTGATTTTTCAACCATCCTTACCTGGGCAGATGAAATAAGAAAATTATCCGTTCGAACAAATGCCGACACCCCAAGAGATGCATTAAAAGCAATAGCTTTTGGTGCTGAAGGAATAGGTTTGTGTAGAACCGAACATATGTTTTTCGAAGGAAACAGAATAAAAGCAGTAAGAGAAATGATTCTTGCACCAACAATTGAAGGAAGGAAAAAGGCCCTTGCAAAACTGAAACCATATCAAAAAGAAGATTTCAAACAATTATTTAAGATCATGAATGGAAAACCAATCACTATTCGATTACTTGACCCTCCGCTTCATGAATTTCTTCCAAAGGATGAAGAGGATATCAGAGAATTTGCAAAAGAAAGGGGTATTTCTGTTGCCCGATTAAAAAAAGAATTACAGCAATTGCATGAACAAAACCCCATGCTTGGCCATAGAGGATGTCGATTAGGTATTTCGCATCCTGAAATTCCTGAAATGCAAGCCCAGGCAATATTTGAAGCAGCAAAAGATATTGCAGCTGAGGGAATAAAGGTCCAACCTGAAATCATGATTCCACTTGTCGGGCATGCTGAAGAATTTTCTCATCAAAAAGCAATCATTGAAAAAGTAGCCAGAGAAATTCTAAATGGATCGGATAATATTTCATATAAAATTGGTACCATGATAGAAGTTCCCCGAGCAGCCTTACGAGCTGACAGTATAGCTAAAAATGCAGAATTTTTTAGTTTTGGTACAAACGACCTAACTCAAATGACCTCTGGATTCAGCCGAGATGATGTAGGTAAATTTATTCCAGGTTATATCGAAAAGGGATTGTTCAAATTTGATCCATTTCAAATTCTTGATAAATCAGGTGTGGGCCAGCTGATACAAATCGCAGTGGAAAAAGGGAAAAAATGCAAAACCACATTAAAACTAGGCATATGCGGAGAACATGGAGGCGAACCTAGCAGCATAGAATTTTGTCATAATATTGGTCTAGATTATGTGAGCTGTTCCCCATATCAAGTACCCATTGCTCGACTTGCAGCTGCACAAGCAATGCTTAGAAATCAATAATAATTTTCACCTTTTTTCTATAATTTATCTTAATATCGATAAAAAATTCATTATAATAGAAATAAATAGGTAATTTTTAAAACTAATAATCCATTTCTTACACGAAGGTTGTGAAGAAATGATAAATAAAAAAACTTTACAAATAGGAAATATCCTTATTGTTATAGCAACAATCATCGTCAATGCACTTGCCAATCTTTTGCCAATAAATGGAAAATTAACAGCAGAATTATCAGATAATATTCCAAATCTTTTTGTTCCAGCTGGAATAACATTTTCAATTTGGGGGGTTATCTACCTGCTGCTAATTGCATTTATTATTTATCAGGGTCGAGATCTTTTTAAAAAAGAGAAAAAAGAAATGAAATTTTTACAGGATATAGGGTATTTTTTTATTCTTGCTAATCTTATGAATATTATTTGGATATTTTTATGGCATTATGAGCAAATAATAATTTCATTAGTTCCAATGATAATCTTATTTTGTTCATTATTATATATGTATTTAAACCTTAAAATAGGAATAAAAGAAGCGCCAAAAAATGAAAAAATATTTGTTCATGTTCCCATAAGTGTTTATCTTGGGTGGATTACTGTGGCAACCATAGCAAATGCCACCGCAGTACTTGTTACAATAAATTGGAATGGGTTTAATATTAGCCCTGAAATCTGGACAATTTTAGTTTTAATCATTGCAACCATCATAACATTAGGTGTGATCATTAAAAGAAAAGATATTGCTTATAGTCTAGTGATTATTTGGGCATTACTCGGAATAATGAT
>CAZWQV010000014.1:9063-14621 GCA_964636235.1 uncultured Thermoplasmatales archaeon
GCATATATAGAAAAACAGTTACCAGAAATTGATATAGAAATCTTAGATTGCCAAGCTGAAAGGATGAGTTGGCAAGGAATTGAAAATTATATTGAACAGAGCAAACCATCCATTGTATTAACTTCAGGATTCACATGTAATGCATATACCTGTGCAAGAACTGTTGAAATAGCCAAACAAGTAAATCCTGAAATAGTAACTATTGTAGGTGGCATCCATTTCACAGCAGTTCCAGAAGAATCACTCCAAAATATTCCCGAAATCGACTTCATTGTTAGAGGAGAAGGTGAACAAACCATCGTGGAGCTTTTAAAAGCTCTTCAAAAAGGAACAAATCCAATAACAATCAAAGGATTATCGTTTAACCATAACAATAACATTGTTCATACAGAAAATAGACCTTTGATTCAAAATCTAGATTCACTTCCGTACCCCGCATATCATCTTGTTGAAGATCATATCAAAGATTATCATTTTAGTATGATGGCCGGAAAAAATACCCAATACATGATCTTGGAAGGGGGACGTGGATGCGAACATAAATGTTCTTTTTGTACGCAATGGAATCATTGGAATGGAGTCTGGCGATCAAAATCAATAAAAAGAATAGCAGACGAAATAGAATATCTCTATGATACGTTTGGTGGCATATTTTTATGGTTAGCTGATGATCATTTCAATATAAAAGCACGGGGGAAAAAGCTGTATCAAGAACTTAAAAATAAAGATTGTAAAAAAGACGTCATGTTATTCTTACAAGCACGAACTGATGATGTAGCCAGCAATCCTGCAACCATTGAACAATTACGAAGTGTTGGAACATATTGGATCATGTGTGGAGTGGAAAGTCATTCGGAAAAAACACTGGAAGAATATAGAAAAAATGCACATCAGAAAGATGCATATAAAGCTATGAAAACACTACGAAATAATGATATTTTTTCACATGCCATGTTTGTTATCGGTAATAGGTCCGATACACAGGAATCTATTGAGCAACTTCGTTATTATTCCCAAGATATTGATCCAGATTTTGCGATCTATACCGCTCTTACTCCTTTTCCAGGAACTATCTATTATAAAAAAGCCAAAGAACAAGGGTGGATACATGACCCCAATTATGCAAATTACGATATGGCACATGCCATCATGCCCACCGAAACATTAACAAGAATGCAAGTACAAGAAGAACTTTGGAAATGTTACCAATTTTTCTATGGATCATATACAAAAAATATTGCAGGTTTTTTTTCAAAAAATAAGTTAAAACGAACACTTTACCGACATATGGCCGGTCAACACGTATTAAAAAAATTTAGGAGATTAATTTGAAAAGTAAATCACATTCAGGCTACTATCTTTTATTATCCGTAATCGCTGAATTTTTATTAATAATCATAATCTATTTCGATGCTTCTGAAAATGTCATTATAAAGCCTTTTAATGAAAAAATATTTCTTTTCTTGGGATTTATCGTTGCATGTATCATTGGACTTACAAGTGCATGGTTTCCAGGGTGGTATAAAACTCTATTAAATAAAAAAAATATTCAATCGATTAATACAAATAATTTAACAAAAAAAATTAAAAGAAAAGGACACCACCCTGATTGTGAGAAATTCTATAATCATATATTAACTATCAGAAATAATTCATATTGTACTGGTTGTTTTGGATTAAGTATTGGTTTTATCATATCGATTTTCCTAAGCACATTCTATATAATTTATCGATTACAATATCCAAAATTCATGTTACTCATAGGTTTTATTTGCGGATTAATTCTTATTGAATTTGTCTATCTTGAAACAATAGTTAATAAAAATAATAGAATAATACATATTATATCAAATGCATTATTGATCAATTCTCTATTTATTCTAATAGTAACAGTGTATGAATTAACGGCAAAAATCCAATATGGCTTTATCGCTTTGTTATTTTCATTTCTCTTTATAGACACAAGAATACATCTATCGAAAAGAAAACACAAATTAATTTGTACTGACTGTGCAAATATGTGTAAAATGTATTAAGATTATCTGCGAAAAATGATTTTAATACCGCTAACAATAATAATAACTCCAAGAACAGCACCGATAATCCACCAGAACTGAAAATCAATAACAGGAATGTTTTGATTGGGAAATTGTTCTGCTAGATTCTTTAATACAAGCTCAAAGAGGATCCATAAACCAATAAGAATTATGACAATGCCCCAGAAAATACGCCATAAGCCTCTCCTCTCAGTACCATGTTCACATTCTCTTTCACATTGATTTTCCCATTCTTTTTCATATTCTTTGGCTGTTGGTTTTAATTTTGCTCCACATTTATTACAAAATTGAGCATTATCCTCATTTTTTTGTCCACATTTTGAACAATAAACCATAATTCTCCACTCCACCGATCAGATAACCATATCATTATTAATAATGCTTTTCAATGATACGCTTAACACAAAGATATTACTCTACTTCTTCCTTCTTTTTTTTATCAGCATCCATACTTTTTAACCAAACAGTTCTTTGAGGGAAAGGAATTTCAATATGATCTTTTCGAAATCGAGTGTCTATCTCTGCACGAATATCACCTAATACTCTCCATTGATTCATAACTTCATCAATCCATAGATTAATAGTAAAATCCAAACTTGATTCACCAAAATTAGCCAGACGAACCTGCGGTTCAAAACCCTTATCTTTAACAATATTTGGATGACTCATAGTAGCATCATATAAAATCTGTGAAACCTTTTTTAAATCAGAACCATATGCAACACCAACTTGAATCTTTTTACGTATTTTTTTATCTGGTTTCACAATATTAATAATCTTTTGATTAGCAACCGCATTATTAGGAAGTATAATGAGCTCATGATCAAATATACTATATAATTTCGTAGATCGCATACCCACATTTTCAACCCGACAATATTCACCAGTCTCTAAATAAATAACATCACCAATTTTAAAGGGTCGATCGAGTAATAGATGAATACCACTGAAAAAATTAGAAAGCGTATCTTGCGCCGCAAATGCAATAACCAAACCAAGAACTCCTGCACCAGCAAGCAGTGCCGTAACCTCGATACCAATAACACTTAATCCAAATATTAAACCTCCAATAATAATAACAGTGATACCGATTTTTCGAAACACTGGTCGAAGAACCGATCCAAATAATGATGTATTCCCACCTTTCTTAATGGTTACTTCTTCAAGTACCTCATCAAAAACACGATATATCATGTAAACACCGACAACTACATAGATAAATAATGATAACTGATTAATGGAAACTTGAAGGCCTAGACTTAGATTTAATTTAAAAATTGATTGACAGGCTCCAAACAAAATGATGATAAATAAAAAAGGGGTTCGAATGATTTGAATGATATTATCATCAAGCATGGTTTTTGTTTTCTTTGCCACCTCAATTAAAACAAGTTTAATAAAATAATACAACCCAAACGCAATAAAAGTCCATAAAATAACACTTAAAATAAAAGCGCCAAGAGGATTGTCCAATGGTTCAGGAAGTGGATTTCGAAATAAACCAAAAATAGAATTTTCTTCTTCTTCCGATACAATTCCAAGAACATGAACAGCGGCATGTTTCGTAATGGTTGTTTTATCTGTACCATTCAAAGGTCGAAAAGTAAAAAGAATTAATCCTTCTCTTTCATTACGTTCAGGAAATTGCGGAACTGTTACCTTTAAACCAACTATTTCATGTGGATTTTCTTCATCAATAATAAAATAAGATGGGGATACTTGTTTGGACCAGGAACCAAAACCTTTAACCTCCACAGTAACTACGTAATTAAAGGATGAATTTTTGTAAACAGTCCAATTAAAAATTATTGATGTTTCAATTGACGCGTTTTTTTCATATAAATCATCTTCACCTATTAGAGGGGCAGTATATTCAGAAGATTGCACTTGGAAAGTGGAACAGATGATTAATAGGAAAAAAACAGCAGTTATTAATGAATAATTTTTGCTCTTCATTCAAATATGGATAAAACTATTTTAATACATAAATGTAACTTTTATAAAAATACATTAATTTTTAACATTTCTTTCTACATCATTTGTTGTATAGATTTTATTTATCAATCTTAATATGCCTGTCTCATTTTTATTTTTTAACACATCAGGAAGTAATGCTTCTGGCATGTTTTGAAATGCAATTGGTCGTAAAAATCGAAAGATTGCATCCATACCAACAGAAGTACTTTGAGGGGCAGTTGTAGCGGGATATGGTCCCCCATGTTGCATAGCATAACAGACTTCTACACCGGTGGGAACTCCATTAAAAATAATACGTCCAACCTTTTGTCTTAATAGAGTAAGCAAAGGCTTTACTGGACCATAATCATCCTCTGTTAAGTGAAAAGTTGCAGTTAATTGACCATCCAATCTATTTATTATGCTCATTAAATCCTTCATATTCGTATATTCAACCAGAATCGCAAGTGGCCCAAAAAATTCCTGGTGCAACGTTTTTTGTTTGATAAAAGTGGTTGAATCAGTAAAAAACAACATGTTTGACATATGATTATTGTTCTGCTGACTTAGATCATCACATAACATAGTTACCTGTTTCACCGAAAGTAATTCCCGTACTTTATTTACAAGTTTTACTTTAATCCCATTACTTAACATTACTCCATCTTTTTTTTCCTTAAGAAAATCAGTTAATGATTGAATAAAAGAATCTTGTTTTTCCGGAATGAAAATAATCCCAGGTTTGGTACAAAATTGTCCAACATCAAGTGAGATAGAGTCAGCAAGTGACTGGGCAATGGCTTCACCTCTTTTACGCAAAGCATTTTCTGTAAGAAAAACCGGGTTATTGCTTCCCATCTCAGCATAGACAGGTATTGGTTTTATTCTTGATGATGCCAAATTAAAAATAGCTCGTCCAACCTTTAAAGAACCAGTAAAACCAATAGCCTCTAAATCAGGATGATTTGTTAACTCTTTCAATGTGTTTAGATCTTTAATATGTAACAAAGAAAACATACCCAAAGGCATACTACTTTTTCGAAGAGCATTATAAACCGCTTTAGCAAATAATTCAGCAGTTTGAGGATGCAATGGATTCGCTTTGATTATAATCGGGCAGCCAGCAGCCCACGCTGAAGCTGCATCTCCTCCACACACCCCAAAAGCAAATGGAAAATTACTTGCCGGAAATATCAGAACTGGACCAATTGGAATGAGCATTTTTCTGATATCTGGCTTTCCTGAAGGATCATCTATATCTCCCGAATTAATTATAGGATGTAGATGATATCTCTTTGAAATAAAATCAGCAAATAATTTAAGCTGATCACAGGTTCTTTTTCGTTCGTTTTCCAATCGTTGAAATGGAAGAGCTGTTTCCCAATTAGCTACATGAATTAATTGATCATCTAAATTATATATTTCTTCTGATAACTGTGTTAAAAAAGAGGTTAATTGACTAAGTGATGAATTTTGTAACAGTTGAAATGCCTTAATGGCAGCAGCAATTGACTGGTTTATTTCTTTTTTAGTTGCTTCATAAAA
>CAZWQV010000014.1:14721-33546 GCA_964636235.1 uncultured Thermoplasmatales archaeon
AGACTGTTATGACTAATTTGATCTTTGTTCCAGGAATGTTTTCAAGCGACCATGCATGGGATGAATATGTATCCTTCTTTTCAAAAAAAGGATATCATTGCATTGTTATAAATCTAAAAGAAAACATTGATTTAAAAAAAGCAACTCTGGTTGATTACATCGAAAAAACTAAAAAAGATGTAACAAAAGACGATATTGTAATTGGTCATTCAATGGGTGGATTAATTGTACAAAAAATTGCTGAGGAAATACCTATTAAAGCTGCAGTTGCAATTGCTCCTTCCCCTCCAAAAGGATTTAAAGCCCAACAACTTTCAATTCAATATCTTCAACTGATACTTCGATCAATCAGATATCTACCTAAAATAATATTTAGTACGCCTTTTATCCCAACATTTTCATTTCTGCGCTTAATTCTTCTTAATAATATGGATAAACAAACGGCACGTAATTATTATAAAGATTTAGAAAAACAATCAGCAAAAATTGTAGTGGAATTAATAACCAGCAAATACGAAGTTAATGAAAATAAAATACATAGTCCCCTCCTTTATATTGGAAAGAAAAAAGATCGATTAGTACCCAGTAATGTCGTGGAAAAGGTTGCTCATAAACATAACGCAACGTTTATCTTAGTAGATGGAAGTCATTATATCTCTAATAAATGGCAAGAAACTACAGAAGCTATTTATGAATTTATCAGAAAATATAATTAGGAAAATCAAACAAATAATAATATATAATTATTGTTTTAAAACAATCTGATATGTATTGTGTTTATCTTTTTTCATTGTATTGCATTCAAATTGAATTGATTTATTAATGTGATTGACAATTCCTTGGAAAAACGACGCAAACAATGGTAAGTTCAATGATGAGTCAATCTTCATATTGGTTGCCATCTCAGTAAAAGGATCATCAGTTGCATCAATTTTTATATGAATTATGGAATCGGATACTTTATCGAAATCATAGGTTACATGAAGATTATTTAGATAGAAAATAATTACTTTTGCACAAGCCAGTATATCTTTTTTTTCAATAGAATAAGAATCCGTAACTTTTTCAGAAAATGTTTTACCCATTTCTTGTAAATATTGAGAAACTACAAAATTACAAATCTGCCAGGTTGTTTTTCTTATGAAAACTTTTCCAATGATGGAGTGTGTTAATTTATCGAATGCCTTTGAAAATGCGACAATAGATCCAATTAGATGCGCGCTAGTTAAATTAGCAGCTTGGATATGTTTTTGATTGCATGGAAGATTTAATAGGACAAATGCTTGTTCTGGGTCCTCATTAAAATTATATTCCTGCCAGATTTTTGGAATGCGTACCTGTTTATAAAAATCATCTACATTATCGATAGAAGGCTTTTTTTCACCATTTTCAATTTGTTTAACAAGTTTGATAAGAGCAGCATTAATAGGTGTTGAAATACCATATTCCTCTGCCTTTTTTTCAATATAACCATTCAAATAATCAATTTCCGTTTTTCTTCCCTTTTCAATATCTTGCCATATGGTCGATTTAATAGATTGATGTTTTTCACCAGCAATTTTCATAATCGCAACTGCCCGTTTATAATCAGTAAATGAATTCACCTTTAACATATCCACATCAAGGATATTTTCAAATTTTTCAAGAGGGACATTAGATGCCTGAGCAACGGTTACAATTTCATTGGTAAGTCCAATCATAATTGGTATAAGTTTATTGTTGGAGATAAGGTCCTTTACCTCTGAGCCAAAACTAACCCCAACCGGAGCCACATTACAATTAATAAGCAATTTAATCCAAAGATGCCCATAAATATTCATTGTTATATCAGTTGTAGTAAATGTTTCAAGCATGGTTTTAATATCTTTTAAACCTGGAGTAATAGTTCCATCTAACGTGCCAATAATATTTTTTCCTTCAGAGGTTTGCTTTAAATGACCTGGACCAACATTAGTACAACCCCATCCAACGACAGCTCCAATCGTTCTCTCTTTGCCAATCATCTCCGCGATAATGTCCTCGTTCATACCATTTTGTAATGAAACAACTAAAGAGGTTTTATGTATATGTGGAAGAATGGTATTAATTGCCTCTTTTGTATGATTACTTTTAACTGATAAAAACACCACATCATACATGCCTGATAAAGATGTAGTAGAAGGAATTTTAATTTCCATTTTTCCTTTGAATTTTTCAATAATAATGCCATTCTCATTAATATTTTTTACATGTGCATCATCAGTATCATAAAGAGTTACCTTGTATCCAGCTTCTACTAAATGAGCCGCCGTCATACCGCCAATTGCACCGCCACCGACCACTAAAATATTTTTTTCTACCATAATAAACCGGATATATACAATTAAATAAGATTATTTATAGTAATCGTAGTTTTTTTAAACTCTTTATTGATGCAATTGATTTGATACATATGAAAATACTTGTTACAGGGGCCTCAGGGTTTATCGGCTCATATCTTGTAAAAGATCTACTTAACCAGGGCCATACACTCCATACTTTCACCAGAAAAAAAGATTTCACCATCGAAGGAACTGAAACATTTACTGGAGATATCAAAGATATCAATTCATTAAAACCAGCATTCAAAGATGTGGATGCGGTCATTCATAATGCAGCATACGCAAATGATTGGGGGAAAAAAAAGATATTTTTTGAAGCAAATGTGGATGGAACGAGAAATATTGCCGATGCATGTATTAAATATGGGGTGAATCGACTTCTTTACACCAGTACAGCAGGCATATATGGTTTTCCTAATTCTCTTACCCCCATAAAAGAAGAAGATGGAGCAACCCCAAAACCACTTAATCCTTATGGAGCATCTAAAATTGAATCAGAAAAAGTATTACAACAATATAAAGATTTAAAAATCACGATTTTCAGACCCCCCATGGTATTTGGAGCCGGAGGGAAACCAAGTCGTATATTACTTTCAACAATTGAACAAGGAAAAGCAGCATATATCGGCAAAGGAGAAAAACATATTTCAATTGTTCATCCAGCAGATGTAGCCCAATGTTTCCAATTAGCTCTTAATAAAGAAATTGAGGGTGTGTTTAACACAGTTAGTTTTTATTGTACAATAAAAGAAATCTTTGAAGCATCTGCGAAAAAACTAGGTGTTGAGCCCCCACAAAAGCATTTTCCATTTTTTATTGCCTATTTAAGTGGTTTTTTTTCTGAATTATTTGCAAAAGAAGAACCTTCATTGACTCGATTCCGGGTTATTAAACTAGGAACAAGTCGCATTATTGATGGAGAAAAAGCAAAAAAAGAATTAGGTTTTAAGCCTCAATATGATCTAGAAAAAACAGTTAATGACATGGTTTCATGGTATAAGACGTTGTAACTATTTTATTTATTTGTACCAATCTCCTTAACTGGCGTACCTGCATATATCTTTCCTTTTTTTAATATCATATCTTTCAACACAACACTATTTAATGCAACGGTTACATCATCTTCAATCACCGCACCAGGCATGATAAAGACTTTACCACCAATCAAACAATTATTACCAATTTTTACTTTTTTTATCAATAGTTTTTTTTCACCAAGATGGCCAGTAATCTGAGTATATCCACCAATTAGGGTTTGCTCACCGATTTCAACAAGATACGGATCATGAATTAATTCAGCACCAGACACCACACTTGTTTTCCCCATTTTTAAACCAACAAGTTTCAAAAAACGAATTCTCAAAGGCAATAATGGAAGAACGCCAATGAGCTTTAATGAAGGCCTATATAGAACAAAATATAATGTATATTTAAAGAAATTCCAATTATTAAGAGAAACATCATGCTCTCCTTCATCTACTTTTAACCGAGACAGTTTTATGAACAAACCAGGAATAAAAGTCTCAAAAATAATAAACAAGAAAAACAAAATAACTAAAAAAAGGGAAAAAAACAACAAATGAAAGATATTAGTAAAAACTATAAAACGAAACACAAAAGCAAACAATAGTATTAGAGGAAACAATCCAATAGTATATACAATAATAGGCGTAATAAAAAGTAAAAAACCTCTGCTAATGGATGTGAGTGAAAAATCATATTTTTCTACTCCACCTTTATATCCGTCTCGATATCGCGCCATTTTTCATCACCTGCAATACATTTATTCTATAACTCCTTAATGGTGGGTTGTGAATGCCATAGTTTTAATATTTTGAATAAACCAAGAATTACCAGTTCAAAAACAGCAAAAATGAGAAGAGTTAATTCAAGACTCCAACCAAATAGAATCGGACCATTCATGACATGAAACATAATAAATAAGAATGGCAAAGCAATGATGCTTCCCACTGCTAAATCTTTTGCTGCATGTGTTTTAAAAAATGGATCGATAAGCCGAATAAGAACAAGACCTGTGGCCACTGTTCCGGTTTCCATTCCAAATGCACCTGCGATTCGTTCATAGACATCTTCTTTCCATATTCTTCTTCCAATAAATAAAATCCAAATTAACGTTGCAACTGCAGTGATAGCAGCCATCATTATCAATGGAATCATAAATTTCCAAACGACTGCAAATGATATTGCAATAATAGAAGTAACTATTAGTAAATCAACACTTAAACCTGTGATACGGTTCTGAAGTCGCGCATCCAGAACATGATCTGCACCAAGTCTTTCAATAATTTTCCGAAGAAGAAACGCAAATAATAATCCCCAAATAAAAAAGAAACCCCAATACATTTCAACTAAATCACTAGGAGATATTTTTTCTAAAAGAAACAGAAAGCCATATGTTAAAAGATAAACAACACCAATGAGTGCAGCATGCACCGTCAATGCATCAATTGATGATGAGTGGGTAGTTAGTTTTCCTGCTGATTCTTTTTCAACATGTTTTTCAAAGATGCCTGTTTTAAACTCATTTGATACATCCAAGGTTTTTACTTGTACATATCCTTTTTTAATAATCCATCCAATTAGGGGAACGCCAATAAAAATTGCAACTAAAAATCCAAACATCGCAAAACTAAGGCCTATTGTTGAAGCATCTATAAATCCATATTGTTCCCATGTTTGACCAATGGACAATGCCTGCCCTGGGCCTTCTTCAAAACCCATAGGTATTAAAAAACCAAACGTTGAAAATAAGTTATATCCAAATGCATTAAACAAAAATACACTCAAACCACCAATCAAAAATTGAAGTGCGGCAACTGAAGAGATAATTAGCCCCATCCCTAAAACACCTTTATACTCTTTTCTTTTTTCTTCCTTAGATTTATTGGTTTTCTCTTCAGCTGTAAGTCCAATGGAAATAAAAGTGATATTGAACAAATGATAGGCAAAATATTTTAGATCATCCTCAGGCAAAAAAGGTATGTTTAATCCAAATAATAAAATTACTCCCTTAATAAAAAGACCAATCAAACCAGCGGTGATACAGGCTGGAATGAAGAATCGTTGAAAAAAAGAAATTTTTGCTCGTAGGATAAGACCAATTAACAATAAAACACTAACCATACCAAAAAGAAGCATTTGATCAAAAGCAAATGGTTGAGCCATACTATCATCCCTTTATTTATATACCGAATATGAACAAACGATAAAGAAGGTTTGGTATAATAATTCCTCTGTAAATTTCAAAAATGCTTCTGTGCACATTATTTATAATATCTTTTTTTAACCAATAAGAATTCTAGATGATAACTGAAATACAAATCTAAGAATAAAAACGATTCTAATTGTTTTATTTTTATTGTTTTAAACATATAAGATACAGGTTACTTTCGTTCAATTTTCTTTGCCGGAACTCCTCCGTACATATTGCCTTTCTTAAGTACCTTATTTTTGGTAACAAGGCTTTTTCCACCCAATACAACATTATCCTCAAGAGTTACTCCAGGCATAAGTAATGTTTCTGCACCAACAAGACAATGAGTACCAATCTTAACCTTCTTTATAATTAATTTTTCTTCACCAAGATGACCCATAATCGTAACACCACCACCTATAAGGGTTCTATCTCCAATCTCTGTTACACATGGATCACCAATAGTGTTTCTTCCCCCAAAGAACACATGTTTGCCGATTTTTGCACCAAGCAATCTTAGATAGGTTGCATATAATGGTGGAATGAAAATAGTTGAAAGGAGTTTTTCAGTTGGTCGATATAAAATCCAATATAATGCAAAATGAAACGTCTGTTTATCCTTAAGTGATTTATGATATGCACCTTCTTTGTATGAAAGGTGAAATATCCGAACAGTAATCCCTGTGAAAAGTGCTGTAGATACAATAAGCAGAAGAAAACTAATGACAAGGATAAATGGTAAAAAGAAAACAAATAAAAACAGATGAATTTCACCATATAAAAAATAAAAATACGCAAAAACAATCGAAATGGAAGGCAGTGCAGATAGTGAAAAAACAGTAATGGGTGCTAATACGACAAGAATTGCTCGAATCACAGCAAGCGCAGAGGTGCCCACTTTTCTACCTTCTCCTGTATATTTCATAGGGGTGTGACAAACACCTTATTGTTTATAAAAGATTTGTGGTTCTAAACAAAATATAATCATATATGATAGATATCATTAATTCATTTTATCGCAATTTATAATATTTCATAAGAATCCACTGGGTCAACGAATAAGGAAATATTCCTTTCATAACAGCAATAAATTTCTGAGAAAAGGGACCCACCCGATACCGAAGTCTCGGTCGCGAATCCAGCAATATTTTTCCAATAACGATAGCGATTTTTTCAGGAGAACTTCCCTGTTGTTCATCATGTTCAACAACCTTCATTGTTTCAATAGCCTTCTTCTGATATGGTGATGATGAATTATTAGAAGATACCTTGGTTCGCTGTTTGGTAAAAGAGGTCTTAAAATCACCAGGTTCAACTAACACAACAGAAATTCCAAATTCCTGTACTTCCATCCGTAGCGCCTCAGTCATTCCCTCAATAGCAAATTTTGTAGCACTATAAATCCCCTGAAAGGGAAGACCAAGAACCCCACCAATAGAACTAACATTAATAATATGACCTTTTTGCTGTTTTCTCATAATAGGAAGGACTGATCTGCAAACTCGCAATTGACCAAAATAATTTGTTTCAAATAATTGCCTAACTTGATCAACAGTAGTATCCTCAATCGATCCAGAAATGCCCCATCCTGCATTATTAACCACCGCGTCAATACGTCCTTCCTTATCAAGAATGTAATCAATACCTTGTTGAATTGAAATATCATCTTTAACATCCATCCTGATCATGATGACATTATGATCATCTTTTTCAACGGGAGGAAAAGAAGCTTTTCTACTCGTTCCATATACCCTAAAATCCTTAGAAGAAAGATACTTGGCACAGGCCTTACCAATACCTGAGGAAGCACCAGTAATAAGAACGACTTTTTTATCCATAGTGACCAATAACCCTAAATGAGTTTCATCTTTTTACCAACTTTTGAAAAAATCAATAGGGCCTCATCTATCATCTCTTCATCCATAGAAGCCATATAAGAAGTTCGAAGTAATTCTCTTCCCTCAGGCACCGCTGGTGCTCGAATAGGATTAGTAAAAATACCGCGAGGTTTGAAGTTAAATAATTTTTTATAACACCGAAATGCCTTTATATCATCACCAATAAAAACCGGAATCACCGGCGTGGTTGAATTACCAATTTCAAACCCAAGACTAGATAATCCATCACGCATACGATCAGCAATTTCAATCACATGATTTCGATATGAATTATCATGTTCAATGATATCAAGAACAGCAAGAACAGTTGCACAATTAGCCGGTGGCATACTTGCCGAAAAAATAAAGGAACGAGCATGATGTCTAATCCAATTGCACATTGCTTTACTTCCTGCAATATATCCACCGCAAGATGCGAAACTTTTAGAAAACGTACCCATGATGATATCAATACCTTTTGTTACATTGAAATGAGCTGCAGTTCCTCTTCCTTCAGGGCCAAGAACGCCTAAACCATGAGCATCATCCAAATAGATTAATGCATCATATTTTTTGGCAAGAGAAACCAGTCTATCCAGAGGGGGGACATCTCCTTCCATGGAAAAAACACCTTCAGTAATAATCATTCCTTCTCCCTTTGGAAGGTCAGATAATTTCTCTTCTAAATCATCCATATTGTTATGCTTGAAAATATGTTTTTTTTCCCGTTCAATTTTTGAAAGGGTCAGAGCATCAATAATAGATGCATGATTTAACTCATCAGAGAGAACATAATTTTCTTCAGTTGGAGAAAGTAAACATGACAATGCACCAAGATTAGCTTGCATGCCAGTTGAAAACACCACACAATCTTCTTTACCAACAAAAGCAGCTAACCTTCGTTCTAATTCATTATGCAAATAAAAAGTACCATTTAAAAGTCGAGAACCAGTTGTTCCAACCCCAAATTCCTTCAGTGCTTCAATAGATTTTTCTTTTACTTCAGGATGACCGGTCATGCCAAGATAATTGTTACTTCCCAACATGATTATTTCTTTATCAGCCATGCGAACAATTGGGCCTTGCTCACTAGATATCTGTTTAAAATAAGGATACAAACCAGCGGTCTTTGCAATAGTAGCTAATCCCGATCTTTTATATTTAACACACCTTTTTTCAATGACATTCATCAAGCATTCATCCTATTATAACCGAGTAATAATCATAAAACGAAAGAAACACCTCATTGTTATTAAGCATTAAGTAATTCATTACGTAATTGCCTTCGTAAAATCTTTCCCACCGAAGATCGCGGTAATTCATCTCGATATTCTACCAGTTTTGGAACCTTATATGATGCGAGAAATTGCTTACAATATGATTTAATCTCATCAAGAGGTAGTTGTTCCTTTCCATCTTTTTTTACTAATATAGCCTTAAGTCTTGTTCCCAACTCAGAAGGTACTCCAATAACGGCTGCTTCCAAAATAGATGGATGGGACAACAATATCTCCTCTACCTCATTTGGCCATACCTTAAAACCAGATACAATAATCATATCTTTCAATCTATCAACTACAGTAAAAAAACCTTCCTCATTTTTAATTGCGATATCACCAGTTCTCAACCAATCTTTATAAAACGCATTTTTTGTTGCCGAAGGATTATTCCAATATCCCTTCATAATCCCTGGGCCTTTAACCCATAATTCACCTGATTTTCCAGAAGATCTGATCTCTTTTTTAGTATCAGTATTTACAATACGAGAGGAAGTGTTAGGAATAGCAACACCAATAGAACCAATCCTTCGTTCATCCCTATTTGGATAATTTACATGGGTAACAGGTGATGCTTCAGAAAGCCCATATCCTTCAATCAATAAACAACCAGTATTTTTTTCAAAAATATCTACCGTTTCCTTGGGGAGGCTTTCCCCACCAGATATACATAGATGCAATGAAGATAAATCATATGCCTTCAAATTTTTATGCATAGCAAACTTCTGGAAAAACACAGGAACACAATATAAAAAGTGAATATGATATTTATCAATAAGAGTCATAATTTCCTCTAATTTTCGAGGATCAGGAACCAAATAAATAGCTAATCCTTCAGATATCGGCCATAAAAAGGATGAGGTTAACCCAAAAATATGTGAAAATGGAAGTACCCCTGCAACCTTATTTTGCCCTTCAGGTTGTTTTTTTAATTTCTGCTTCCAAAATTGAAGAACAACGGATTGATAGATAAGGTTTCTATGTGTGAGCATGGCTCCTTTCGGATCTCCTGTAGTGCCACCAGTGTACTGCAAAACAGCAACATCTTCCCTAGGATTAATCCGTGTTTTAATTCGTTTATTTTCTCCCTGAGCAAGTAACTCATTATATGAAACACTTTTTTCAAGAGATATATTTTTCCCAGTGGTAATTAATTTATACAAATACTTTTTAACAATTGGTAATTCACGAGCAACAGAGGTCACTATAACATAATCAACTGGAATATTATCCTCAATCTTTTTTATTTTATCAAGAAAAATATTAAGAGTTACCAAAATTTTTGGTTTACAATCCTCAAGTCGTTGTTGAATCTCTCTTGCAGAATAAAGTGGATTGAAAGCAGTGAAAATACCACCCACGGCCTGAACAGCAAAAAAAGTAGTAACAAACTGAGGGCAATTAGGTAAAAAAACGGCTATTCGATCTCCCTTTTTAATACCTAATTTCTTCAATGAATTACTCAACCTATTTACTTCTTCATCAAGTTCACCATATGTTTTAAACTTACCTTTAAAAAAAACAGCAGTTTTCGTTTTATTTGAATCGATCACTTGTCGAAACAAGGTAGTTAAGTCTTCATCAGGAATGGCAACCGTCTCATTTTTTTTTGAACGCGCAGGTTTTGCAGTATTCATATACAACCAACTATTAGCAAATATAGTTAATATAATTTATCTTTAATAAAATCGACTTATGCCGATAAATCATATCACTATTTCACATGGTCAAATCATTTCACCTTGATATTATTTTCTATACATTTCCTCTAAAAAAAACCAAAAAATCGGCAAGAAACCATTATTATTACCAAAACTAATATAAGAAAAAACAAAGCATTAACTCTTTAAAAAAGCTAAATATCACTGAGGGGCAAAATGAAACAAGTCGATATCTTCGAAATTGATCCAATGGATGTAACTTTTGAACCACTTGCAGGATCAACATTTACTAATCTACTACGTCTTTTAGCTCAAAATAAATTCCATGTTGACCCAATAGGCATACCTCGTATTGTCTATTCTATTGCACTAAGTTTTGCATTATCACCACTGAACCTTATTGAATCAATAAAGTATGATAAAAAAACAAAAAAAACAAAAATAACTAAACCACCCATTTTTATTGTAGGGCACTGGAGAACAGGCTCCACCTATTTACATAATCTTCTCTCACAAGATAAACAATTTGGATACCCAACAACCTTTCAAACAGTAACGCCAGCATTACTACTGGGATTTGAAAAATTTGTGAAACCAATTGTTGAATCCTCACTTCCTGAAACAAGACCACAGGATAACGTTGAATTGGGTGCTGATCTTCCCCAAGAAGAAGAATATGCTCTAGGAAATATTTCCCCATATTCATTTTACAATGGATGGATTTTTCCAAAAAACATGGACTTATATAACAACTATGTTGATTTCCAGAATGTATCTGAAAAAGAAATCAAAGAATTTAAAAAAATATTTCATTTCTATGTCCAAAAACTAACGCTATATTATAAAGGAAAGCAATTATTATTAAAAAATCCATCAAATACAGCAAGAATTAAACTATTACATGACATGTATCCAAATGCAAAATTCATTCATATTTATAGAAACCCCTATCATGTTTATCTTTCAATGAAAAGAAACATCGAAAAAGAAATGATTTTATATACCCTTCAAACACCACCATCATGGGAAGTATTTGAAAAAGCAATGGTGGACATGTATAACAGGATGTTTGACAAATATTTCAAAGAAATAAAACTGGTTCCAAAAGAAAACCAAATTGATGTAAAATATGAAGAATTGATGCAAAATCCTTTAATTGAAATTGAAAAGATATATCGAACATTAAACATTGATGGATTTGATACAAACAAAGAAACATTCAAAAGGTATATTGATTCTCAAAAGAAAATAAAAGCATATTCATATAAAATAGATCAAGAAACAAAAGATAAAATCTATCATTATTTAAAAGAGACAATTGATCTTTGGAACTATACGATTTAGAAATAAATCATTTAAATAAAAAATATAATTTTTAAATCAATGAAAATAATAACAAGAGAGGAAAATTACTTAAAGATATCAAAAATGCAATATATGGTGGAATAAACAGATGAAATGCTTTGTAACTGGTGGAGCAGGATTTATTGGAAGTCACCTGGTAGACTCTTTGTTAAAAAGAGGATATGATGTTACCGTATTTGATAATTTGAGCAGTGGAAAAAAAGAATTTATCACCCATCATTTTGACAAAGAAAACTTCCTTTTTTTAAGAGCGGACCTAAATAATTATCATAGAGTTGAAAAAGAAATAAAAGAGCACGATGTGGTATTTCACATTGCCGCAAATCCTGATGTAAGAAGTGGAGAAAAACAACCCGATATGGCAAAAAAAGACATCCTAGCAACCTATAACGTTCTTGATGCGATGAGAGTGAATAATATTAAAAAAATTGTGTTTTCATCAAGCAGCGTTATCTATGGTGAGACGCCGCCCATTCCTTTACCAGAAGATTATGGACCATTACTACCTATCTCAGTATATGGGGCTGGAAAACTAGCTGCAGAGGGATTAATTAGTTCCTATGTTCATACATTTGATATGCAAGGTTGGATATTTCGATTCGCAAATGTTGTCGGAGAACGTGGCACTCATGGAGTTATCGTAGATTTTATCAATAAATTAAAGAAGAACCCCAATGAATTAGAAATTTTAGGAGACGGAAAACAAAGAAAACCATATTTGGATGTATCAGAATGTATCGATGGTATTTTACATGGATTTGATCAAGCTCAGGATCAATTAAATGTTTTTAATTTAGGTGTGGAGTCTTCAACCGAGGTAACAAGAATTGCAGAGATTGTTGTTGAAGAAATGGGATTACATAATGTTCAATTTAAATATACCGGCGGAAAACGAGGGTGGAAAGGAGACGTACCCCAATTTCAATTTGATATATCAAAAATAAAACAATTGGGTTGGAAACCATCATTGACTAGTGATGAAACCATTCGAAAAGCAGTGCAAAATTTACTACACAGTGGTTTTCAAGAGATAATAAACTAAATGTTTTTATAAATCAAAACGATGCAAAGATACGATGAACATTTCAATTATTGGAACTGGTTATGTTGGACTTGTTTCTGGGGCATGCTTTGCATCATTAGGCCATCATGTCATATGTGTTGATATTGATGAAGATAAAGTTAATAAAATAAACAATGGAAAAGCACCAATTTTTGAAAAGGATCTTGAAAAAATACTCAAACAATATAAAAAAAATATTACAGCAACCACATCATATCAACAAGCAATTCAAAACTCAGAGGTTACTTTTATTTGTGTGGGAACGCCCTCAAAAGAAAATGGTGAAATTGATTTAACATTTGTAAAATCTGCAGCGATTAAGGTTGCAGAACAGATAAAACAAAAACAATCTTTTCATACCATTATCATTAAAAGCACCGTAATACCAGGAACAACCCTAAATGAAATATTACCTCTCATCGAGAAATATTCAGAAAAAAAAGGTGGAAAAGACTTTGGATTAGGAATGAATCCTGAGTTTTTAAGAGAGGGCGTGGCAATACAAGACTTTCTCAAGCCAGATAGAATTGTCAATGGCCATTATGATGAAAAAACAAAACATATATTAAGAAAAGTATATGATTCATTTACCTGCCCCATGGTTGAAACTAGTTTATCTGCAGCTGAAATGATCAAATATGCAAGCAATTGTTTTCTCGCAACGAAAATATCTTATATAAATGAAATTGGCAATATGTGTAAGAAATTACATATCGACACCTATGATGTTGCGGAGGGAATGGGATTAGACTCAAGAATAGGAAAACCGTTTTTATATGCAGGAATCGGATGGGGTGGTAGTTGTTTTCCTAAGGATACCTTAGCATTAAAAAATTGGGCAAAAAAACATCATATCAATGCAGACATTATCAACAGCACCATTACAGTCAATGACAATCAACCATATATACTCGTTAGATTATTGCAACAACATATACCAGATCTAACCAGCAAAACAATCGGTATATTAGGTCTTGCCTTTAAACCAGATACAGATGATATAAGAGACAGCAGAACCATCCCTATTGTCAGGACGCTCCTGGAAAAAGGAGCCCATATAAAAGCTTACGATCCTGAAGCAATGCATCATTTCAAACAACTTTTCCCAGATGTAACCTATTGCTCAAAAGCACAAGAAACACTTGAAAGCGATGCAGTACTAATTACCACCATTTGGGATGAATTCACACAATTAGATTTTACAGATAAATTAGTAATAGATGGAAGACGGCTGAAAAATGCACAAAACACTGCAAGAATATATGAAGGAGTGTGCTGGTAATAATGAAAGGATTAATCCCTGCTGCAGGACAAGGGACTAGGTTAAAACCTCTCACTCTTGCCATACCAAAAGAACTGATGATGGTGGGAGAAAAAGCAGTAATAGAACATGTAATAGACGCAATGAAAATCGCCGGAATAAAAGATATAACCGTTGTAGTAGGATGGAAAAAACATGCCATACTTGACTATCTTGGATCAGGGAAAAGGATTGGCGTCCACATCAATTATGTAGTTCAAGATGAACAAAACGGCCTAGCAAAAGCAGTCGAAGCAGGTGAAAAAATCATCAAAGATGATGAATTTGCTGTAATCTTAGGAGACGATTTTTTCTATCCAAAAGATTTTCTAAAAGATCTACTCTCCTTTCATAACCAAGAAAAAGCAGATGCAACCATTGGTGTTGCAGAAGTGGAAGATGTTACCAGACATGGTATTGTAAAAACAGAGGGAAATAACGTCATTGATCTCATTGAAAAACCATCAAAAGAACAAGCACCCAGTTCACTAGGAATAATGGGAGTTTATATCTTTAAACCATCCATATTTCAAGCGATAAAAAACACAAAACCAGGATACAATAATGAATATCAACTTACCGATTCAATAAAACAACTTGTCCATACTAATCATACTGTCTGTTTTAAAAAAATAAATGGGGAACACATTGATGTTGGAACCCTGCATGATTTGAAAAAAGCAAACATTAGATTTTCTCAATTATAAAAAAAACAATATTGGATACAATAATTTAAATAACGTTTTTTATATTTCAGATAAGAAGGAAACAATTGATACTAATTGATTGGTGAATAAATAAGGGTGAGATGGTAGATAATTTGAATAAATACGAAAAGGGTATGATCAGTGTTGTTATTCCAACATATAACAGGAAAAAATTTTTAAAACAAGCTATTGAAACCGTACTAAAACAAACCTATCAACATTTTGAGATCATCATTATTGACGATGCATCAAAAATAGATAACAAGAAACTCATCGATTCATTCAATGATAAACGAATCACCTATTTTAAAAACAAAACCCAAAAAGGTGCCCCTTTCAGTAGAAATATTGGTATAAAAAATGCAAAGGGAGAATTCATTGCATTTCTAGACGATGATGATGAATGGAAAAAAGACAAACTTGAACGACAAATTAACCAATTTTCTGATCCCACTGTGGGTCTTGTAGTCTGCTATTCTCTTGATAAACGATTTGGGATGGAACGCATATCAAAACCACATGAAACTTTAACCTATAAAGACTTATTAAAATCATTTAACCTGTCATCAACATCCTCATATATCGCAAGAAAAAAAGCAGTTGATGAAGCCGGCGGCTTTGATATCAACCTACCATCCGCTCAGGAATATGATTTAGCATTACGCATTTCAAAGAAATATAAAATTAAAACAATTCAAAAAGTATTAATGATTCAAAACGCTTCAGACAGCCAAATTTCAACAAACTGGAGCAAAAAAATCAAAGGAATCATGGCAACGTATACAAAATATGGAAAAGAATACAAACTCTTAAACCCAAAATTTTGTATGCTAAACCATGCAAAATTCCTCGGAGTATTAACACTTTTCTTCCTGGGTTATTTCCTTGGAGATAAAATATACAAAATAATCGTTCCAATGAAGGAGGTATATGAAAATGTTTGATCAGCAAACCATAATAGAATCACTTGTTATCGGAAGAGGACTTACTAATAACACTTTTGAAAAAGGAAAAAAACATCCATTTAAAATGCCACAATTTACCATAAAAGATGATGCAAGCACAGACACCGTCATTCAGGCCCTTAATGAAGTCATGGAAAAAGAAACAAAAAACGCTCAAAAAATAGCGCTCTTACTAAGTGGAGGAAAAGACAGTCGAGTACTAGCCGGCCTTGCAAAAAATCTAGGATTAGAAATTGAATGCATCACCTATAGAGGCAATGAAAACGAAATAAAAGCAGCCCAAAATGTGGCAAAAGAATTGAATTATCCCTGTAAAGTCATCGATGTGCCCATTGATTACTTTTTTAACGAATCATACATTAAAAATGCATTACAACTATCAAATGGAAACCCGCATTTTTTTAACTTCGTTTATTTCTTTGGTTTTAAAGATCAACTTGATTATGATGTTATTTTCTCAGGAGAAGTCATGACTGAATTTATGGACACAGGAGAATATCGCTGGTATGAAGGAAAACCAAAAGAGGGACTGCTCCAAAAGGAACAATATTTCCCACTTGTAAAAGAACCATATTATACAGAAGCAATTGAACGAATGCATCACATCTGGGAAAAACAAGACCTTAATACATTCATCATTGAGCGGAAAAGAGACCGCATTATTTATTTAAATTTATTAAAAAATCTCATTAATCTTTGTGCACCGGCAATGTACGAAAATGTATTATCAGAAGTGTTATCGTTGCCCTTACAACAAAGGTCTGGATCAAAACTTACAAGAGATATCTTGAAAAAAACTTCACCAGAACTTTTCAAACTACCAACTGGAAGAAGTCCCTTATCATTAAGATATCCATTATGGATTCATCAAGGATATCAAAAAGTATTCAAGCAGGGAACACAACTTGATTACTGGAGAAAAGGACTACTGGAACTAGATAATACAGAATTTGAACAAATTGATTTTGAATTTCTGGATTACGATCAAATCCATAACTACATCAACGGAAATGAAGGAAAAAACAAACAGATACAAAGTCTTCTCCGCCTTGAAAATCTCAGACAATGGTTAAAACATAAAGCATCAAGTAAAACTGAAAAAACAACAAAAGAACAACCCATGCAAGCAGTAGCCTAAAACATGTTTATATCAATAAAAGGATCATAAAATATGACCACATACCATGTTGATACCTTGCAATCAACCATCTCAAAAAACCATCCCGTTCAATTTGACAAACAAGGAGTACCAAAAGCAAAAATACCATATACACAGCAACATAAATATCATGTGACTGACATCGCATCCTATGCAATCATGAATGAAGATAACCCGAAAATTTTCAATGCACAAATCAACTGGTTGGTCAATAACATCGAAAAAGATGGAGCATACCGGCATCATTTTCGATTTCCCTTTTACAAAAACTTTCCCACATCTTGGATCGGAGGGCTGGCACAAGGCCTCGCAATATCAGCACTCTGCATAGCTTATCAAAAAAATCAGAATCCCCTTTATAAAAAAACAGCAGAAAAAGCATTCCAAGGACTGAAAAACAATTGCACCATAAATGAAAATGATTACACTTGGATTGAAGAATACCCAATCACCTTACATATCCTTAATGGATTCATTTATGCCATTTTTGGAGTGTATGATTTAACAACCATTTCAAAAAGAAAAGATGCAACCGATCTTTTTCATCAATGTATAAATACACTTGAAGACCATTTAAACCAATATGATCTAGGATATTGGTCTCGCTATTCACTCCATGATTACATGCCAGCAACCTTATTTTATCATCAAGTCCACATCAAACAATTACATGCACTCTATAAAATAACCCAAAAAAATATCTTTATATCATATGCTCAAAAATGGGAAAAACAAAAAACAAAATACAATCAATTAAAAATAAATAAAATCCGACTAATAATTCATATAAAAAAACATGGCATATTTGGATCATATCAACGATACAAAAAACGAAAGAGGTGGATGTCATCAAAATAGCCATGATAACCCCTCATTATGGATACCTCAACCGAGGTGCAGAAACATTCACGACCAATATCGTCAATGAATTACTGAAAAGAAATCATCAAGTAGACATTTATGGCATGGGACATGGAGAACATGTCATCAATGTGCCCGGAATAAAAATAGACCAAGGTATAGGAAAAACTTGGAAAAATATAGTAACAAAAACCCAAATCGAAGCAGTCTTTAAAAAATATATAGGAATTGAACCAAGCCTTCCACATTACTCCTATTATCAATCATTGTCCAATCAATTCAAAAAGGATTCATATGATCTTTTATGGAATAATGGAGAAATTTTTGGAGAACTATTTTGTTATAAGACAAGAAAAAAACATCACATACCTTTTCTATCAACCTTTCATGGAAATGAAAGTATGATGATGATAACAGAAGCCTGGTTAAAACCAGATATCTATGCTGTTCTTACACCACAATATAAAAGATTCTTACAAGATAAAGTAAAAGGTAACATCACTGTTATACCAAATGGAGTAGATCTGGAAAGATATAAAAAAAAATCACCATTAAAAAAATATGGAATAGATCAATTAGAACGTCCTATTTACCTATCAACATCAGCACTAACCAGTAAGAAAAGAGTTGACCTAATCATACAAGCAATTGCAACATTAAAAAAAGGATCATTCGTATTCACATCTGAGGGACCAGAAAAACAAAAACTCTTAGAACTATGTGAAAAACAATTGAAAAATCGATTCATCTATACGGGAACAGTACCTTTTGATGAGCTACCAAATTTATACAGCGCATGTGACGTATATGTCAATGCAAGTAGAAGCGAGGGGCATTCCCTAGCAATACTTGAAGCAATGGCATGTAATCTACCTATCGTCTCCCAAAATGATGAAAATAGACAATTTAGCATCGAAAAAGCAGGAATTTTAACAGATGTAACTAATATAGAAAAATTTAAAAATGCTCTTCAAAAAGCAGGTGAAAAAAACTGGGAAAACATACCAAGAAAACAA
>CAZWQV010000015.1:0-33194 GCA_964636235.1 uncultured Thermoplasmatales archaeon
TCTACCAATACAAAACTAACTGTTGCATCTGCAGACCCGGGTAACTTAAACTGGGACGATTTCATAATATCATGGACAAATACAACTGATGTTACCGTGACATTGGAACCGGATGGCACAGCGATTACCTCTGGTACAGCACCGGCTACAACTATTGTACAAGCAGGTCAATTCCTTGATTTGACAATAAGTAATAACGTTGATCCTACTATAACAATTAGACACGTTCCAACTAATACACTTATTGGTTCCTGGGAATTTAATACTTAAACTTCCTTCTTTTTTTCTTTTTTTATATTAATTTTTTAAAAAAAATTGAAAATTGGTAAAAATAAATTACCAATCATCATTTTGAAAACTGGTTAAATCCATTCTTTCCCAATCATTATAATCATTGAATGGTCGGGAACCATCTGAGTAATCAACCACTGTATACATGTACCCATAGTTCATACAGCTTTTATACGGTCTGCTGGTCCAAAAACCGATTTGCCATGGATAGTAGCTTTGCATGTTATGGCCTGGAATTGGCCAAAAACCAAAGGTGTGACCTGTTTCATGCATATACGCACTTGCATAGACGATATCTCGATTGAGCCAGGGGTAACTGTTAAATTTTTCTTCCATGCCTTTTGCTGAGATTTGAAATCTGTTACTGCCGAATTGATTTCCATTGACCATACTGCTTTGATAAATCACCACACCATAATGAAAGACGCCACGTCGCCATGCATCTTGACCTTGTTGATTATAATACTGATCATAGATTTGATCCAGCTCATCATGATCTCTCCAAGAAGCCTCGGTCATTGGATCAAACGGGATAAGATCTGAACCAGATCCTTCACCCCATGAGCCGTCATCTAAATGATACACTACATTTTGACGGTCATAAGCTGTATAAAGTATTTCTTTTGATCCATCAGGCAAATGACATGGCTCTCCATTTGGTCCATCTTCCATTTGATCTAATTCCATAAAGACATCACGAGTATAGGGATCGGATCCCCATTGAGAGGTGAGATATTCTTCATAATTGTCAATACCGTCGTTCTCAGGATCAATATGTTTATGATCATCATATTCTTTTGGATTATAATTATATTTCCATTCCCACCAGGTTGGAATATTATCAGCATCAAAATCTGTATCTGCATCATTAACTTCTGGATCTGTTTGATACACCATTGTTTCCATATAATATGGAATTTGATCTTGATCAAAATCATTTTGAGTTATACTAAACCATAATTCACAATCTCTATCTGTTTCATAGATGGTTCCATCATCACAGCCATTTAATCTTCCATAACCTGATGAATCCTCTAATTGATCATCACCAGTCCAATGACCAGTTTTTACGTTATAAGTTAATTCCACATCATATGCATCATCAGATGATCCAGTATCGGGACTGATATCACATAATCGATCCTCCTGCTGATTAGAGTCTGCTGCATCCCATAATTGAAGAACGACATCTACTGTTTCCTGAGAATCATCAATGTTATAGGTAAATGATAAATCCGGTTCATACACATATTTGGTATTCCAGAAGGTATCACTGGTAAATTCTTGATCATCAATGAATATTTTTACATAGAAATCTGGGTTGTTGCCTTGATCAATCACTTCCTTTGCATGTACCTGTGGATCATCTTTTTCAAGCGAACGTATCTTATCAATAGTAACGGTTATTGTTAGATCAACTAAGGGATCTAGATCATTATTTTCAGCAATACTAATAGGTATGCTTGGTAAAAGTAGCATTGCAACTGAGCATAAAATAAGTATATTTTTTTGTTGTTTCATTTGAAAACCCCTATACGTAATTATAAAGTCTAAACTTTTATAAAAAGGTTTTTAATACAATCAAATTTGAAAAGTATGATCCCATCGATTTTTAAAATCTTTCATTTTGTCATATTGTCGGCATTAATTTATAAAATATTAATAGGAGATATTGTATACTGATGGTGTGGTGAAGCTGAAATGATGGATGGCACAGATCTTCTGATGAAGGGTTATAAACGAGAAAAGAAGAAAACCTGTAAGGAATGTAACGGAACCCTCTATAAACTTGAAGAATCAGTTATTGACACCTATGTTTGTTCAAAATGTGGCAAAACATATGATCTTGATGAAGAAAAAGATCAAAAAGTACTTCGAAACATTAGTAAAATTCCCATGTATAAACTATTTCCAGATCCTTTTATGAGAAAATATACCTCTTTTGATAATTTTGGTGATTTTTTATCAAGATGTAAATTTCTAAAAGATGATATATTTGCTGATCAATTAAGTGTTATTGAAGATGTTAATCATAGAAAGTTAAATGGATATGTGAAGAAAAATACCAATTTTACTTCTTGGGATGAAATGTTTGAAAAAGCAATTGATTGGTATTTCCATATGTAAAAAACCATTTTTTCATTTTTAATAGCTATTTCGTTTTTTTATGCAATAATTAAAAAGATATATTTAAATAGTATTTTTATGATATTATTCTTGGGTGTTAAAATATGAAGCGATTTTTAATTGGAATGGGTGCTTTATGCATTGTCTTTCTATTGGTCTCAAGTGCAACTGCAGTTCCTCAGGCTCATAGCAAACCATTGATGAATAAAATTGAAGAAGTTGAAGCAGCAGAAGCAATACTTGGTACAGATAATCTTCTATTGAAAGATATTGGTTCGAAAGGATTAATTGATTTACTTATTCAGTTGATCACAGTCATTATTCAAGTAATCATGGAAATAATCAGTATCGTTAATAGCATCATTACCGTTTTTAACCTTGTTAAAGCGGTTATTGAAGCATTACAGATGCTCTTCGATCTGATAAATCAGTTAATTGAGATTATTAATAATATCTTTAATCCATCAGTAGCATAAAAAAGAACAATTTTTCTTTTTTCTTTTTTTTTCATCACAATCTTTAAAAAATAGTATCCAATCGGTGTTTTTTACTTGAACCACTATGACAAGAAGAAAAATTTCAAAAAAACAACAACAGTACATTGCAAAAAAAAGAATTGAAACATTGTTTATGCTTGCAGAAAACAAGGCAAAGCATGATAAGTTCAATCAGGCAGATCGATATGTACATCTTGCTCGCAAACTATCCATGAAAAATCTTTATCCTATACCAATGCATTTAAAGCGTAAATATTGCCGATCTTGTTATCATTATTTTTATCCTGGAAAAACCTGTCGTGTTCGTATTCACCGTGGAAAAATAATTTTTTATTGCCATAATTGCCATCGGATCACTCGAATTCCGCTACAGGAACATAAGGTAAATTCAGCCGGTATGCTTAAATAATGAATCAAGTATTACCGATACTCACTTTCGCTTAATAATATATATTAGATATGGAGAATGAACACGCATGACGACGGTTTATGATGTTCCTGCAAAGGCTTTAATTGATGAAGTGGCAAAACGATTTGTATCTGAAAAAGCAATAGAAATGCCCGAGGAAAACACGTTTTCAAAAACCAGTGTAGCCCGTGAAAACATTCCGGAAGAACATGACTGGTGGTATGTCCGTTGTGCATCCATACTTCGTAAAATTTACATTAAAAATGGTATTGGCATTGAGCATCTTAAAGCAGAATATGGTGGCAAACGGGATCGCGGGAGCAAACCATATAAAGCTCGATCGGGAAGTGGTACTATTGTTCGCCGATGTGTTCAACAATTGGAATCAGCAGGCTATGTGACCAGAATTAAAGGAAAAGGCCGAGTTGTTACTGCCAAAGGACAATCATTTCTTGATAATGTGGCAAAAGATGTTGTCAGCCAAGTTAGCTCTTCATATCCAGGTATTGATAGATATTAGAACAAAAACTATTGAAGGTTTCCTGTTCCCATGGATGAAGAATTAGAAAAAATTAGAAAAAAACGATTACGAGAATTGCAGCAGGAAGAAGCACTTTCAGAATCTTACGAGCAACAAGAAGCTCAAGAGAAAGAGTTTGAAGAAAAAAAGAAAATGATTCTCCGAAGCATTCTCACTCCAAAAGCAAAAGAACGATTAAGTAATATTAAACTAGCCCGTCCACAGATTGGTGAGCAAATAGAAAATCAATTGATTATGCTTGCTCAAAGTGGAAGGTTGCAACAAAAGATCACAGATCAACAACTGAGGGATTTGCTGTCCAAGCTTATGCCCAGAAAACGAGATATTAACATTAAACGAAGGTAATTCCAATGTCTACTCACAAACCATTAAGTAAAAAAGTTAAATTAAATAAAGCAACGAAAAGTAATCGTCGGGTTCCAGCTTGGATTATGATTCGAACCAATCGACGATTTACTCGTCATCCTAAAACTCGTCATTGGCGACGAAATAAACTAAAAAAGGTATAAAATTGCTGATGCGCTATGGCAGAAGAAACAGAGAAAATATATGTTATTCCACTCAAAAGACATAACTATCAGACGTCGAAGGCAGCACCAACTGCTATGAAACGTGTGAAAGAATATCTCAAGAAACATATGAAAGTGGACATGGATAAAATTTGGATTGATGATTCATTAAATCAGGAGATTTGGCAATATGGAAAATTTAATATGCCAAATAAAATCCGTGTAAAAGCGGTTAAATTTGATGATGGTGTGGTTGAAGCATATCTTCCAGAACTTGAATTTATAAAATCACGTCGTGAGATTATTCAAGAAGAAAAAGCCAAAAAACAACCAATTCTTTTAAAGGAAGAAGAAGTTGAGGAAGAGATGGAAACCGGTGCAGAGGATTATGATGTGGTTCCAACTGCTGATGGTGATGTGAAAATTAAGAAGAAGAAACACGAAAGAGAGGAATCCGAAGAAGAAACTGAAGAAACATCTGCCGTGGAAGAAAAAGCTGAGAAGAAACCTAAAGCGGAAAAGGAAAAGCCAAAGAAGGAAAAAGCAAAGGATGTAAAAACTGAGAAAAAATCTTCTTCTGAAAAAAAGGAAAAACCTGCGGCAAAAAAAGAAGAAAAGCCCACCAAAAAAGCTGATTCTGAAGCAAAAAAGGAAAAGCCAAAAAAAGATAAAGCTCCTTCAGAAAAGAAATCATCTGTGAAGAAAACTGAAACACCCAAAGAAAAAAAGGCTGAAGCTACCAAGAAAGAAAGTGAATAAGGTATGTTTTTACAGCAGGATTTTCATGAAAATCCAAATGTAGGTGTGTTTTGCCGGGTAAATGATTCAGTTGCATTTTTACGAAAAGGTCTCTCAAAGAAAATTAAAACAAAGTTAGCCGATACTCTTGATGTAAAACTTGTGGAATTGACCATAGCTGATTCAAATATTATCGGCTCGCTGGTGGTTTGTAATTCTAAAGGTCTTGTGGCAACTGATTTGATTGATGAATCAAATAAAAAAATGATGGAAGAAAATGGCTTTGATATATGTGTTATAAATGATATTTATAATGCGGTGGGAAATGATATTTTAGTTAATGATCATGGTGGACTTATTCATCCTGATATTGATGATAGTATTATTGCTGAAATGGAGGATGTGTTAAACGTGCCATTAACCAAGGGGACCATTGGTGGATTAAAAATAGTTGGAATGGCGGCGGTGGTGACGAATAAAGGTTTACTTTGTCATCCTCAAGTAACTGATGATGAAAAACAAGTACTTTCATCCGTTTTTAAGGTGCCCGTGATGATTGGAACAGTCAATCATGGTGTTCCTCTTATTGGCAGTGGCCTTATAGCAAATAGCAAGGGATTTGTGGTAGGATCGCTTACTACTGGTATTGAAATGGGAAGAATTGAAGAAGCTCTAGGCCTTTTTTAAATTTATTTTTGTATAATTAATTAAATATTAACATATAATCAATTTAAAAAAAATAACAAAATTTAAATAAGTATTGTTATATTATTATAGGAGAGGCATAATATTTTAATTGTTGTGGTACCATGGAAGGAAACACGTTAGATACAAGGGATAATAAAATCATTGATGTTTTTAATGATCTTGGTGTACCCAAGAATCTTGCTAAAACACTGATGTATATTTCTAAAGTTGAGGAATGCCGTTCTTCTGAAATCGAACATGGTGCAAATTTGCGTCAACCTGAGGTTAGTGTAGCTATGCAGCAACTCACTGATATGGGTTGGATTTCAAAAAGAAATAGGAAAAAAGAGGGAAAAGGGCGGCCAATATATTTATATAAAATGGAAACAACTCTTGAAGATGTTATTGATCATTACGAGCAAGAAAAATTAGATCAGATCAATACTATTAAAAAAGATTTAAAAGAGTTAAAGGAGTTAATCGATAGTAGAAAGAAAGAAGAATAAATCTGTTTTGTTAATAATGAGATATACGAATTGATGAAAGAGATTTGAATAGAGAAAAAATTATTAATAGGGAAAGATTTAAATAAGTTCTAAATATATATTAAATTAAGGGGAAATGTGAGTAATATGAACCTAAAAAAAATGACCGCAATCGGAATAATCGCCTTGTTTTTCGGACTCATGATTGTCCCAGTGAACGGGGCTAGCGTAGAAAAACCAGAGCAGAAAATACCCGTTGAGTTTTCAATGGTTAATACCGATGGAAGTGTTGGATCACAGATCATATCACTTACTGATGAGCAAGTTGAACAGCTGCAATCATTAATTGAAAGTATTCGATATGATAATAATCAATATAACATTCTTGATAAAATTAGACATTTCTTAAATGGTTTAAATATCAAAGGATGTAATGGTCTTTTACATAACAGAATGTTAAATATACCAGGTAAATTCATTGTTAGCTTTGGTTTTAATAGAGAAATATTGAATAGATATCATGCAAGAACTCAAATTAAAAAGGTAGTGAGTGCCTGGCATTATCCAGAAACTGGTATTACCTACATGTATGGCATAGGTAAAGATGTTGGAAGCCGACAACAACTACTTACTTTTAGACAAACTGGATTTATGGTTGGATTTGCAGGAATATATATCTATATTCCAGATTATGCAGCAACCATACCTAGTTGTACGTTCTTTGCAGGATATGCAGCCTTTGCATGGGGCATATCATTTTAGAAAACAATCGATGATGTCAACAAATCATTGTTGACTTCTTTCTTATTTTTTTATCATATTATTTTTGTAATTAAATATTTATTTACCTGATCATTTTTTTCAATTCGAAAAAGTATCCTCATTTTTACCTGAATATTTTTAAATAATCATCTTATTTCAGGATGCAATATATTCCAAAAGAAACGGAAATCACTTGCATCTTATTTAATAACATAAGAGAAAAAAAGTATTTGCTACTTCTTTGATAAAGGATGATACAATCATGGAATCAGAAATATATGATCAAAAAGCAATAGAAAAAAAATGGCAGAAGCAATGGGATGAAATGAAAGTATATCATTTTAACCATGATTCATCAAAACCGGTGTATAGTATTGATGTACCACCACGATATGCCTCTGGACCACTTCATGCCGGTCATGCCGTTCATTACACCCATATTGACTTTGCTGCTCGTTACAAACGAATGAGAGGATTTGAAGTCTTTTTTCCTTTATGTTTTGATGTTAATGGTATACCTATTGAAGAACGAGTGGAACGACAATTGAATATCACAAGAAAAGATATCGATAGACATGAATTTACGAAGCTTTGTAGTGAATTTGCAAATAAAAATATTAAAACTATGATCGATCAGTTCCGTATTCTAGGGGAAAGTATGGATCCGACTATTTATTATCAGACAGATGCGGAATATTACCGTCGGATCACTCAAATAAGTTTTATTGAATTATTTAACAAGGATCTGATTTATAAAGGAAAATTTCCAGTTAACTGGTGTCCTCGATGTATGACCGCTATGGCTGATGCAGAGGTTACCTATAAGGATAATGTTACTAATTTAAACACTATTAAATTTTATTTTAAAGATGAACAGCCCGAACAACTCCTTTCGTATCCTGGTATTGGTGAAGATGAACGAGGCACGTTTATCGAAATTGCAACCACCAGACCTGAGATGCTTCCCTCCTGTCAGATCGTTGCAGTTCATCCATCTGATGATCGGGCTGCATGGCTGGATGGTCAGGTAGTTATTGTTCCGGTGTTTGAGAAAGAAGTCAAGATCGTTCAAGATGATGCAGTGGATCCAGATTTTGGAACTGGTATCGTGATGATTTGTACTATTGGTGATAAAGAGGATTTAAACTGGGTGTTTAAATATAAACTTCCTCTTGAGATGAGTATTGATGAAGAAGGCAATATGACGGAGATTTGTGGGCCATATCAGGGGATGAGCATTAAGGACGCAAAGCAAGCTGTTATTGAAGACATGAAAAAGAAGAATATTCTAATTAAACAGCAGAAACTTGATCAGAATGTCGGGGTATGTTGGCGGTGTAAAACACCAATTGAGTTCATTAATGCCAATCAATGGTTCTTAAAAACAACAGATTTTAAAAAGATGGTCCTGAAATCTAGCGACAGTATGGACTGGTATCCAGATTTTATGAAAATACGTTTAGAGGAATGGGTAAACAGTTTGGAATGGGATTGGGTTATCTCTAGGCAACGGTATTTTGCAACCCCCATTCCTATTTGGGAATGCGAACAATGTGGTGAGGTTGTTCTAGCACGTATTGAAGATTGCTATATTGATCCAACAATAGATAAGCCACCAGTTACCTGTTGTCCTTCTTGTGGTGGAAAACTGATCGGAAGTGAAGATGTCTTTGATACTTGGATGGATTCTTCTATATCACCATTGTATAATACGTATTGGCATCGAGATGAAGAAAAATTCAAAAAACTCTACCCCATGAGTGTGCGTCCACAAGCCCATGACATCATCCGAACCTGGGCATTTTATACCATTCTTCGTTGCAACCTACTCACTGGTGAAAAACCATTTCGACAGGTTATGATGGGTGGGTTCATTTTATCTGAAGATGGAACCCCTATGCATGCAAGTCTTGGAAATGTTATTGATCCACTTGTGGTGATTGATGAATACGGAACAGATGCATTCAGATGTTATGCGGCCAGCTGTTCACTAGGTGAGGATAATGCTTTTAGAGAAAAAGATGTGATCCGTGGAAAAAAATTACTTCGTAAAATTTGGAATGTGGAACAATTCATTAGTCAACATATGAAAAAACCAGTAAGAAATAGGCCTGCATTAACCGATCTTGATGGTTGGATTTTAACTAAATTCAGCCGTATGGTAAAACAAGTCACCGAGCAGCTGGCTGTATTTGATTACTCTCAGGCGATGAAGCAAATCGAGTATTTCTTATGGCATGAGTTTGCGGATCATTATATTGAAATGGTAAAAGCATATATTTATAATGAAAAAGAAACAGAAAGTGTTCAATATACCTTGTATACCATTGGTCTTGGATTGTTAAAACTTTTCTCACCGTTTTTCCCGCATATTACTGAGGAATTATATCAAATGATTTATAAGAAGTTTGAAGCAGATCAAAGCATTCACATATCCTCTTGGCCAGAACCAGTTTTTGATGATGAAACCATTCATAGCATTGGTGAAACCGTTAAGGATTATATTGCTCAGGTGCGTTCTTTTAAAAGTGAACAAAAGATTCCCTTAAATGCTCTCTTGCAATCTATGGCAACATATGCCGATGAATCTTTTATTAATAAACTAAAGCATTTACGATATGTGATAATTGAAACCCTTAAGGTACCATCTGATCATAAATTCATTATTGGAAAACCTGATGTTGATGAGGTGGTAACTGAGATTTGTCCTAATTTTGCTAAGATTGGTCCTCTGTTTAAAAATGATAGCAAAACACTAATTACATATATTAAAACAAATCAAGAAAAACTTATTGAACAGATGCAAAAACAAGGTGATATCATTTGGAAGGATATCCCTATTAAACTGCCAGTCGATCAAAACGAAAGTCTTATTGAAAATGAATATATATCACTTAATAAACAATTACAAGTAAAAGGACATGAATCAGAACGTATTATTTCATTTGATGGATTTTATTTACTGGTTTCATCAGAGGTGGTATCATAAAAATTAGAAAGAGAAATTTAAAAAAATATTTGGTTAAAATTCTAGCAATTCTCATTTGCATTTTCATGGTTGCCACAACTTTTGTTTATATCATCATGCAGATGTAATACAAAAAGTAGTCACGGACCATGAAGAAATGGTAAAAAAAACTCTATTTTTCTCGAAATTTTTTTAAATAAGATACCTATGTCAGGCAAAAAGGAGTTTATTACCATGAATGAAAAATCAATATTAGCTAATCCAGCACCACTCGGTTTAATGGGTTTTGGTATGACCACTGTTCTATTAAATATTCACAATGCAGGTTTCTTTGGTCTAGGAACAATGATACTTGCTATGGGAATAGCATATGGTGGATTTGCTCAAATCATCGCAGGAGCTATGGAATTTAAAAAAGGAAATACATTTGGTGTCACCGCCTTTACATCATATGGATTATTTTGGTTAACGCTAGTATTTTTATTAATATTACCAACATTTATTCCTAGTTTTCAGGCTCCAGGCCAATTAGAACTTGCTGCTTATTTGTTTATGTGGGGTTTATTTACATTCTGGATGTTTTTATCCACATTAAAACTGAATAGAGCATTGCAATTCATTTTTTTGACCTTAGCAATATTATTCTGGCTGCTCGCTATTGGCGAATATAATCCACTTATTCATACCATCGCAGGTTACGAAGGTATTATTTGTGGATTAAGCGCTATTTATACAGCTATGGCTGAGGTTATGAATGAGGTCTATGGTAGAACCGTTTTACCAATTGGTCCAATGAAAAAATAAAACACTTAATACTTATTGATTAAGGATACAATTTATCCTTAGTCATTCTTTTCTTATTTTTTGTAGCAAATTATTCAAACAATTTTTTCATAATGTATTTCATAAATATATTGAGGTGAATGATTATTAGTGAAAATGAGGAAATGATTACAATATTAAAAGAAGCCAACAATTTATATCAAAACGACTTTCGATCTGAACTTCCTCAGCATGTTCATGGACAACATCCATCTCTTGCGATATTAACTTGTGCTGATTCTAGGGTAATTCCTGAATATATTTTTCAAAAATCTATTGGCGAGTTATTTATAGTAAGAGTAGCGGGTAATGTAGCGGTTGATACCACTGTACTTACTTCATTAGAATATGCAGTCGATCATTTAAAAATACCTTATTTTTTGATTTTGGGTCATACTCACTGTGGAGCTGTAAAAGCAATAGAAGAAACCAATGAAACAAACAATCCGTTATTTGCTGACATAAAGCAAAGTTTTTCACTCGATGAAACAGATCATATAAAAGCAAACGTTCTTCATCAACTTGCCATGATTCCTCAAAGAAGTAGCAGTATAAACGATGCTATAAAGAATAATCGACTAACCATTTTTGGCGGTATATATCATCTTAAAAATGGAAAAGTTACCTTTCTTTAAATTTTTTTATAGTTTTACTAATTCATAAGAAGATGAACCAAGACCAATTAAATCTGCGAAACGAACTTGTTGATAAGGATCAATATGATTTACTTTTTGAAACAGATCAGGCTGGATTGTATCAATTAAATCTAGAGATGCTTTATCAACCGCAACCGGATCAGTAGACACAAAATATCCTACATCATCACAAATGATAGGTCCGGCACAAGGATCACAATCACAGCTTTTTGCAATCCGATTGACATCATTGATGAACAATGCTTTTTTTCCTTTCAAACATGCTTTTGCTGCACAAGCAAGCAAATGCTGGAAATTATCAACCATATATTCAAGAGCTTTTGAAGGGCAATTCTCAACACAAACCCCGCAACCAAAACAGGCATTTTTCTTCCATTTCCATTCATTTTCTTTTACTATGATGGCATCAAAAGGACATCTTTCCTCGCAGGTCCCACAATGGGTGCAAAAATCTGCAATAAGATTCGGCCGGGACCCATGATGAATCATTCTTTTTGAATTTCTGGTAACTCCACCCATACCAAAGTTCTTGATGACACCGCCCATACCTGAGGCGATATGACCTTTCACATGTGAAATAGCAACGATATAGTGTGCATCATGCATTTTATTTCCAACTTCAAATGTATGATCTTCAACGCTTACTTCTATGCCCTTATCATCAATTTCAACAGGACATCCTACATTTTCAACTGTAAACTGATGTTCTTTTGCTACTTTTTTATATCCTTCAACAGTTTTCCGCAAACTGTTATACAAAACTGTGGTATCATACAGAAATGGATCTGCATTGATACTGTGAAGTTGATCTATAACTTTTTTAACAAAATCTGGTGGAGTAAAAAATTCATTTTTTAATTCACCCATATGAAGTTTCACAAGTACATTTTTATCGGTGAACTGATCGATACCTGCTTTTTGCATAGCAATGGGCAATTTTTCCTTATCTTGAAAATAATATACTTTATTCATCCAATTTTTTTCTCCCATTTCTTAAGTTTTAATACACTTCCAAGAGAACCATTTTGCTTAATTTCCTCTCGAATTCTGTTTTCATGTTCTTTTACATCTAATGCTCTATTTGCTATTTCTTGACCAATCTCTTGGGGTACGACAACTACACCGGAATCATCTCCAATGATCCAGTCATCCGTATGAACGACTTGCTCACCACATACGATTTCAGCTCCAATTTCACCGAAGCCTTTCGGCTCTCCTGCGTTTGGTGATGTATAGCGTGAAAATATAGGAAAATCTAATTGTAAAATATCATCGATATCTCGGACAGAGCCATCGATGACAACTCCTGCTAATTTTTTTTGTTTTGCACTCCAGGTAGCAAGTTCTCCCCATACAGCCGTGTGACCTTGTTGCGCGTCGATTACTAATACGGTTCCTTCGCTTGCTTTATCAATTGCCTCTACTGGTTTTGCCCAATCACCATCCATGGTTGAAATAGTTAAGGCTTTTCCAACCATATGAAATCCATATTTTAGTGGCTTGATTTGTTTCATAGCACCTTTTTTATGCATTGCATCGCTAATATTTGGAGTTGACACTTTATTATAAGCGGTATATAATTCTTTTTGATTGTATTTTTTGAATAATTCCGTTTCGATTGATTTATTGGTTTCAATAGCGGTAAGAATGGCTTTTGTTTCTTTTTTCACATCTTTAGCTTTGGTAATGGCTCCACCAATAATAATTATTTGAGCGCCAGCAGAGATAATATCAGTGACCATCTCACTATTGATTCCGCCTGCGACAGCAATCGGTAATGCTGTTTGTTTATGGAGTTCTTTTACGATTGATAATGGAGAAATGCCTTTCATTTGTTCATCGATACCAATATGGATGCAAAGAAAATGAACTCCTAGTTTTTCAATTTGTTTCCCTCGTTTTATAGGGTCTGTAATACCAATTAAATCGGCCATGATTTTTACTCCATATTTTCGAGCGGAAAGCACTGCTTCTTTTATGGTTTCATCATGTGCAGCGGCAAGGATTGATATAATTGAGGCTCCTGCTTTTGCTGCCATTTCTGTTTCAATAGCGCCGGTATCCATGGTTTTTAAATCAGCGATGATTTCATTATCTGGAAATTTCTCCCGGAGTTGTCTGAGAATATCCATGCCTTCACTTTTTATTAAGGGTGTTCCTGCTTCAACCCATTGAGCACCAGCATCTACTGATTGTTGTGCAATTTGAAGGGCACGATGTCCATTTAATAGGTCTAAGGCGACCTGTAATTTTATGCTCATATTGTATAATGCATAAGTAAACAATTATATAAAAAGTAAGGCTTCATACCAAAGATTTATGAAAAATATTGTATTTTCCTTTTTTGAAAGAGTATTTCTGTGGTTTGAATGAAAGTAACTAGATTTAATAAAAATAATAATGCCCAATTTAATGATTTTATCAGAAAATTAGAACTGCAGGCGATAGAAACTGCTGAAGAAAGAATGCCGTTATATTTGAAAGTTGGTTTAAAGGATGCAGATCGTATCATCGATGTGGGTTGTGGTTCTGGTGTTGTAACAAGAGATATTGCTCAATTAACACAAGGGATTGTGATTGGTTTAGATGAATCTGCTGATATGATTAGGGTTGCCAGTAAAATATTAGGTCAGCATAAAAATGCATTTTTAACAGTTGGTAATGCTGAAAAGATACCTTTTCAATCTGATTCGTTTGATATTACAACCTGTAATTTATTACTTATGTGGACACAACATCCACAACAAGTTGTAAATGAAATGACTAGGGTGACAAAAAAGGGTGGTATCGTTCTTGCTACTCTTGAACCTGATTATGGGGGAAAGCTTCATTATCCTGAGCATCCAAAAGTTGATCATATTTTTGCTGGTAAGGCCATTGCTGATAAAGGAGGAGACCCACATATCGGGCGAAAACTGCGAAGTATTTTTGTTTCAGCAGGACTGAATACAGAAGTTGGTATTGGTAATAATAGAATTTGGAGCTGCGAGGAAGATAAAGCATATTATTTTCATGCTCGTGATTTTTATGTGCATGCATTGAAAAATGCTGGGCTTTCCCAAAAAGAAATAGACGATTGGGAGTTTAGTTATTTAGCATCACTTGATGATGGGGTGCAATTAAATTTCTTCCCTCAGTTTTATGCGATTGGAAAAAAACGATAAAAGAAATAGTTGTATTATATGTATGGATTGAATGAGTTGGTTTTGTCATGACTGCGGAAATAATTGATGGAAAAACAATAGCAGGTATTATTAAAAAACAAGTAGTTGAGGATATCAAATATTTATCATCATATGATGGTGTAATTCCTCGAGTTGCAACTCTTATGGCAGGTGAAAATCCCGAATCAAAATTATATATGAATCTACGAAAGAAAGCTTGTCATACAGTAGGAATTGACACAGTTGAAAGTATGTTAAATAAAGATATTTATGAAAAAGATTTTCTAAATATTGTTAAAAAATATAATGCTGATGGAAATATTCAAGGAATATTGATTCAATTACCACTGCCTTCTCAAATATCCTTTAATACTGTTTTTGAAACCCTTAATCCATTAAAAGATGTGGAAGGATTAACCCCCTATAATATGGGAAAGACATTGCTTGGTGATGAAGCAATAGTTCCTTGTACACCTCTTGCTGTTTTAAAAATTCTTGATTACATCAATATAGATCTGGAAGGAAAACATGTTGTTATTGTGAATCATAGTGTTATAGTTGGAAAACCATTGTCTATTTTGGCATTGAATCGAAATGCAACTGTTACTATATGTCATGTATTTACTGATTCACTTGAAAAATATACAAAACATGCCGATGTATTGATAACCGCTGCTGGTGTTCCTAATTTAATTACAAAAGATCATGTAAAATCTGGTTCTGTTGTCATTGATGTATCTATTGTCAAAACTGATGATGGTATATCTGGTGATGTTTCGTATGATGATGTCAAAGAAATTGCTGGTTGGATAACACCGGTTCCTGGTGGTGTTGGTCCGGTAACTGTTGCCTGTGCACTGGAAAATGTTGTGAAGACCGTCAAGTACATGAGAAAGGAAATTGTGTGATGAATAAATATTCCATTATTTCAATTATAGTTCTATGTTTGAGTTGTGTGTTTTTCTATTTGGCATTTTTAAATGATGAATTAACAGTTGGTATAGCAGTAATTTTTCCTTTTATTATTGGTACTGGTTCCTATGCTTTTATTGCTTTTTTATTTATTATTATTGCTTTTTTTCTTTTTTCATATGGTTTAATATTGAAGAGAAATGATATTGTATACAATGAGAATATACATCTTTTTTCTGCTAGATCCTCTAATAAACAGGTAGATACAAAGGTCAAAGCTGGTGGACTTATTATGATTGGTCCTATTCCGATTATATTTGGGACATCAAAAAAGATTACCATTGGATTGATAGTGGTTGCAATTATTTTCATTCTTATTTTCTATTTTTTTCTAAGATAAAAATTGAAAAGTTATATAATTATATATATTTATACCTGTAATAAACTATAAAAATCAGTCTTTCATTATTATATTAATAAATAGGGGAAAACATATGAATAAGAAAATAATTGGATCAGTTATCGTATTATGTTTTATTATAAGCGGCTTGCATGCAGTATCTCAACCAGATAATGAAAGTCATGAAAGTGTAACAAGTAACATTTCTTTTTCTCAACCGTTAATAAAGCAAGTTGATCAGTATGTATCTGTGCATTTGAATGAAGAAACTTCACTTACATCTGAACCAACCTGTCCTGAATTGCCTGTTGTTACTAAACTATATCAATTTCCAATTGGAACCACTATCGATCAGGTTTCAATAACATATCATAATCCAACAATAGAACCATTATGTGCAGATGTGCAACCCGCACTGCCTGCGCAATATATATCATCTGTTTATCAGGTAACAGATATTCGCGTTCAAAACAAACAAATCTATGAAAGCAATTCCGTTTATCCACAAGAATTATATAAGGTTAAAATAGGGGCAGGAATTGCAGGGTCAGAGCATGTGTTGTTTATGGCCGTTCATCTCTATCCTGTGTCATATTATCCATTGGATAAACAAATCAAAACATTTACTGATGCAACCATTGATATTCGTTATCATCTGCCTGAACAATATGTACAATTTCCTGATGAATATGATTTATTAATTCTAAGCCCGTCAGAGTTCTCAAGTGCATTGCAACCTTTGGTTAATGCAAAAGAATCAAAGGGAATTGCCACGAATCTAGTCTCGTTAGAAGATATACCTTCTGTTGGTTTAGACAAACAGGAAGATATCAAATATTTCATTAAAGATGCTATTGAACAATGGGGAATTACTAATGTTTTAATTGTCGGTAGTGGTATAGAAGGTGAAGAAAAATTTCCAGTTCGTTATGCATATGTTGCATCGGGAAATTATGAACGGAAGTTCCCAAGTGATTTATATTATGCTGATGTATATAATGCAGATTTAAGTTTTTCCACATGGGATAATGATTCAGATGGCCGTTATGCTGAATATGATCAGGATAATGAAGCAGTAGACTTATATCCAGATGTTAACCTTGGTAGACTTCCCTGTTCCTCAGTAACTGATGTTGAGACTGTGGTGAATAAAATTATTACCTATATGGATACCAATAAAATGAATAATAAAATTGTACAAATGGGTGGTGACACGTTTCCAGATGATCCTGGAAAAATCAATGAAGGAGAATATGCAAATGAACAAGTCATGCAACAATTACCAACCTATAGCACCACACAAATTTGGGGATCAAAGGGAAACCTTTGGCGATTTATTATTATTCTTCAAATCTTAAAAGGAGTGGATTTTATTGATTTTTCTGGTCATGGTAGTGTAATATCATGGGCCACACATCCACCACAAGATGAATCGGTTTGGCTTCCAAAAGGCATTGGTTATAATGGATTTACCTATATTGAACCAGAATATTATCTCATTAATTCCTGGAAATTACCGGTTATTGTGTTAAATGCATGTTCATGTAATAAATTCACTGATTATGATCCCTGTTTAGGTTGGTCTTTTGTAAAACGATCAGATGGTGGAGGAATAGCATCATTTGGAGCATCTGGAATTGGTTATGGAAGTTATGGAACTTCAGAAACCGAAAGATTATTTGGTTGGATGGAAGTCCATTTGTTTAAGGAATTATATGAAACAAAGATACTTGGTAAAGTATGGACAAATTGTCTTAATGGATATATAAATAGCTTTGATCTAGAGGAAGCAGATTATAAAACCATTTATGAAATGGCTATGTTTGGAGATCCATCCTTAGCAATTGATGATGCACAATAATCACCCTTTTTTCTTTTTTCTATATTTTTTTTCTATATTATTTCAAATTAGATATAAAGATATAGAATTACGTCATATATCGAAAGAAATATATACGATAAACGATAATATATAATATGGGTATTTAAAAAGAGGTGAAAATAAATGAAATATATTGCTCAAAAGGGAATTGTGATAGGTATTTTCTTTCTGATTTTATTAGGGTTTATTACACCAGTTATGGCAAGTGTAGGCAGGTCCCAAATGAATAATTCGCTTACACAGAATAGTTCCATAACATCAGAAAAAACAATTGTTAAAGATTTTTTCCAATTTTTAAGAAATAGAAATAAACCACAACAACTACCTTTTTTATCCAGTACCATCCAGACCACCTGTGGCACTGTTCAAAAAACAACCACAATCAATTTCGGCTCATTTAATGAAATTGATGTCGATGATAACCCATCCACTGGATTGAATGGTAATGATATTAGGGTTCAATATGTACTATTACCAGGTATTGATGTTGATGATCAATTTAAAATCGGGGTGATTTTTCTTCTATCAATTGAGCGAATCGGTGATGAAATAAAAAATGATTTCTTTGAACTATCCGCCAGTATCTTTGACAATAACATCATCCTTGGTTATCAAACACCTAATGATCAGTCCAATGAAATTCCCACATTATTGCAATTATCATCCTTTATTTTTATCAAACCTCAAATTTCTACAGCAGGGGTAACTTTTGAGATAAATCCTCATTATGATGACCAAATGCAAGATAAAAAAATATCCTTGTTTTCGTCATTCTCAATCGAAAACGAAAGGCAATCATATGATTTCAAATTTACCCCCTCAGTCCATAAAGAAATTACTATTGAAACCACATCTCAGCCAAGTACATTACGTTATTCTTTCAGTTATGGGGCACCAACATCATTAGTTGCTACAATTCAAAAAGGCCCGGTTAGCCAGGAAAAAGAAACTATCATTACTGTTGATTCTCTTCCATTATCTGGTTCTTTTTTACTTGGAATTACTCCATTCAGATCTGGGGGTGGTCATATCATATATGAAAGCGATGATAGCATTCAAACTAATGTTCTTATTGAATCAACGGAGATGGGGACCTGTAAATATGCTAGCATAGAAAATCTACCAACCTATTTTTCAGCAGTGTGGGACCCTGCAAAAAATGATGGATTTCTTGATGTAGATATTACTTCTCAAGGAACAAACCTGCAATTGAAAAATTCATTGACAGATCCTAGTGTTATTCTCAACGCTTATGATATAGAAAATGTTGCATTCACAGCTTTTTGGAATCTAACAAACCCCGGTGATTTCACTATTCATAAACAAGAATCATTTCATATTGATTTAGAAGTAATAAATGATGATTGGGAAGCAATCATTGATGCAGAGCCTACCGCAAAAGATATTAAAATAACTTGGTTGACCGATGTTTCTGGTTATTTATCATATGATACTAATTTTGAACCGCTTACCACTGTTGATCTATTGATAAAAGGATCTGATCTGGGAATAAGAACGGTTGGTGAATATTTCAAAGCAGAAGATTTTGAATTAGAATGGACGCTTTGGCCGCCAGTTGAACTAAATATTCAAAAAAGTGGAACAGTTGACTTCCAGTCATTATTAATTGAAATTTTCATTAATGGTAACTGGTATTATCTCTGGCCTTGGGGATAATAATCCTATCCTTTTTTTCTGAATGATACTCCTAATAATCCTGAATTATATCGATTTCTTTCTTTTTTCAGCAATAACGCCCAATCTGAGGATAACTAGTGTAATTGCAGTTGAAGCTATTGGAATGAGATAGTTGCCAAGGCCTACCATAAGACCAATACTTGCAACAACCCACATTGCAGCCGCTGTTGTCACTCCCTTAATATCTCCTCGTCGAGCAATAATACTTCCTGCACCAATAAATGCTGCTCCGGTCACTATCCCAGCAGCTATCCGGGAGGTATCAACTGATGCAACTCCATTTATTGGAAGAAAATAAAATGATGAAATTGTAAATAAACAAGATCCCATTCCAATAAACATATAGGTTCTTAGGCCTGCGGGTTTATGAGTGATTTCTCTTTCATAACCAATTATTGCTGATAAGAAAATTGATAGAATAATTCGGATTATGTATTCAACTTCCAACCAGTTTATGAAAAATGCTATAAGCACACCTCACCTTTATTGATTATTGAATCAACATAGTATTTAAAAAATATTCCATTGAATAATACTTTTGATTTATGATGTTCATTTAAAAAAATGAGAATCAATCAACCTTTTTTTTGTTGTAAAAGATTGATTGTTTAATGAGAATTACTTACTTTTTAGGTCATTATCATTTGAAGAAAGGAAAAAAGATTAGGGAAGAATTGAGCAAAAAGATCAAGTAATTGGCCGTTTATAAAATTCTTTGTTTTTGGCATACTAATTGGTATGGGATCTGACCATTCGCTTTGAACTCCATGGTCATCTTTTGCTTTCACTCGAATTTCATAATTTCCACGTTCTTTCCAAGAATATGATGCCTTACCACTTGTGCCGGATTTATATGGTCCAACCCATCCACTAAATGATCCATCACCCCAATCAAACAAGTAATAGATATTATCACCATCTGGATCGGTTGTTTTTGCCATATAGGTATATTCTTCATTAATTGAACCCGATGTTGGTCCTTCTGGTGGAGATGGCTTTTGTGGTTCAGTAGATGCTTCTCCAAGAGCAAGGGTGGGATCACCGAATAAATGCCATTCTAACACGGTCTTAAGATCTCCGCCGCCCATTCTATTAGATATATACTCATTTAATGCTTGAGCCCACATCTCGCCAATAGACAATGCTCCACGGTCATAGGCTTTAAACATGTTAATAGAAATTCGTTCAATAAGACCTTGGGTTACATATGATCCGATATATCCGTACCCAAGTGCAGTAGCTCCGCAGGATGCAATGCCACCACCATTTGGACTGGAAACAAAAGACCATGAGAAACAATCTGGATCTTTGTTAAATTTACCAACGCTACATGCACCAGTAATAATAATTGGCAGTTTATCTTGATTATTAAACTCTGCAACATGAGTGTTTAAAAGCCCTCCAGTTGGAGTGGGTAGCCATATGGTTCCGTTTAAAGGATGTGTTGCATATACATAGGTATTTCCATGACCTGAGAAATCAACAAATCCTGCACCTTGTTTAAAGGCATTTTCTATTGCGGCAACACCGGTAGGTGTGACACCACTTAATACATTATTTGATGCCCATAATCTAATTGGCACAAAGCCATCCATAAAATTAAAGATGTAATCATTAACTGTTTCTCCTTCGCTGACACCGGAATCATCACCGCTATGATCTGTGAAAGTATCTCCACCAACACCTATGATGTTAGTGAACCAATTCTGGGTATAGGCTTTTGATGTTTCATAATTGATGATTTTGTTTACCGCTGTTTCTACCTCTGTGGTACTGACCGCTGCAAGTCTTCCAAGATAGACATCTGGATGAGCATCAATGGTATCGGTATTGCCATCCCAGTCATATTCTGCAAATACATCATTATTATTGGTATCCCAGCTTGAAAAACCAAGACTGTCATTGTAGATATCTGCATAATAAAGGTCACTTACGAAAACTTCCTTGTCATTGCTTGACACTTTGATATGAGTGGTTCGAACAGGAAGTTGTGTGCTACCCCCGACGAGCATTACTGATAATGTATTCCAATTTTCAATTGCATTTTTAATAAAATATTTAATGTTTTCTTGATGATCTCTTCCTTCTGTTGGGAAATAAACACCATTGTAAATCTCATCAAGAAGTACAATTTTAGCAGAAATATTAACTGATTGTTTGTGAGTAACCAAAGGTTGCAATTCAGTTAAAAAATCTGTAGGTGTGATAATAATCAAATCATAAATTTCATCAGATGATTGCGGTTGATTTTCAGGTTCATTATAGTTGATATCAATATCCACTGATGAAGCTATTTGAACCATATTATCCTCTGGATAATATTGCACAGGAAATACATCACAGGTGACAATGGTTGATCGTTTTCCATCCATTATACCTGTTCCAACGCTGTAATCACCCCAAGCATTTGGGTAAGGATCAGTACCATAATTTACTTCAGTTTGATAATCGACCTGTTGAAGATTTTCATTCATAGGCATGATTCTTGGTGAGGGTATAATTTTTGATTGGATCTGTTCTTGTGTAATCTGTTTTGGATAAAAAGTTACGCCAGTAATTTCGGTTCCAAATGGAAAGGTGTATATTTTTGTTATTTTTGGTAGAAGCGGCTCATTTTCTTTGATTAGATATTCTTCACTATCAGGTATTTCTAAACTGATAAATTGTTTTTCTTGTTTTATTACTGGACTAAGATATGATGCATGTATTAGTCTTGATTCAGATTGCCTATTTTGAGTAGCTGCTCCTAAAAAGCTTATACTACTTACTATCATTAAACTTATTATTGCCATTGATATAATTTTCTTCATAGTAATTGTCCCCTATTACTACACTTAAATTTCTGTACTTATAATCTGTTTACATTATATATTAATGTTTGTAATAATACTTATTATTGGTAGCATTGATAAAATCAATGAGTTTTAGACTTCACTTTTATTAAACAAGTAACTTCCAACACTTATCGTGAATAAACAAATGCCTAATATAACAAGGAGATCAAGGTGAGGAGGTAATACATTATTCACACCAGTAAGACTTCCCCTTAATCCATCAACCATATAAAATAATGGATTGAGAAATGATAATTGAGCTGCCCATCGAGGTATCTCAGGATTGGATGCAATTGGGAAAAAAACGGATGATAAAAATAAAAGCGGCATTATCAGTAGATTCATAATAATTTGAAAACCTTGGAAATCTTCTATTCTCGATGCAAGAATGAGACCAAATCCAACTGCACTAAATGCAATCAGAACCATAAGAACTAGAGTAAATAACACGCCAAGAATACCAGTTATAGGAACACCCATTGCAAGTGCGATACATAAAATAAAAAACCCTTGAATTAAAGCAGTGGTGGCACCACCTAACGTTCGACCGATTATTATTGATATTCGGCTGATTGGTGCAACCAGAACTTCCTGTAAAAAACCAAATTGTTTATCCCATAACACAGAAATACCTGTAAACATTGATGAAAACAGGATTGCCATAGTGATTATTCCAGGGGCAAGAAAATAAAGATAATCTCCGCTAACACCGGGCATATCCGCTGATCGAAATCCGAATCCTAGGATAAATAAAAAGAATAAAGGTTGGACGATAGTTGCTACAATACGACTTTTTGAACGAATAAATCGTTTCATTTGCCGAAGCCACATAACATATATTGCTTGTATCTCTCTTGATTCCATGATACCTTATCTCCTTCTAGGATGATGACCATGATGACGCATCATAGGGGCGATTGTTTCTTGGTCTCGAATCGATCTGCCAGTAAAATGTAGAAACACATCATCAAGAGTGGGTTTTCGTACGCTTATGGATTGAATTTTTATATTTTCTGATTGTGCGATTTCTATGATAAGAGGTATCTTTTCATCACCTTTTTCCACACCAAACTTGACAAATGAATCATGTGACTCAAAATTATTAGTCCAGCTTTCTTTTTGTAAACGCTTGAGTAGCCCATCCATATTAGAACATTTTAAAGTAATAACATCTTTTCCAATTTTATTTTTTAGGTTTTTTATAGTATCAATGATCAATATTTTTCCATGATCGATAATACCAATGCGATCACAAAGATAATCTGCTTCATCCATGTAATGAGTTGTTAGAAAAATAGTGGTATTTGCCTCTTTATTCATCTTTTTTACATATTTCCAAATGGCTCTTCTTGTCTGAGCATCAAGACCAAGGGTTGGTTCATCTAAAAAAAGTACATTTGGTGAATGCATTAATCCACGTGCAATTTCTAGGCGCCGTTTCATCCCACCAGAATAATTTTTTACTAACGTATCCTTTTTATCCTGCAGATCTACTAAATCAAGTACTTCTTCAATTCTTTTGTTTCTATGTTCTCTTGAAATACCATACATGCGCGCATGGTAATCAAGATTTTCTTTACCGGTCAGCTCTGTGTCCAGGGCAGGTTCTTGAAATACAACCCCAATATTTTTTCTCACATTATCTCTTTTCTTGATTATGTCATGAGAAGAGATAGTAGCAGAACCAGTGGATGGGATAAGAAGCGTGGTTAGCATTTTTATAGTAGTGGTTTTTCCGGCACCATTTGGACCAAGAAAGCCAAAAATCTCGCCTTTTTTTACAGAAAATGAAATATCATCAACTGCGGTGAAACCATTAAATTTTTTGGTTAAATGAACAGTGTTAATGATATCAGAAGTCATTCTAAATCAACGTACACCATGAATTATATGTCACTTATTAAACTATCCACAATAATTTTTTGATATTGGAAAGATTTTTATGGTATATCTGATATCAAACTCCTGTTATATGTCATTTTATTTAGAAATATACGATTATATCTTGCGTAACGATATCTTATCAAAAAAGCAACTTCAAAATTTAAAAATCAAACTTAGTAAAAAATATAATTTAAAAAAAATTCCCAAAAATAGCGATATTATAACTCATATCCCAGCATCTTTTTCTGAACTAGATAAAAGTCGATTAATTCAGATATTACAAAGAAAGCCTATGAGAACAATGTCTGGTGTGGCAATTATTGCAGTTATGACATCACCGACCATTTGTCCTCATGGTAGCTGTATACCATGTCCTGGTGGACCGATGTATGATAGTCCACAAAGCTATACTGGATTTGAACCAGCAGCGATGAGAGCAAAGTTAAACGATTTTGATCCATATCGTCAGGTACAGACTCGAATAAATCAGTTAACAAGCATTGGTCATCCAACCGATAAAATTGATTTTATTATTATGGGTGGAACATTTACTGCAAGAGATCCGTATTATCGTTCATGGTTTGTTAAACGATGTTATGATGCCTTAAATAATACAACCGCGGCATCATTAGATGATGCGATGAAACAAAATGAAACAGGATTACATCGTTGTATTGGTTTAACAGTTGAGACACGACCGGATTGGTTTGGTTTACAACATGTGGATAATGCATTATCTTTTGGAACCACTCGAGTGGAATTAGGTGTTCAAAGCATTTATGATGATGTACTTCAACAAATGAGGCGAGGACACACTGTAATTGATACCATTAATGCTACAAGAATTGCCAAGGATACTGGATTGAAAGTGTGTTATCATATGATGCCTGGCCTTCCTGGTTCTAATAATAAAAAAGATATAAATGCATTTAAAACTATTTTTTCTGATGAACATTTCAAGCCAGATATGATAAAAATATATCCTACACTTGTGGTGAAGGGAACTGCTCTATATGATTTATGGAAAAAAGGAGATTATCAACCTTTATCAACCCAAGAAGCAGCTGATATGATTGTAACAATTACCTCATTTCTTCCCGAATGGATTCGAGTTCAACGCATTCAGCGGGATATACCTGCTCAATATATTGATGATGGTGTGATGAAAAGTAATCTACGACAATTAGTGGAAGATGAATTAGATGAACAAGGAAAACAAAATTCAGATATTAGAGCTCGTGAAATAGGTCATATGAAAAATAAAAACATGATTGAATTAGATGAGGTAGATATAACTCTTAGAACCATAGAGTATAATGCAAGTGGTGGAAAAGAAGTTTTCATTTCACTTAATACAATACCATATGATGCATTGGTTGGATATCTTCGATTGCGGGAAATAACGCATTCACATCGATTTGAACTAGCTGATAAAAAATGCATGATGATTAGGGAATTAAAAGTAGTTGGTAAAGAGCTCAGCATTGGAGATCAGTCATCTGATGCATGGCAGCATAAAGGTTTTGGATCAAGGCTTCTTGAGGAAGCAATTCGACTATCCCAAGAAGAATTTGATAGCAAGTGGTTATATGTATTAAGTGGGGTGGGGGTAAAAGAATATTATCGAAAATATCATGATTTTCATGACGATGGCATCTATTTAAAAAAACAAATTATAACATAATTAATACTTATTTTATGTCATCTTCAAAGATGATACTATTATTTTTAGTAACCTTTTCTAATGATTTTTTAGCTAATACAAGTGTTTCTTCAATATCTTTTTTCCGTAATGATGCATTTGTAAATGATTCCTGTAATTGCATTTCTTTAATATTTTGTTTCTTTGATGATTCAGATTCACCATATAATGATTCATATAATAGAACAGGTAGTTTTCCTTCAAGTTCTTCTTTTCTGAGTGTTGTGACAATTTCCGGTTCCTCAAGAATCCTTGTCTCATCTACTAATAACTCATCTTCAGAAAAAAAATCCTCCTCCTCATCTCCATCAATATGTGTGATATAATCATCAAGTAGTTTTTTAGTATGCTCTATATCTAATGATTTTTTTTTGTAGGGTTTTTTCCTGTAATGACCCATGAATCTCTCTCTACCATTTGTTACAAATTACATATGACTTTAAAAACCTAATCATTTTTCATAAAAATTAGATGTTTTTGTTTATTAATGCATAGAGAGGGTAATTAATGCTCAAATATCCTTTTTTTATTTTTTAATTCAAGGGAAAACTCTAATAGATTTGTTTAATTTCAGGTCCGTATTATGAAAATTCAAAAAGAATGCATACCCTGCTTGATAAAACGGATTGTCTTTGAAACAGATGAAAGCACAACTGATAAACAGGTAAAAGAAAACACTGTGAAACAAGCAATGAAAGTTTTTTCTGATGAATTTAGTTTTAACACGTGTAGTGCAGATATTGCAACGAAAGTTCACAAAATTACCTATGAAACATTGCATGATCTAGATCCTTATAAAAAATTAAAAAAAGCAAGCAATGCAATAGCACTTTCCTTAGTTCCAGAAATTGAATCAATTATTGCAAAATCAAACGATAAATTTAAAATGAGTATGCTTTGCGCTATCATTGGTAACAGTCTTGATTTTGGTATTGAAGGAGGAAGTAAAAACCCGGAAATATTTTCAAAAAAATTCCATCAATTAATCAATGAGGGACTTGGTTATGATGATACAGATGAGGTTAAAAAGCTTCTCACTACAAGTAAGAATATTTTATATTTTACTGATAATTGTGGAGAAATCGTTTTTGACAAAATCCTTTGTAGAGAAATAAAAAAGCGATATCCACATATACATTTAACATTAGTTGTGAAGGGTGAACATGTTTTAAGTGATGCAACCATGGAAGATGTTACGTTCCTTGATTTTGAAGAAGTAGTTGATAATGTTCTTACCACTGGTGTTTTTGCAGTTGGATTTGATTTAAATCACATACCAAAGGATTTACAAACTGCATTAGATACATCAGAACTGATCATTAGTAAAGGAATGGCAAATTTTGAAGTGTTTTCAGAGACAACCTATAAACCAATAGCATATCTTATGAGAACAAAATGTGAACCTATTGCTAGATCTTTAGGTGTTCCAGTTCATATTAATGCTGTGAAGGTCATTGATTAGTTAGATCCATTCTTCTAATTGCTCATAAATAGTGAATATCTTTTTTCTAATGAGAGTTGATACGATTATAGATGTGATGATTCCCCCTCCGATAATCATGAGATATACAATGATTTGATATTATGATAATTCTTATATTCAAATTGGATTTTTCCAGGATTGGACTCAATGAGTATATTAGTACATCGAAGAAGCGTTGTTTTTCCATTGCCGGATGGACCGGACGAGGATAATGCTTTCTCTTTTTATAATGTCTAGATTGATATCGATGAGGATTGGTTTTTTCTATAATTATTTTTGAAGATTTTTTATTTGGATAATAGGCCTGATATCTCGATTTTTATCAACTATTTTAAAATGTTTGTTTGATCCATTCCCTTATTTCGTCTCTTATTTTTCTATATGCTTGCATCTTTTCTTTATCAGTTCCTTCAATCTGACTGGGATCATTAAAATTTTTATGGATAATATTTTTCCCTGGGAAAAAAGGACATACTTCACGAGCATTATCACAAACTGTGACAACATAATCAAACTGTCTGTCTTTATAAACTTCAATAGATTTTGAAGATTGATTCGATATATCAATATCAATCTCATCCATGACTTTTATAGCAAGTGGTTGAACAGATGTTTTCACCACACCTGCGCTATAGACATCATAATTATCAGGATATAATGAACGGAGTAATCCTTCAGCTATTTGTGATCTGCAAGAGTTATGAGTACAAAGAAATAATACTGATTTTTTATTAATCATCATTTTCCTCATCATGATGAATCTTATAAGGAACAAAACATGATTTCGCTGTTTCATCTCGACAGTCAATTTCTACTCTATCACCTGTGACCATATAAATTATTTTTTCAGCCATTTTACAGGCATGATCTCCACATCGTTCCAGATATCTACCGATAATGATATAATCAGTACAAGCTTGAATTTTTTTCGGATCTTCTATCATATAGCTTAAACATTCCCGATAAATGGAATATCTGAATTCATCAACTGTTTCTTCACGTTCAAAAAAATCAGAAAAATTTTTGATATTTTTAAATTCATAAGCATTAATCGCATCATTGATCATACTTACCACAATTGATGCCATATGTGGAATACTCACCATTTTTTTAATATGTTCTTTATCCGCAAATTTATCTATCGTGATTTTAGCAATATCCTTACTATATCGTCCAACTCTTGTTAGATAGGTAATCAACTTTAAAATGCATGCTATCTCCCTTAAATCACCTGCCATTGGTTGATAAAGTGCAATTAATCGAAACGTTTCCTTTTCAATTTTATAATCCATATCAGCAATCTCAGTTTTCAATGAATAAACTTTCTTAGCAAGTTCAATATCCCTATTTTTCAATGCATTTACTGAATCAATAAGCATATCACGGGCAAGATGCCCCATCTTCACAACTTCCATTCTTACTTGTTTTAATTCCTCATGGAATTTTTCAACCATTTTCAATCACCCAAATCTTCCTGTAATATATTTTTCAGTGAGTTCTTCTTTTGGATTTTCAAATATTTGTTTTGTTTTACCAAACTCTATAAGTTCACCAAGGTACATATAAGCAGTATAATCGCTAACACGTGCCGCTTGTTGCATATTATGTGTGACAATAACAACAGTGTAATCTTTTACAAGTACACGAATAAGATCTTCTATTTTTGCCGTGGCAATTGGATCCAATGCGCTACAAGGTTCATCCATAAGGATAACCTCTGGTTGTATACTTAGTGCTCGTGCAATACATAGCCTTTGTTGTTGACCTCCAGATAGCCCCATTGCGGATGAATCAAGTCGATCATGAACTTCTTCCCATAGAACTGCATCCTTTAAGCACTGTTCAACAATCTTATCGATTTTCTTTCGATTTTTAATACCATGTATACGTGGAGCATAGGCAATATTTTCATAAATGGTTTTTGGAAAAGGATTTGGTTTTTGAAAGACCATACCAACATTTTTTCTCAGTTCTACAACATCATAATTTCGAGCATAAACATCTTTTCCATCCATGAAAATATTTCCACTAGTTCTACATTTATCAATGATGTCATTCATACGATTCAGACATCTGATAAGGGTTGATTTTCCACATCCTGATGGTCCGATAATTGCAGTTACTCTTCGATCATAAACAGGCATAGATACCTTTTTGAGTGCTTGTTTTTTGTCATACCATAAATCTAAGACTTTAATGTCCATTTTTAGGTTTTTTTCAGTCATTTTCTTCAGTCACCTTAAGTTACTAAAATTCAACTCTAAATTTCTCCCTGATAACAATAGCAGATGCATTTAATCCTAAAACTATTCCAAGAAGTAATAATGCTGTTGCCCAAGCATTTTGTTCTACATTATATGCTCCCAGATAATAAATCAATTGGAGCAGATGATAGGGAAGAGCTTGAAAAGGAGCAAATAAATTAGGAATTGATGGTGCACCAATAAATACACACCCAAGAAAGAGGATTGGTGCAGTTTCTCCAGCTGCTCTTCCAAGACCAAGCACACCACCAGTTATTATACCAGGTAACGCTGGTGGAAGAACGATGCTTTTTATGGTTTTCCATTTTGATGCACCAAGGGCATAACTTCCTTCTCTTATGCTTTGTGGAACGGATAGAATGGCTTCTTCAGAAGTACGTATGATAATCGGAAGAGTTAAAAATGTTAAAACAAGAATTGCATTGATTAATGAAAATCCAAATATTGAAACAAGTAATGCATAGGCAAATAAACCAAATACAATAGAGGGAACACCTTGTAGAATATCAACAGCGATTCGAATAATTCTAACAATAAACCCACCCCGTGCATATTCTGTTAAATAAATCGCTGCTCCAATTCCTAATGGTAATGTTACAACTGCAACTCCAATAATCAAGGAGATAGTTCCAATAAACGCTTTTACAATACCTCCTTCAGCTCCATGTCTTCTTACATCTTCAGTAAGAAATTCCCAAGTAATACCACCAGCGCCATTAAAAATAATATTACCAACGATTATGATTAAAGGATATAATACTAATAAAACAGAAAAAATGATGACGAAATAAGCTCCATATTGTTTTGATTTACTTGTGAAATTAAAAGCTATCTCAAAACTATATTTAGCACTTAAAATTCCAATGATAATTAAGAAAAATGATACTATTAAAAATTTTAATATTGAAGCACTAATATCATAAGAATGCAAATCGTATGCAGGAGGAAATCTTGGTAATGCATATGTTATAACGATTAGGATTATTGTATACAATACCAAAGAAATAAGCTTCATACCAATCTTAAGTTTATACGATGCATAGAAACACTGAATTGACAATAAAATTGACATGAATATTAAAAATGATTGTAAAAATTGATCACCAATATAAAAATTTAAAATCAGTGAAATAAATCCTATTGAAATAAATATGATAGAAAGAATAATTGTTATTGATGCTAAAATATTTTTAAAGTTGTAATTATCTTTGTCAAATAATCTATTAAGAGGAGCAAGAAGACGCATTTTTAATGATGATAGATCAATTGTTTTTATTATTTAACCCCCCTTATATTTTTTCTCAATTCTTTCTTTAAGAATATTAGATACCACGCTCATCGTTCCAACAATGATGAATAAAATTACTCCACAAGCAAATAAGGAATAAGTTTGAATACCTGTTGCTTCACCCATTTCTAGAGCGATAATTGATGTTAATGTTGCTCCTGATTCAAAAATATCAAAAGGTGGAATTGGAATTTGCATAATATTTCCGACCACCAATGAAACAGCCATTGTCTCTCCAACTGCTCGACCTAGCCCCATAACAATTGCGGCGGATATTCCAGAAATTGCTGTTGGAAATGTTACTTTTTTGATTGTTTCCCATTTCGTTGCGCCAAGTGCAAGAGAGGCTTCTTTAAGATTTCTTGGAACTGCCTTTATTGCATCATCAGATATACTTATTATTATAGGAAGCGCCATGATTCCAAGAACAAGTGATCCAGTCAAAAGAGATATTCCTTTTATTAAACCAAAAGTTGGTTTTAAAAATTGAACAAGAATGGTAGCACCAAGAAATCCATAAACAATTGATGGAATTCCAGCTAATAGTTCAATGACTGGTTTTAATGCAGTTCTAACATGATGTGGTGCTATTTCAGCTAAGAAAATTGCTACCAATAATCCAATTGGAATAGCAATAATCATTGCCCCAATTGTTACAATTGCAGTACCAAATAATGCTGCACCAATTTTATATACATGCCGAGGGACACTCCAATTTGCTTCAAAGATGCTAAATCCATATTCTTGAAATGCTGGAACAGCCTTCATAAATAAAAAATATATGATAAAAAAAACAATAAAAATAGATACTGCTGCTGATGCAAAGAAGATATATTTGATTATTTTCTCTTCTTGATTTCTTTTTAGCAGCATTATTTTCACATCAAATTTGTATAATTATTTAGTAAAGAGCCGGTATTAGATAATTGGGATGAATCCTTCTTCTTCTACTATATTTTGACCTTCAGTTCCTTGAACAAAATCAATGAAATCCTTTACGGCACCAGTTGGTTGTCCTAGTGTATACATATGAAGACTTCTTGATATTGGATAAGTACCGTCCTTTACTGTTGATGTTGATGGAAGAACTCCATCGACTGATACGGCAGGTAAGGTTTCCTCATTTATATATCCTAAACCAACATATCCTATTGCTTGATTGCTTCCTGAAACTGCGGTTACCACATTTGAATTTTCTTGATTTACATTATCAACAGCTAGTGTTCCGCCATCTACTTCGAAATCTTCAAGTGCATTTCCTTCAGAGTTTTCAATCAATTCCACAAATGTTGCTCTAGTACCAGATGTTGATGCGCGGTCATTAACATATATCTCAAGGTCTGGACCACCAAGTTCATTCCAATTACTTATATTTCCGGTATAGATTTGATATATTTGATCCATTGTTAGAGATTTAACAGTGTTATAAATATTTGGACTTACTACAACAGCAATACCATCATAGGCAACGACATTGTCTACTAGATCAGAGAGCTCTACTCCATCGATATCTTCAAAATCACTCGCCTTTGCTTCTCGTGATGCATCTCCAATATCCACTTCTCCATTAGCAACTGATTTTATTCCTACTGATGAACCTCCACCAGCAACAGTTACTTGGATATTTGGATTTGCATTCATAAATTCTCCTGCACAGGTTTCTGCAATAGGTAAAACTGTTGAAGACCCTTTTATAGTAATAGTTGTCGTTCCTGTTTCAATACACCCCGTTATTAAAATTGTAGTTAAGGTTATAAGAGAGATTGTTATCAGCATTATCTTAGATATGTTTTTTTTTCCCCAAAACATAATTATCAAAAGTGGCAACCTAGAATTTAAAATATATAGTTTATCTACATATACTCTATTGTAATATATATATTATATATAAAAATATGCGATTATATTTTAATTATGAATTAAAATATATTTTATCAAATCATAAACACACCATAAATTAATTTATAATAGAAATATATAATTATTGAATCTACAATATATTATGAAAATAGTGATATATAATTCAATAGAGAACTATAGTAATATTAATAAATAAGTATTTTTTTACCCGTCTTGGGTATTTTATTGGAAATAAGAAGAGTACAAATGACGGGCGGGTCATCATTTATCATAACGTTACCAAAAGAATGGGTAAAAAACCTTAATATTAGAAAAAATGACCCAATTGGAT
>CAZWQV010000016.1:0-5529 GCA_964636235.1 uncultured Thermoplasmatales archaeon
CTCCTTATAAAAATGTTAAAGACATTCCAATACAAGGGAAATTTAAGGATGATATTGAAGCCTGGATAGAACTAAAAAATGAATATATTCCTGGCTTAAAAGATTTAGATACCTTCAGCCATTGTATACTTGTTTACAACTTCCATAGATCAGATAGAGTAACAATTCAGGGTAAGCCCTATCTAGAAGATGAAACACATGGTATATTTGCAATAAGAAGTCCTCATCGTCCAAATCATATTGGTATATCCATTGTAAAAATTCAAAGGATTGAAGAAAATAAATTGTATTTTACTGAAGTGGATATGATAGATGAAACACCTCTTTTAGATATAAAACCGTATGTGAAATATTTTGATAATCGAGAAGATGTTAGCTGCGGTTGGATAGATAAACATTTCAAAAATGGGAAAATTCCTGATAGAACTATTCTATAGTTCAATTATAAAAAAAATTCTATTGCTCTAAATCATCAACGATTTTTGTATATTTTTCATGAATCATTTTTCGGTCAAATTTTCGGAATTCTTCCAGCATATCCTCTTGTTCTTCTTTACTAAAATACTCCAAAATAGGATAAAAAAACTCTTTATCCTCTATAAAAATATGTCGCGGATACAATTCGACTAATTTTTCTATATTAGAAATAACCTCTTGAGTAGAGCTATTATTTCCTTTTGCAACAGATGCGTTTGCATTCTTTAGAGCGCCAACGGTTTTCCTGGCATACGCATGATCAGCAATTAATTTATTCATCATTTTTTTATGTTCTAATGTTAGATTTTTTTCGGAAAGCTGTTTAAAAAGAATATCTTCTTCCTTGCCATGATGGGTTCTATCCGCATACGTCCTGAAAAAATCAACTCCCTTGGAAATAATTGTCGTATCAACCTCGTCACTTTCTTTTATGTTCATTAGTTCATTTTCTAATATGTTAACCATACGTTCGATTAATCTATGCTCCCGCATTAATGGACCAATTGGTTTCATGTTCCTCCTCCCTTTAAATAATGGTAACATTGTTTTAAATAAATAGTTACTGCTAACAACTTGATTTGAGTTAAATACATCTATTATCATTACTAAGGATCAATAATAAATAAATCAGACTAAAATTATTTCATACGATAAATTTTTTAATTAACAATTGTTTTCTTTATGATATCTATAATAAATATATAGAAAATAATGTCATAAAAACAGAAATTATTAAGAATGTTTGTAACATTAATAACTAGTAGGATGAGGGAGTGAGAGGGAAGATTAAAGCGCAATCCAACATTCCAATCTCTTCCATCATCCCGAACAAGAAATATTTCATTTTTAAAAATAGTTTTTTAAATTAAATAAATAATTTGTTGTGATTAAACAGACATAATTTTAATATCAATAACAATCTCATCATCTTCATTACTGCTTGGTTTAATAATTGCTGTCACTGACATATATTGATTAATGTCTCTTGTGATCTCATTTGAACTGTTGTTATCAACCGTGAAATTAAAAGTATATTTGCCATCATACCATGTTACAATTTTTGAGGGAAATGGAAAATTCCAACTTACTTCTTTTTCAAATCTTGTACTATTATTTGCACCTAGCAAATAAGTATTATTGAAAACAGATACATTATTCTCATCAAAAATCTCAACTCTAACATCATGAGATACTCCATCTTCATTTTCAATGTAAAACAAAGGAACAGCAATTGTAGGAGACAACAAGGGAATATACACAGATAAAATATACAATCCAAGAAGAATAATAAATAAAATTACTATGATTTTCTTAATTGACATATAGATTTCCCTTCCAATAATACAATCTAATTTTATTATTTAATATTGATTCTTATGTATTTAATGTCTAAAAAATAAAATATGAAGAGCTTAATGTTTGCTATGTATTGTCAAATAAAATAATCAGTTCATAACATCTCTTCTGTAAGAGAATATAAATCTATAACTCCTTTAAATTTATATACTATAATTGTATACAGACCATACTTTCCCTATAAACATTAGGAGTAAACATATATGGCACGAATGCATGCAAGACGAAAAGGAAAATCCGGTTCAACAAAATTATTTGCCCGATCAGCGCATCCAAAATGGAGTTCATTAAAACCCCGAGAAGTTGAATCACATGTTCTAGACTTAGCAAAAGCTGGACATTCATCCAGTCACATTGGAATTATCTTGCGTGATCAATATGCGGTTCCTGATGTTAAAATAGCTACGGGGAAAAAGATTACAAAGATCCTGTCTGATAATAAAATGCTTGGAGATGTTCCTGAGGATCTTAAAAATCTTATCAGTAAAGCATTGAAAATCCGTTCACATCTTGAGAATAACAAAAAAGATGTTATCAATAAAAGAAATCTTCAGTTAACTGAATCAAAGGTACGGCGTCTGGTTAAATATTATAAGAAAACAAAGATGCTACCGGAAGATTGGAAATATAATCCAAAACAAGCAAAATTATTGTTTGAATAAACAAGAACTTTTTTATTCAATGATTACTTTATTAGTGATAAGTTGATTATCCTATTTTATCTATGACTAGTAATTTTAGCACTCTTGTGGAAAAAGCAGCATCATTGATTATGCATGCGAAACCATCGACTCGTTTTCGTATTATTTCTCATTATGATGCAGATGGAATTACCGCAGCAACCATCATGTGTAAAGCATTATTTCGAAAGAATTATGATTTTCATGTTAGTCTTATGAGAAATCCTTTTACCAAGGGACTTGAAAAAGTACAAAAAGAGCACAATGATTTTATTATTTTTACAGACCTCGGCAGTGGTCAACTGGAGATGATTGAAAAAATTCCAGTACAAAGTATTATCATTGATCATCATCAACTTAAAAAAGAACGAGTGCCAGATCATATTTTACAGATAAATGCAAATCAATGTGGTATAAATGGCAATTATGAAGCATGCGGGGCGAGCTTAAGTTATGCTGTTGCTAAAGCTATTGATGAAAAAAATAAGGATTTAATCTCCTATGCTCTTGCTGGTGCAATTGGTGATAAACAATATATTGGTGGGTTTAAAGGATATAATAAAACCATTGTTGAAGAAGCAGTTGATGAAAATCTAATTGAAAAAAAGATTGGGTTGAAATTAACTGAAAAGACTATTGTTAATAGTATTTATTATTCTGTGGAACCGTTTTATAAAGGATTATCTGGTCATAAAGAACATGTTTCTTCTTTTCTCAAATCTATTGATATTGATGAGACTAAGTCCTATGATTTGCTTTGCGATGATGAAAAAGAACGGTTACATTCAGCACTTATGTTGATACTGTTGAAACAAGGATGTGAATCAAATATTTTAGAAACCGTGATTCGAGAACGATTCTACCATACATATACCTATGGTGAGATGGAACAATTTGCTGATCTCCTTGATTCTTGTGGAAAAGGAGGGAATAGAGATCTTGGATTAGCCTTAACATTGGGAGATCAGACAGCGTATGACAAAGCAAAAAAAGTTGAACGGGATTATAAGAAAGATCTCCTTGAAGAATTATTACGGTTAGAAACCGAAGGTGCTGAAGAGCTATCATCTTATCGATATTTTTATACTGATCATACGTCTCTTGGAGGAGTGGTTGGTGGTATTGCCACTAATTTTATTTTTGATATACAAAAACCATTGCTTTCCATTGCAAGAAAAGACCATGAACTGCATATTTCCTGTAGAGGAAATCAGCATCTCGTAAAACAAGGTCTTGATTTAGGCCTTGCGATGAGTATGGTTGCTAAGCAGTTAGATGGTCATGGTGGCGGTCATAAAATTGCAGCTGGTGCCACCATTCCAAGTAGTGCTGAAAAAACTTTTTTACAAGAAGTGGATAATATTATTTCAGAACAATTAAAAAGTAACAGATGAGTAAAGATGCATATGAAAATAATTGGCGATATTCAATTAACCTATGATTCCAGTAAGCAAGCGCATATCATTCAGGATGCAGTGAAAATTGATGATGGCACATTTGTTTCTTCAACCATAAAAGATGCCACCCTTCATGCTCATATAGAAAGTGATAAAGTATCGTCGTTTCTTCAAACTGTTGATGATTATTTATCTTGTGTTTCTGTTTCTGAATCCGTTGTAAATAAACAACAGAAAGATTGATTGGTATGGATGATAAGAACCATCAAATAAATAAGAATAAATATGACATGGCCCGACATCATGCATGGGCCGGCTCGGTCTTATTAGCAGTCATTTTAGCATTGCGCCTTTTTATTTCGCCAGCAAATGAATTTATCAATACAATAAGTTATGTATTGATTGTTTGTGTGATTTTTTATATTCTTATATCACTTGGTCTAACCTATAAATATCGGTCAGCTATCATTGGTTCTTTTAATAGATCAAACCCTGATAATTTAATTAATAATGCGATGAGAAAAGACCAAGTGAAATTGCAGAAGAAACAGGGTAAAAATACATATAAGATCAGAAAAAAGCAACAATATTGATGGTCATGAGAAAAACCTTTAAGCATGAATGTTATCCAGCTGCATAATGGCAAAGCGACATAAAGATAAAGAAGATAAAGAAGAAGAACTTGATTTCAAACTGCCAAAATTCAATGAAGAAGAATTTGTTAAGAAGGAAAAAGAGAAAATCAGAGCAACATTTATTTCGTTCATCTTCGGTGTTATTATTGCGTTTATCACTTTTGGTTTTTGGATGTTATTATCAGCTAGTCCATTTCAATGGATGCTTACCTTTTTATTTGGATTATTTACTGCCTCTTGGCTCAGATATCTATTCATCCGATTGAAAATTGAAGAAAAGGTATTGGAAAGAAAAGGAATGTTTACTTCATATGCTATTTATTTTCTTACCTGGCTTTTCGTATTGATAATTCTCGTGAACCCTCCATTCTATGATGGAGATGCACCTACCATACAACATGTTGCTCTTCCAGATATGCAGGAAATAAATGGAACTGTAAAAATCATTGCCCATGTTACTGATAACACTAGAATTCAAAATAATGATGTATTATTTACCTTATCGTATAATGGAAGTACCCTTGTTGATGATACGTTTAAAATTGATGATAATAATATTTTTTCCTATGAATTCACCAATCCAGATAAAAATCTTGGAACATATTCCTATACTTTAAAAGCATCTGATCCCAATGGATTGACCACTAAGATCAATGGCTCATTTGAATATGATAACGATGTTATCAAAATACCTGTTCCTGCAGGTGCCAACACTTATCCTGGTCCACAGGTTTCCTATGCAAATGATATTAAGATCGATGTGAAGGCATCAGTTGATTGGGTGTATTATACCGTCGATGGAAATTTGATCAATGTAACTGCTAGACAAGGCGGGTATTATGTGACCTCACCTGAATTTAAAGGGTGGGTAAGAAACTCTGTTGATACGGTTCATGTTTTTGCAAAAAAAATTCATTATTTTGAAAACATTCCTATTGCTTTCAACAATTCAATTGTTGATACCGCTACCTATTATTTCAATGT
>CAZWQV010000016.1:5629-32263 GCA_964636235.1 uncultured Thermoplasmatales archaeon
ATAAAGAACCGGTGAGTTGCTGGTCTGAACCAGATAGATTTAATGATCAGATCATAAAAGCATTTGTGATAATTCTAAGAACAAGAGGATGTTCATGGTCAGCTTCTTCGGGTTGCACGATGTGTGGTTATTTTAATGATAGTTCATTAAGGAAAATTTCTGATGAAGATCTTATCGATCAATACAACTCTGCTATGAAAAAATATAATGATGAACCTGTGGTAAAGATCTTTAATTCCGGGAGTTTTTTTGATGAAGATGAAGTATCAACTACTGTTAGAGATACAATTTTTAAGGATTTATCTAGTAAAACACAAAAAATTGCTGTTGAAAGCAGGCCTGAATATATAACTAAATCATCTTTAGATGCGGTTACTGATTTTTTTTCCGAAACTCTTCTTGAGGTTGGTATTGGACTTGAAACAGCGGATGATAAGATTAGAAATGAATCAATCAATAAAGGTTTTACATTTGCCGACTATAAACAGAGCGCGAAGCTTTTACATTCTTATCATCATTTAATTAAAACATATGTACTTCAAAAACCACCGTTTCTCACTGAAAAGGATTCTATCGATGATTGTGTTTCAACTATTAAAAAAGTAAAGGATATTACAGATACCATTTCTATTAATCCTACCAACATTCAAAAGTTTACCTTAGCTGAATATTTATGGAGAAGAAAGCAATATCGACCACCTTGGCTTTGGAGCGTCATAGATGTGATCACAAAGGCATCAGCAATAACATCGAAACGATTACAATGCGATATTGTTGCTGGGGGAAAAATGCGTGGACCTCATAACTGTTTTACCTGCGATAAAAAAGTACTTCATGCTATTCAATCATTCTCATTATCACAAGATGTCCACCTTTTTGATGAAGTATCTTGTGATTGCAGAGACAATTGGTTAGATCAACTTGAAATTGAACCTTTATCATTTGGGTCAATTATTGACATTCCAACATCGTGATAATTATGAAAAAAGTAAAAAAAGGCGATTTAGTAAGCCTGATTGACAAAAACAACAATGCATATCTTATCGATACCGCGCAGTCCACAGATCATTTTAAAAAAGTAGGTGTTTTCAATCCTGCTGAATTAATTGATAAAACCTATGGCTCCACGTTTACTGTTGGCAACAAGAACTTTTATGTTTTTCCAGCTAGCCTTTATGATAAATTAAAAGCCTTGAAACGAAAAGCCCAAATCATCTTACCAAAAGACGCATCTCACATTATCATTCATTGTAATATCACTCCTGGAAAAAAAGTACTGGAAGCAGGAATCGGATCCGGCTCACTCACCACAGTTCTTGCATGTATCGTAGGATCTGAAGGAAAAGTATTTTCTTATGAAAAAAGACAGGATTTTATTGAACATGCCTTGAATAATCTGAAACAGGCTCATATTCAGGATATTGTTACCATAAAACAAAAAGATGTAACAGAAGGAATTGAGGAAAAAAACTTGGATGCCATCATTCTTGATATTCCAAATCCTTGGGATGCAGTAAAACATGCATGGGATGCTCTTGCACCAGGTGGAATATTATGCACATATTCTCCATTAATCTCCCAGGTTGAAGATACCTATGGTGAAATCCATAAACATCCATTCATTTCACTTTATACTTTTGAAACATTACAACGAGAAATCATTGTAAAAGAACAAGGAACAAGACCTAGTTTTGACATGCTGGGCCATACCGGTTATTTAACATTTGCTCGTAAAATCCTTCCCGTAAAATAAGTTCTGAATGAATGAAAACAGTTCAGAATTGTTTTTGAAAAGCCCGCTTTCTTTTTCAGTATTTACAAGTATTTTTTTCTGAGGAAGCTGGTATGGATTTGCTAGATCCGTTGCCACATTATTTTTACTATCTTTTACATTTAATGTCACAATATATGATCCCTTTTGCTTATAGGTATGAGATGCATGTGTTTCATATCTTATGTAGCCATCTCCAAAATCCCAAGTGATATTGTATGGTGGGTTTCCTCCAATAATAAATGACGAAAAAGAAATGTCTTTCTCATTGTTTATATTGCTTTTATAGGAAAACGATGCAAAGATTCCTGGATTAAATGCTTCGGGCATGTATTCCCAGGAAAAGTTCATAAATAATTCTTTAGAAGGCATCCAATCTAAGATTTCCTGATCGCTTTTTACATCAAAACTGGTATTCTGTTTTAGATAGGTAAAGATATAATTAAAGTCTTTTTCAGTAGGAGTTCTAGTAAACATTTCATCTGGAAAAGAAAGAGTTGAAAAAGCATCAGTATTTTCATTTCTTTTTAACTGATTAATGTCCAAGCCGCCCACTTGGTTGTATTCATCATACATATGAGGAAAGGTAGATCCCCACACACCCGATTGCACACGAGTAATAATTTGTAATATCAAGATTTGAGTAAAAAATATCTTTGATCCATTGATAATTGCATCAAGAATTGGATACTCAGATGCACTTTGATTCTTTGTTAAATAGCTTCCTGATACAGTATACAACCACATCATAAGAAAATAACCTGATGTGATGCAAAATGCACGAGGTTGTGCCCAATCAAATGCCTCTTCTACAGATATAAACCCATTGTTGTTTGTATCTTTTTCATTTCCCTTAAAAGAGCCTAGAAAACCTAGTGCCATACTTGTTGATAATGGCCCACCCAATAATGGTGCCAAACGTGCAAGGCAATCATCTAAACTTGCCATGATGACGATTCTACCGTTTTTATCCAGATCTTTGGTTGGTTTTTGTTTTAAATCGTAAGTGAAATCATCTTGAAATAACTCTGTTTCCTCTGGATCAATGATACCATTTTCATTTTCATCAAATGAAAGAAATGCATCTTTTTGAACGAGTCCACCACTAAAACAAGATTCAAATATGAGGCATTGGCCTTTTGCCTTTATTTGTGAAAATTTTTGATCCAATTCATCATCAGAGATGTAATTTAACAATGTATCTGTTTTATCATAATAACAATTAAAAGGACAGATTACTTCATCATATCTATCAAATGGTTTTAAAATTGTTTTTTCATCACCGTTATCATCTTTGACTCTAGAGCCATGTCCTTGCCATGCAAATAAAAACACATCATCTTCATCAACTTTGAGAGCCATTTCATCAAGTGCTTTTAAAATATTTTCCCGCGTAGCACCACCTTCATAGGTTTTAATTTGATTTATATCTGGCAGATCATTTACCAGAAAAATAATGTTTCTTGCATGCCAATTCGGTGCTCTCAGAAGAGATTGATAGAGATATCTTTGTTGCATCATTCCAATAGGAAGGTTTGCATTTGGGTCCAAATATCTACCACAACTAGCTATTATTGCATAATATTCTGTAATTCCATCCCCTGCTGCTTTTATGGTAGTATCCTTTCGAATGATATTTTGTAATACTGATGATATATTAGGATTTGATGTGGGACTCATAGCTGGTGAAAAACTAAGAGTAAAAAATAAAATAATCATAATAAAACCGCAAATTTTCTTTATTTTTTTCAATTCAAACACGCTCCTTGTTGATCATATATTTGATGATCTCTTATCATATGATTACGATTTATTTCTTGCAACATACTGTCATCAGGAAATATAAAACGATCTAGAATCATTAATAGAACACTTGAGATGGTTGCTACAGATAAACAGGAAACAAAAAACCGAAAACCAAATACAAATAACCGATACCCAATAAGTTCAAAACCAAGGTTTTGCAATATCATGCCAATAAATGCTATGATATACCCACCATAACCAGCAAGTATAGCATACGTATATATGTTCCATAAAATATTGGAAATATTGTCCCAGGTGCTATCTTTACTAAATTCTTTTAAATTTTTTAGTATTTTAAGCTGTTTTAAATCAGAAAACTTTGATCTTGTTTCCTGTGCTTGAATTACATTTATTACTAACAGATTCAGAAGTAAAAAAATGATAAAAACGCATCCAAAAACCTGCTTATGTTTCTTCATAAACATTACCTCCCAATATTCTATAATTTTTTAACTGATTATATATATTTAAAAGTTATTGAAAATTATTGAAAACAAAATAAAAAGAGTAAAAATAGTAGTATAACAGTTAATGTTTGATTGTTATTCCTCTCTGATTTTGATAATTACCTGATTTTTTATCATATAATTCGCTTGGTGGTGTTTCTAGTTTTTCAAACACGATTTGACAAAATCGATCACCAATTGGAATCTCCAGTGAATCATCATTTGCATTAAAACAACTAATAGTTAAAGTACCATGAAACCCTGCATCAACTTTTCCGAAACTAGCCATCACTCCTTTCCTTGCATAACTAGAACGGATCCATAGTTGCGAGGTGATCATTGACCCCATTTTCACAAATTCTTTGGTACTAATTGCAAACCAGGTATGTGCAGGAATAATCGCTATTCCTTCTTTGATATGTTGATTGCTTTTTTTAATAAAAATCTCCTCAATTGATAAATCATACCCATTTGGAGTTAGATTTTGTTCATTAAATGGTTCCATATCAAGTTTTTCATCCTTCATAAACTGTTTAATATCAACGTCAGAAAGTACAGTCATTTCTCATCCGCCCTCTCATTTATTTTATAGAATAGTTACTTTATTCATAACCACATCTTTAACTGGTTTATCATTTCTGCCTGTTTGGGTTTTGGATATTTTTTCAACTACATCATATCCTTCAATGACTTTTCCAAAAACAGCGTGATGTTTATCAAGCCAGGGAGTTTCTGCAACAGTGATAAAGAACTGTGAACCACCAGTGTTTGGCCCCGCATTTGCCATAGATAGCATTCCTTTTTGATTATGTTTTAAATCAGGGTGAAATTCATCTTTTATGGTATAACCCGGTCCACCACGACCGCTTCCTTGAGGGCATCCTCCTTGTATCATAAAATTTGGGATGACTCTATGGAAAATAAGACCATCATAAAAACCATCATCAACAAGTTTCATAAAATTACCCGTGGTAACAGGTGCTTTATCGTTAAATAATTCAACTTTAAAATTACCTTCTGTTGTTTCAAATAATGCTTGTTTATTTGTCATTTCTCTTTCCTCTTTTTAAAATTATTCTTCAATAGTAACGCTATTAATGATTACATTTTCAACAGGCCAATCTTGCATGCCATTTTTTGTTGTAGTTGGAACTGCTGCGATTGCTCGAACAACATTCATTCCATTGATAACTTTACCAAAAACGGCATAACCATTAGGATCCACTCCGCCGGGTTCCAAACTTGGTTGTGCGCCATCATCGATAAAGAACTGAGATGTTGCACTATTCGGGCTGCTTGTACGAGCCATTGCAATTGCACCATCAACATGTTTCAAATCACTATTAATTTCAAGATCAATAGGATCATAAATCGGTTGTTTATATGTTCCATCAGGTTCGAATCCACCACCTTGGATGACAAAATTATCAATTACTCTATGAAATACCAAACCATTATAAAATCCACTTTCTGCATAATTAACAAAATTTTGAACTGTATTTGGAGCTTTATCTTCATATAATTCTACTTTAATTGTCCCCATTGATGTATTAATAATTGCAACTGGATTCCCATTAGTCACTGGTGGATTATTATTACCATTATTTGTATTATCATCATTTCCAGAAAAAAGGGTAAATCCTACCACAACTGCAACCACAATTACTACAATAATAATGGATATTAATATGAGCGGATTGAATGAATTTTTTTTCTTTGCTTTTTCATTTGCTCTTTTTCTTGCATGTGCAGTTTTTTTAGATGCCATATACAATTGACATATTTTAACTTCTACATAAGTATTTTGAAGAATTTCCTCATTCTAATTTGCAAAAAATGAGATATTGTTGTGTTATGGGGGATTGATATCACCCAAAAAAGCAATCATGATCCATCAGATCATTATGACCTTATTCAGGATTACTTTAGAAAAGATGTTCAAGATAAAAAAAATTATTATTCATCATATGATAAAGAAAAATTGCATGACCAAATAAAAAGAAGAGAAATGTGGGGATGTTATCAATCAAGTCTACAATATATTATTGATCTAGATAAGAATCTTTTATCCGTAATTGATTTAGGTTGCGGTATGGGCAATTTTTTACTGGAATTAAAGATTTCATCACAATTTAATAGTATTGCTGGATTGGATTTCCTCAAGGAAACATATGCACTTGCCTTGGATCATAAAGAGTTGTTCAACAATATTGACTTCATTCAATGATCATTAATAGATATCCCATGTAAATCAGATTCCTATGATGTTTCATTTTGTTTAAATGTCCTTCATCATATCCATCCAAATGATATTGCGCAGGTAATAAATGAAATAGAACGAATAACAAAAAAATTTATAATTGTTGAAATAAGAAACAATCATAGTCTATTTCATCTTTGGTATTCATCAATAATTAAAAAGAAATATGAAGGAAGGCTACCAATCCAATCAATGAATATAAAAAACCTAAACAATTTTTTCAAACATTCCAAATTGATTAAAAGTGTTGGAAAACATTATCTGAATCTATTGAACCATAGAATACTATTGATTTATGAAAAAGAGAAGAATTGAGGTTAATCATATGAATCAACATTTGCAGGTATTCATCACAAATAGTAGAAGGATAATTTCATGTTATAAATTTAATTTCCTTGAATTATTTGCAGTACACGTTTCATTTTTTGAAAAACTTCTTTTATCTTGGAGAAAACCAGTATTTCTGGATGAAATTGACTTAGCAGGTATTACCAAAAAAGATAACGTACTTTTAATTGGATGTGGGATTTTTCCTTCTGAGACAATTATTATTGCTGAAGCAACCAAGGCATCAATCGTTGGCATTGATAATTCTATAAATGCTGTAAAACTTGCTAAAAAGTATGTTAAAAAACAATCAAAAATAAGCGATCTCGTAACTATTCAATATGGTGATGGAACCTCGTATGATCTACAATCTTTTAATGTTATTTTTGTTGCCATTAATGTCTTTCCTATTGATAATGTACTGAATCATATTGCAAGGCATGCAAAGAAAGGTACGAAAATACTGTGTAAAAGTATCGATAATGACATTCCACAAACCATTAAACAATTAAAACTGGAGAATTCCTTTGAAATTGAATCAATGAGAGAAAATCCAAAAACTCAATCATACTTATTAAAGAAAAAATAATTGTATCATCTTTCCTAATACTTTCAATACCCTTCTTAAATCATTTAGCAATAGAAACTATTAAGATGTTCATTTACTATGGATTGTTGAAAATAAAAAAAGGCTACTTTTCTTATGAACCAAAATAGTAAGAGTCTTTGTGCCTTATGCAGAGGAACAAAACTGCTATGTGGAAAATCTCGCTGTCCAGTACTGGTAAAATTTCATGCAAGAGATAAACTGCTGCCTGTGTTAAATTCAAAAAAGATTGCAGGAGCATCACCACCCAGTGTATTTATTGGAAGGGTGGGTTATCCAAAGATATCGATTGGTCCTATGATTCCTCCTCAAATGGGGGATACATCGCTTTATGACACTCCTGAAATGTGGTTGGATAAATCCATTGATGATATTGTTGATTTCAGATCTATTCTTGTAAGAGGAAAACACAGGGTGCACATTAGAGATGTTGAAAGTTCAAATAAACTTGTTTCGTTAACCAGGGATTTGGCTCTTTCGAGAAACAGTGTGTATACTGAGGCATTATTTGAAAAAAAACCTAGAGGGCATATCGCTTTTTATGATGAAATTCAACCCCATGGTCCATCAGCAACCTTAAAACGATTTGATATCAGCAATCCAAAATATGATCATCATGTGGAAAAAGCATATTATGACACTGATTTAAAATCAACAGAAGCAATTCTTAATCTATACAAACAGGGAACAACCATTTCAAAGATACAAAAAGCATTTAGCGTGGGTGCGTTTGGAATTGGAAAACATAGACGTTTTGTGCCCACCCGATGGAGCATTACCGCTGTGGATTCAACCATTGGTAAAAAAATGGTACAGACCACGAAAACATATCCTTGGATCAATGAATTTCGGATATATTATCATAATCAATTTGATAATCGATGGATCATTCTTATGATGCCCTCTGAATGGGAATATGAACTTATTGAAGCATGGTATCCAGATACAACCTGGAACCAATACAGCAAAGATATCGCAATTTTCAACAGTTATGAGTTCTACAAAGGAAGAACAACCTATGCAGAAATAGGAGGATGTTACTATGCCGCAAGACTTGCGGTAAACGAAGCACTTCATAAGGAGCGAAGACAAGCGGCTGCAGTCATTATGAGAGAAGCACATCCTGGCTATATTATGCCCATTGGAGTATGGAATGTTCGTGAAAGCGTTCGAAGAACCTTAAAAAATCCATATAGAACATGTAACACACTTCAAGAAGCATTATCCTTTATTGAAACTCATTTGGATATTCCTATGGAACGCTGGATTAAAAATAGTGCACTATTAAAAAACAAAATGTATCAGAGACGATTAGAAGATTTTTTGAAAACGTAATCCTATGAACATAGAAGAAGTAACATGTAAAACAGCTCTTTCAGCATCGAAATTACCTGGATTAGATTATTCGCTTAATCCGTATGTTGGTTGCATGCATCAATGCAGATATTGCTATGCTCCATCGATACTTCGAATGCCAATTCAGAGTTGGAAAAATACGGTTAAAATCAAAAGAAATATCCCTACGATTTTAGCTAAAGAGCTGAAATCAAAAAAGAAAGGAGTAGTGGGCATTTCGACGGTTACTGATCCTTATCAACCAATTGAAAAAAAAGCTCAACTAACACGGTATTGTCTTCAAGTTCTTCTCAAAAAAGATACTCCTATTTCTATTCAAACAAAATCGGATTTAATCTTAAAAGATGCAGAGTTAATAACACAATTTTCAAATGCTGAAGTTATGGTAAGTATTGGTACCTTACATGATGAACAAAGAAAACTATTAGAACCAGGTTCCTCTTCTATTCAACAAAGGATAAAAGTATTGAAGCATTTTGCACAATCCTCAGTAAAAACCAGTGTGTTTTTTGGCCCTATTTATCCCACAATGATCCTTGAAGATATTGAATCATTTGCAACAATTTGTAAAAAAATTGGTATAGATGAAGTGATGATCGACCGATTTCATATTAAACCAGGCATCATCAACAACATACAAGATGCATTAAAAAATAATCAAAAAATAGCACCATTATTTTCCCAAAAAGAATTATCAAATCAATCATACTATCAAAAAATAAGAGAGAAAATAAGAGATGAATTAAAACACTCATCTATCATATGTACCGATGCATTTTAGTTGATATCTACCTTGAATCCTTTCTCTTCATTTTTGTATAAACATTTTCTTTGGATAACCACATCTAAAATACCGTTTTTATAGGTGGCCTTTGTTGTTTGCGGTTTCACCTCAGCAGGTAGATAAATATTTTTATGATACTTTCGCTGAGGAGTATCAACGGTTATTTCTAAATCTCTTTCTGTAACTCGTAAATCAATATCTTCTTTTTCAACACCAGGGATTTCAACGGTAACAGATACATCTTTTTTTCCTTCAATGATATCTGTAATCGGCTCTCTATCTTCAGAAATACCAGATTTTCCATTTGAGGCTTTCACCCGGTGATTTCCAAATTCCTCGAAATGCGGTTTTCCATCTGGACCAACATGTACGCTATAACCATGTACAAAGGATTTTCCTGGTTGAGCATTGGAAAGCATTCGAAACATTTCCTCTGCCATCCTCTGGAAATCATCCATAAGATCATCATCAAAAAAATTTTTAAAAAATCGATTATTAAAACCAAATATATCAATGGGATCTTTACGCCTCTTTTGTTTATCTTTTTTATCTTCATTATCTGAAGTCATATTCATATCAACCCCGCAGATTTAAAAATCAATTAAAAAACTCTTATATAAACTTTAATCATAAACATTCAGCTGTTTTTTCACTTTGATGTACTGGTATTAATTAAAATTGATTAAATATTGATAGACCAATTTTAAAATTCTTGTCATTGTTAAAAAAATATTATAATCATAATCTAATTCTTGGATTTGGATATCTACTTTCGGAAGTACTGTTCTCCAGCATAGATTTAAGTATAAAGAATGTATTACCGAGAAAACTATCCTATCATATATAAATAATTTATCTATAAAGTGGTAGCCATGGCAAAAGCACGATCAAGAGCAGCAGCACGAAAAGTAAAAGATAAATGGAAGGCTAAATCATGGTACAATATCCTTGCTCCTTCATCATTTGACAATGTAACAGTTTCAGAAACCTTATCTGATGAACCAAATAAATTAATGAATAGAATATCAGAGGTTTCATTACAAGATATTACAAATGACTTTAGAAAATCACATATTAAATTATTTTTTAAAATCTATGAAATTGAAGGAAATAATGCTCATACTCAATATATTGGTCATACGTTAACTTCTGATTACCTACGGCGAATGATTCGTCGAAAACGATCAAAGATTGATGGGGTCTATGATGTTACTACAAGGGATGGAGCAAAAGTTAGGGTTAAACCATTTGCAACAACAGATCGTCGCATACAAAATTCCCAACGTAGAATCATAAGAGAAACCATGAAAAAAACCATTGCAGACCAAGCTAAATCACTTACCTTATCGGAATTTATTAAATCTATGATTGATGGAAAAACAGGCAGTGAAATCTATAAATCCTGTAAAAAATTATATCCTGTTAAAAGAATTGAAATTTACAAAACAGAAGTTATTTCTCAACCAACAATAGTAATTGAAGAGCCGAAAAAACCGCAGCCAACCGAAGAACCAGAAGAAAAACCAAAAGAAAAGAAAAAGACCACAGCAAAAAAACCAACTAAGGAATCAAAAGAAGAGCCCACGGAATCGGTAGATGAAGAATCCGAAGATAGCGAGTCTGAAGAGGAGCCAAAAAAGGAAACCGAATCTGAGCCTGAAGAAGAAAAGGAATCAGTTGAAAAAGAAGTTGCTGAAGAAAAAGAAGTTGAGAAGGAAGAAGAGAAAGAACCAGAAGAACCAGAAGAACCAGAAGAATCTGAATCTGAAGGGGAAGATAAAGAAGCAAAAGATGCAGAGAAAAAAGAAAAATAATTTTCCATCTTTGTTTCCCAATATTTTTTTCATTGTATTTCATCATAAATAATAAAAGACGATGATGGATACGCTTTGACCGGGGATTGTTATTACAGAACAAGAAATTGTCATTATTGGTTGTGGTGCAGGCGGAGGGACTGCCGCACAGTTTGCCCGAAAGACAAATCGTAAAGCATCTATTACGATTTTTGAGAACGGAATCTATCCACAATATTCAAAATGTGGCTTACCCTATGTGATCTCAGGTGATATTTCAAAACCAACTGATCTTATCGAGTTTTCAGAAGAATGGTTTCAGAAGGCAAAAATAGATCTACAATTACAAACAACTATTCAATCAATTAATGTGAAAAATAAAACAATTACCGGTTTAAAAGCGAATGGCTCATCATTTGAGAAATCTTATGATGAGCTTATCATTGCTACAGGATCTAATCCTATCATTCCTCCGATTAAGAACATACAACAAAATAAACACAAAAAAACAGGAATTTTTTCCATTCGAACAATTGATGATGCATCCAATATCCTAAAAGCAATTTCTGATACCAAACATGCATGTATTGTTGGTGCTGGATTAATTGGCCTTGAAATGGCCGACAGTCTTATAGAAAAACACATTGATGTAACTGTTATAGAAGCGCTACCCTTTATTTGCCCTATGCTTGATGAAGATATCTCAACCGTATTACAAAAAAATATTGAAGAATATATTCACATTTTTACCAATCATTTTGCGACTGAGGTTACATATAAAGATGATGCAGTTAAAGAAATAGTAATCAAAGATCGGAATACTGATGAAATAAAAACGATTCAAACGGATCTTCTCATCATTGCTACCGGCACGAAACAGGAAACCACTTTAGCTCAGAATGCAGGGTGCAAAATTGGTAAGACAAATGGTATTATGGTTAATGAAAAAACAGAGACAAGTATTGAACATGTCTATGCTGTCGGGGATTGTACTGAATATGTTGATTTTATCACTGGAAAACCCATCCCTATTGGTCTAGGTAGCATGGCCGTAAGACAAGGTATTGCAGCAGGGGTTAATGCTGCTGGTGGATCATATACTCTTCCGAAAGGATTTCTGCAAACCTTTACAAGTAGGTTTTTTCATCAAGAAATTGCAGCAGTTGGTCCTTTACATTCATTCATTGATTCATCGAAAATTATTCAAGGTAAATATACTGGTTCATCTCTTCCGGAATATTTCCCAGGGGGAAAACCAATTCTCATGAAAATTGCAGCTGAACTTGATTCTGGAAGAATTATTTCAGCACAAGCACTCGGGGCAAATGCGGCGCAACGGATAAACACGTATGCAACAGCAATATTAGCTGAGATGAACATTGATTGTTTAAAATTACTTGAAACAGCTTATGCCCCACCCGTTGCTCCCACTCTTGATACTGTTACACTTGTAGCAGATATTGTTGATCAAAAAAGAAATAGAAAAATGAACAAATGATGTTTTTATGAAAATTCTTCATATGGCTGATACACATCTTGGCTATTCTGCTTATCGAAAAATAACAAATGATGGCATTAATCAACGAGAGGCAGATATTTATCAATCTTTCACCAAAGTTATAGATTATGCTATTGATCATCATGTTGATCTGGTTCTTCATGCAGGGGATTTATTTGATTCAGTTCGACCGAATAATAGAGCAATTACAATTGCATTAAAACAATTCCTCAGACTTTCCGATCATGGCATTCCTCTTGTTTTAATTGCAGGAAATCATGAACAACCGAAACTGCAGGAAACTGGTCATATTTTCCAATTATTTGATCATATTTTGCATGTTCATCCAGTGTATAATGAGATTTATGAGAAAAAGAAATTGTCAGTTGATGATGAAACCGTAATAATTCATTGTCTGCCACAGATTAATGTTTTGGATCAATTTCAAGAGCAAATTGATAGAATTGAAAAGGATGAATGTGCTAATTATAATCTTTTTTTAGCTCATGGAAGCATCCAAGGAATTAAGGAATTTAGTATGAATGAATTCAACGAAATGATGCTTCCAAAGCAGTATCTTTCAAGTGTATTTGATTATGTGGCACTAGGTCATTATCATACCTATACCGAAATAAATGATCATGCATTTTATGCGGGTTCAATTGAACCATTGTCCTTTGCAGAAGCTAATGAAAAACATGGTTGTATTGAGATTCTTATCCAACCACAGTTGATTCAACCGACATTTAAAACATTTCAAACCCGTGCTTTAATGGATACGCCTAGCATTGAATGTGTAGGAAAATCAATTGAAGAAATAATGGATGAGATTATTAAAACAATTATTAAGATCGAACCAGATGGAAAAATCTTTCGGATTAATTTAAAACATATTTTATCGCATCAATACAGAGGTCTTGATTATCGAACAATTCGTCAATATTGTCAGGGTGCTCTTCATTATGAAATTCAAGCACAAATCGAAGAACAGGAACGATCTTATTTAGAATCACATGGAAAAATTGATTCTATCGTCAATGAATTCAGACAATTTGTAGACCAACAGAACATTAATGAAAAACAAGAGATTATTCAGAAAGGCCTTGAGTATATCCAAGAAACCGAACAGAAAAAGGAAGATGTATGATACTGCAAACAGTACAGATAGAAAATTTTCGAAAATTCAAAAAAACATCCATTGAATTTCCAGAAGGAATCATTGGCGTAGTGGGATTAAATGGGGTAGGTAAATCAACCCTTTTTGAAGCAATTGCATGGGCTCTTTATGGATCATCTGCTGCTCGTACTTCTTCAGAGGATATTAAAAGACATGGGGCAGAGCCATCATCACCCTGTCGAGTGGTAGTAACTTTCTTATTTGAAGGTAGCTCGTTTAGAGTGGTTAGAGAAATGACCGGTAAAGCAATGGCTGTTTCTGCAACGGTATTAAGAAATGATCAAATTGCTGCAACAGGATCAGGACCTTCATCTAGGTTCATTCAGAAAACACTGGGAATGGATTATAAATCCTTTTTCACATCAATTTATGCAAGGCAAAATGAGTTGAATACCTTATCTTCTATGAATGCAAGTGAACGAAGGCCGTTAATTCTTCGAATGCTTGGGATTGATACGCTTGATGTTGTGATTAAAAATATTAATACTGATAAAAGATCAAAAGCATCATTAGTAACTCATCTTGAAAAAAATTTGAATGATAAAGATGGAAATAGTAAGGAAGATGCATTACGGGTAAAAAAAGATGGGATTAAAGTTCAAAAAAACGAAGTGCAACAAGAAATCAAAACCATAAATGAATCTGTTAGAGAGATGAAAAAACGTTATAATGAAATGAAAAAAGAAGCAAATCATGCCCAAAAATCTTATGAGCAAACCAATAAGGAATATGAGCGGATTATTGAACAGAAAACTAGTTTTGAAGAGAAAAAAAAATTGGATGAAGAAATAAACACTATTCTACAAAAAATTAAAAAGAGAGATGAGCAAATCGTTCAATTATCTGAAAAAGAAAAGAAGCTAAAAGATGTGTCAAGTGATATTAAAAAAAGTGAAATGCGACTTGAAGAAATTAAACAAGGTTTGACAGATTTATTGAAAAAAAATGAACAAAAAAAGGCATCTATTTCTCATCATAAAAAACATATTGAAGATGTACATAAAAAACAGTCTTCAATTGAAAAAATCGGACCTGATGCACCGTGCCCTACCTGTGAACGAACGTTAGGTGATCAATTTAGCTTTCTTATTTCCAATTACAATAAGGATGTACATACCTATGAAGAACAAATTAATCTTTTACAGAAAGAAGCTGATGCTCTTAAAACGAAAAGAGATGGGCTGCAACGTGAACATGATGCCTTACAGAAAAAAATTTCTTTTCTAAGAAAAACAGAGACAGAACAACAAAAAATGAAGACAACCATACAATCGCTTACTTCATTTAAAAAAGAAAATGAAGAAGAACTAGCTCAAAAAAAGAAACGTATGGATTCCTACAAAAACATAACATTTGATCAATCGCAATATCAAAGTATTCAAGAGGAAAGAAGGAAGTATTACAAGGAATATAAACAAAAATTAAAACAGTTAACTGATCAGAAAGATGCATTGAATAAACACGTTTTAAGTCTGGAAAAAAAACAAAGCGCTCTTGCATTACTGACACAGCAGATAAAAAATATTGACCGGCAACTGAAAGAATTAAAACAGATGGCTCAGCAAATTAAACAGGAGCAAGAACAAGTAACAAAATTAAATATGCTTCGTGATGTGATGATGTCCTTTCGCATTCATCTTGTATCTCGAATCCGGCCGGCTCTTTCACATTATGCTTCTTCATTTTTTCATGATTTAACTGATGGTAAATATCCTGAGGTCACTCTTGATGAAAATTATAATATCTACATTTATGATGAAGGAGAAAAATATACTATACAACGATTCTCAGGCGGGGAAATTGATCTAGCAAATTTATGTCTTCGACTTGCCATTTCTGATGTCATTACAGAGCGAGCTGAAGGATTATTTCATTTCATCATCCTTGATGAAATATTTGGCTCACAAGATGTCATTCGACAGCAAAACATTATGGAACAATTGTATAGATTGTCCAGTAAATACAAACAAATATTTTTGATCACCCATGTTGAACAGGTGAAGCATTTCATGCAGCATATCATGCATATTCAAGAAATTAATGGGTTAAGTACTATTGATATAAATTAAAAATAATAAAAAAAGAAGAAAAGAAATAAGGTAATTATCTTTTGAAAAATCCTTTCTTTTTCTTTGGTTGTTCTGGTGGTTTCTGCATTGTTTTCGTTTGAGTTGGTGGCTGCTGAGTTTTCCCTTGTGGGGCTGGCGGTTGCTGTGACGATGGTTGTGGGTTTACATCGGGTTTATTAAATGGATTTTTTGGTTTATTTGGCATCACAGGCGGTGCTGCAGAAAAGAGTTTATCAAAGACTTCTTTGTTTGAGTTGAACCAAGACTGCCATCCAGCGTTTTCCTGTTGAAGTTTTTTCACTTCCTGCTCGGTTTCCTCATATAAATGATAGAGTTTTGTCAACCGATCTTTTTCTTTTTCATAAGCACTGTTGACTTCGTTATATTTATCTTTATAATCTGCGTATTGTTCATATTCTTTGTATTTTGCGACTTGTTGTTGAAGCTCATTAATGGTTGATTGATATTGTTGTGTTTGAGATTGTAAGGTTTGGTTTTGCTGTTCTAGAGAATTATATTTTTGCGTGTAATCATTAATTTTATTTTTATATTCATCTAGTTGCTGCATATCCGCTGAAGTTGTGTTGAGTTTTTCTTGCAGATTTTTTAGCTGGTCGGCATATTTAGTTTCTAATTGCTGTTTTTCGTTTTCTGCAGTTGTTGCTCGTTGTTCATATTCTTGGATTTTTGTTTCAATCTGGGACAATTCTTCTTCTTGTTTTTTGTAGGCATCCCAAAGCTTGATTAACCGTTCCTTTTCTTTTTCTAATTCCTGACTATATTTTTTCGCTCCTTGATAAGCTTCTTCTTTCTGTCGATTCGCCTCTGAGAGTTGTCCTTCAAATTTTTCGATTGTAGATGTAATATCTTTGAAAGTATCAATGTCTAACATATTTTTAATACGTGACAGGTCTTCAGTACTTTTTGAAAATGAATCTTTAAGTTGATCAATCTCAGCAGCTACCTTTTGAAGTTTATTCTCGAAGGAGCCAAAATCGATTTGGTTGCCCGCGTATACTTCTTCCTCACTCATTTGTTCCGACCTCCCAATAAATAGGTACGAATATTGGTGAATGATATTGAAGCTATTTAAGGATTGCCATATTTTAACTTCTCTGAAGATAAATATCATTTATTTAAATATAACAAATATTATAATTGATAAATATATTTAAATGTTAATGTAAATCAATGTTTTTATATAATAATATTATTAACTAAACCGCTAAACTAATAAATGATATTTTCTATGTAATGTGGGTAAAATCCACAATTAGGAGGATGGATTGGATGGGTATATTTACAAATAGAAGTTTAACATCGATTCTTCGAAAAATCTTTGGAAAAAAACAGGCAAAAATAGGCATTTACGGGCCACCAAATGTTGGAAAAACAACACTAGCTAATCGGATTCTACAAGACTGGACAGGAGAGCTGATGGGCAGTGTTTCAGAGGTTCCACATGAGACCAGAATGGCAAGTTGGAAAAGAGATGTGAAAATCGAAAATGGGGGATCATCATTATTTATGGATATTGTCGATACCCCCGGGATAGCTACTAAGGTAGATTACAAGGAATTTATGAATGCCTATGGTATGGACAAAAATGAAGCAAAACTACGGGCAAAAGAAGCAACTGAAGGAGTGATTGAATCCATTCGTTGTTTAGAGGATATTGATGGCGTGTTACTTGTAATGGATTCCACACAAGATCCTTTTACCCAGGTAAATGTGACTATTCTTGGAAATTTGGAAGCACGAAATCTACCGGTTTTAATAGCTGCCAATAAAATTGATATGGAAAACTCAAGTCCAGCAACATTGAAAGCAGCATTTCCTCAACATCCAGTGATACCGGTAAGTGCTCTTACAGGATATAATTCTGAGGATTTATATTCTAAAATGGTAGATCATTTTAAAAAGCGGAGGAAAAAAAAGAGGTGAGTGTTCTATGGGTAAAAAAACAGATAAAACCAATAAAAATATTCAAGTGAACCTGGTCTCAAGACAAAAATTAGAACAATTAACCTCCAAAGATAAACTACAATTTATCATTGATGAAGTAAAATTAGGTAATATCTTAGTTCTTGAACATGGGTTGTCAGCAATGGAGCAAACTGAGCTTATTAAAAGAACGATGGAGGAAATTGAGGAAGATACCTTCATTGGCATTGAAATGGAAGGATATGGCGAAGATAAACCAACCATTATGCAAAAAATATTTCGAATTCTTAAAAAACCACGAATGACCGTAATCGGTCCTGCTGATCTTCTGCAAACAGTAAGTAAGGATAATGATATGATTCAAACAAAAATAATTCAGGGTAAAGGAGTATAAAAAAATGCCACATCAATGTTTGAAATGTGGCACTATTTTTGCGGAAGGATCTTCTGAGATTCTGAAAGGATGTCCAGATTGTGGTGGAAACCGATTTTTTTATACCAAAACTCCACTTTCTGAAGAACAACGATCTAAAATTCAAGAAGAAGTTGGAAAAGATATTCATGAACAACTTGCTGAATTGCTGGGAAGCAATGACAATGAATTGATCGATAATGCTGGCAACTGGATTACCATGAAACCAAAAGACATTCGCAATGTCTTTAAAAAACATCTTCCTGAAAAAAATGAAAAACCTCGATTCAATTCAAAAGATCTTGCCCATATTGATTTACTTGAAAATGAAGTCTATCGAAAACAACGAATAGACAAAGCACTGAAGAAAACAAAAAAAGATGATCGACCGGCAACTATTGATATCCAACCACCGGGCAACTATAACATTGATGTCAAAGGATTATTGGAAAATGAACCAATTATCATCCAAAAAGACGGTTCATATTCTATTCATCTTCCATCAGCATTCAAAATGCATTATAAAAAGAAAGATTAAACGGTATTGATAAAAGAATTTTTATTTCTTTTTTGCCTTTTTTAATACTTTTTTAATAAAGAAAGATTTCGCATCAGTATATGCCTCTCTATCATGTTTATATCTCTGTGCTAATTCTAATTTAAGCTGCCCGTATTCTTCTGCAACTTGGAAATGATCTATTAAATAATCCCTAAAATAAATTTCATCCCAGTCTTTTTTATATCTGACATGAAGATGAAATGTTTGCCCATTAAGACCAAATGAAGAATATCCTTTTGCAAACATCATATGAGGTGGAGGATTTTCTGGTTTAGGAATAAATTGATAACCAATTTTTTTTAGTGGTTCAATGATGTGATTTTGATGGACATTTTCGTTTATTTCAATTAATATATCAATGGTTGGTTTTGCCTTTAAATCTGGTACTGCTGTACTTCCAATATGTTCGAGTCTAAGGATTTTTTCCTTGCCAAGTGCCTTTATAATATTTTTCTTTTCATGATGAAAAAGCATCTTCCATCGTGGATCATGATCCACAATTAATATAGGAAATAATTTGCCCAACTCCTCTCTAGAAAGTTCATTAAGATCTTTATGCATATTTACAATCTGAACATGTTAATATTTTTTTAAAGGCGAAGTCTTCGATGTAATTTTACAACTGCTTCAACAGCGGATTTTGCTCGATCTATGCGTTCTTGGGCTTGCAAACGGGTCATACCAGGGCCAGATATTCCAAGACCAATTGGTTTTTCAAATTCAATTGATAGATCTGCTATTTTCCGTGATGCATGACTGATGACTACATCATCGTGTTCTGTTTCTCCCTCAATCACTGCACCAAGGGTTACCACACCATCGATATCTTTTCTTTGTAATAATTTTTTAATTGCAAGGCCCATATCAAAAACCCCAGGTACTTTTACAACTTGAGTGATGGATGCTCCTAAAAATTCGGCGTGTTCTTTTGCTCGTTCAAGCATCATCATGGTAATATCATAATTGAATTCTGAAACCACTGCTCCAATTTTTATCTTTTTTTCATTTGGCATGTTCTTTTTCTCCTTCTAAGGTAAAGGCCCTGCATCAGCAAATCCTTGTCGTAATCCTTTACCTGCTTGTTTTTGAAATTTTTCCTTATGAAATAATAAATCGACTATGTTACGGGCATGTTCGCGTGTTCTTTGTTCGGTAAGCCAAGCTAGTTCCTTTTCATTTTCCGCCTCATCTTCATGAACGAAAACTTCAATTATATGTGTGTTTGTTAGAAGTTGTGCTTGTATAAGTCCGGTACTTGCTTCATGGGCACATTGTTTGTCAATTGGTTGCCCTCCGGGCATGCCAAGTGCAATAACAATATCGCATTGCTTCTCCTCAATTAATATTTTACATGCGACAGGTAAATCCTTAATTCCAGGAACAGTTGATCGAATGATCTTGATATTTGGTGATAACATTTGCATTTCATCAATAGCAGCATGAGCCATATCAAAACGAGCAAATGTGGTATCAACAACTCCTATTTTTTTCATTGGCGCTCAATTGTCTCCATGTTTTTTTGGAACTCATATGCATCAATGATCTTTTCAATTATTTTTCTTGTTCCATCAATGTCATTCATATCAACATGCTTGGTTAACCGAATTACTTTCGTGTTAAGATTTCTTTTTTTCAGCTCATTTATTATTTGTTTTTCATTGTGAATCTGATCATAACCAAGGGCGATGATATCTGGCTTTATTTCTTCTACAATACTATACATATCATCCTTATGTCCAAGATATGCTTCATCAACAACTTTTAATTCTTTCACAAGACCAAGTCTCATCATTTCAGGAGTTACCGGCTCATGTTTGAGCTTTCGAACAGTTTCATCACAGGCAACAACAACGACTAAGTCATCCCCTAGTTTTTTTGCTTCTTTTAAATAATAAATATGACCCATATGCAGTAAATCAAATGTACCAGATGCCATTACTTTGACCATGTGTTCCATGCCTCAATAATTTCCTTTCCCTCTAAGAAGCATAATCCATGATCTTTTGCATATTTTTTTGTTTCGGTTTTTGACAATGCTTTGCCATTATCGCCCATAATCTCACAACCACTGGCGACAGGATTCAAACCCGCCATTGTAAGAAGTGCAACGGATAGTTCGGTATGTCCAAAACGATTGCTTAATGGTTTTTCTGAAGCAACACAGATCGGTACATGGCCAGGCGAGCGAAATTCTTTTCCTAATATGTCTAATGGGCTATTATTTTTGTTTTTTTCTTTGGCTATTTCAGCAAATCGTTTGATGGTAAGACTTCTATCATTATCTGTTATGCCGGTGAATGTTTTTCTATGATTTATGTATAATGAAAATGATGATTTTGTATCATATGGAATATCATTAGCAATCAGTTTTTGTAGAACGGGATAGTCTTTTTCTATATGGGTGTAAAGATCTGAGAGAAATGGTAAATGAAATGTTTTTGCGATTTCATAAGAAATCATTAAAAATATAAGTCCACCCCCATCTTTTCTCATGGTCCTAATTGAATTGGGAGTTACAAATTCTGATGCGATAAAAAAATCAGTTTCACCCTCTCTATCATCTGAATCATAAACAAGAATAAATTTTCCTGATTTGAGATCATTTAATGCTTGTTTAATTGTATCTATCATATCACCTGCTGGAGGAATTATACTCTTTGAAAAAAATAAGAGTTGGTATATTACTCAAAACTTGGTTGAGAATCAGAGGATTTTTTTGTTGAGAGTTTTCGAGTTATATACCCTGCAATTCTATTTCTCAGAAGGTTACTGTCAACCGTTGTTACTTCTTCAACTTTCTTTTTATTGTGTTGGAAATTATTTGGTTTGAATTGATCAGGATATTTTTCTAACAAGTCTCTTGCTATTGTTTTTATGAATGTAGGTCTAATATTGCCCAGGATATCACCTTTTCTTTTGCAGAGGTGCGGAATATCTTTTTATTATTTAATAGTTATTCTATAATAGCAGGCTTTTTCAGCATGTTTTATGAAGATTCCTTTAAAGAGCAGCTTCTTTTAACTTGGGATTTTTCATTTAAACAATAATTAATATTGAGTTGTTATCTATTTTGATAACATATGTTATTCATTACATTAACTTTAAATTCCGTTTTTTCCTGCACATTAATTATTGTATGGTGAAAAAATGAAAAAGATATTTGCTTTGTTGATAATTGGATTAATGATAATAACATATACCCAAGCATCTTCTCAAATGAATACTACCAATAAAACAGAAATAAACGAATGGACTGGAGAAATTAGAATTGAAGGAAAGGATAATACTCTTTGGACTGGGATGATTACAACAGGTGAAACTACTTTTTTAGCAAGAAACTATGAAACAGGTGAATTCAACGAATATACCATATCATACCCATCCGTTCTAGGTGCACTTGATACAGCAGCTAATATTGCAGGGTTTTCTTATGTCATAGAATATTGGCCAAGTTGGGATGCATTTTTACTAAAATCAATAGGTGATGATGTTGATTGGTGGCATTATTGGGTTGATCAAAATTCTCCAAATATAGGGATAAATGCATTTGAATTAACACAAGATCACCATGAAATTGTCATTGGTTATAGTGAAACTTATGATGGAAATGCATTAACTATATCTGTTGATAAATCCGAAGTGAAAAAAGGTGAGAATTTTACTATTCATATTGGTGATTTTAATGGTGGATCTATTGGAGGAGCTGTTATTAATGTTGGCTCAGAAAATTACACTTCAAATAATGATGGAAAAATTAGTGCAAGTATTTCGGAAAAGGGAAATTATGTGATTTGTGCAGAGAAAGAGGATTTTGTTCGATCAGAAAAAATTAACATTCAAGTAAAAAAAACAAAACAGCAACTCATTCCAATACCTAGAATACTTTATGATAGATTCCCGCTACTTGCTACTTATTTAGAACACTTATAAAAGATTCATTACCTTATTTTTTCTTTCAAGGAAATCTATAACTTAATGTTATCTATTTTGATAACGATAGTAACCCAAAACAATATGTTTTAATTTACATGTATTCTTCTGATACTTTGTGAGTAGAAGTACTGTGAATTCTGTTTTAATAATTATCATTCCAATTGTAATTCTAGTGGCAGCGGGCATAATACTTGCAGACATAGGAGCAATTACAACTGAAAAACAAACATCATCGAATGAACAAATTGATGTGACCCTTATCATTGATTATGGAAATAATCAAGTAGATACCTATCAGATACAAACCAAAAACGTTACTGTTTATGCAGTATTAATGCAAGCAGCAGAAAGGTATCAATTTCCAGTAAACGCAACCTACCATGATGCATATCAAAGCCATTATATCAGCATGATTAATTCAGTTGAAGAAGGAAAAAATGATAGCTACTGGCAATATTATATCAATGGAGAGTATGGGATTGTTGGAGCTGATCATCAAATTATCAATAATGATGATGTTATTGAATGGAAGTTCAAAAAACCAAACATTTAAAGAATTAAATAATGATATGAGTTGGAGGAAAAATATGTTGGAAACAATAAGAAATCAAAAATCAAAATTATTAATTGCATCACTATTAATTATCATAGGAGTTGTCGGTCGATTAACGATTGCAGAATTATTACCTCTTTCGCCATCTTTGTATTTAAATGTAAATGGATTAAGCCAGCCGATGTTCATGATGGATGTGTTCTTTTTTATTGCCTTGATCTCTATTTTAAGTGGGCTGTTTCTAAAAAGTTACTATGTTTTTCTTGTTCCTGTATCAGTTATGCTGATTACAGATATGATTCTTGGAAATAATTTTATTTTCTTGTTCACTTGGTCCGGCTTTGTCCTAATAGGATTCATCAGTTATCTATTGAAAATGAAAACAAATTTAACTATACGAAAAACACCTTTGATTCTTGGAACAGGAATTGGAGGTATACTTTTATATGATATATGGACCAATTTTGGTTGTTTCCTTGGTTGGTACCCACACAGCGTCGAAGGATTAACACTTTGTTTCACCGCAGCTTTACCATTCATGTTATGGCATCTTCTTTCAACAACAATTGCTATGATGCTAGTGGTACTTCCAATTATTTATCTCAAAGATAAAAAAATCATTCACTTTGATAATGCCACGTTTAGAAAGGAAAAACCAATTGCTATATCACTTCTTGTAATTCTCTTGATAATTTCGATAGCATTCATTGTTATCTAAAAAACGTTCTTCCTTTTTTTCTTTATTTTTTAAAATCGATATTGATCTTTTTCTTATTAACCGGGACTAATTTTTTTAATTGGATGGTGATATTTTCTTGTGGTCTATACTCATTAATAGCTTTTTTAGGTGTTTTTCCATTCACCTCATAAATGTAAAATCCTTCCTCTCCATTTATGGAAGTAATATAATGGTTTTTTCCTTTACTTTTTGTTTCAACACCCGGTAATTGCTTTATCGCATCAAAGATGGTGGTATTTTTTTCAACTTCAATAGAAGCTTCATCAATAAAAGGATCAAATGCGCTTTCAAGCGATGAAATATTTGCTGATAGTAAATGTACATTGCCAATAATTCTTCTATTAACCAATCCTGCTTGTTCAAGAATTTTAATGTGGCGAGAAACGACAGGTTTTGAAATCTTTAATTCTTTAGCAAGTTTAGAAAGATGAAGTTCATTTTGAGATAAAATCTTCATGATTTGCATTCTTGTTTCGCTGCTTAAAGCATGAAACAGATTATTGTTACTCATTTTACTAACATTTGTTATTATATTTGTTATCTTTATATCTTTTCATATTATACAACTTTATACGAATGATAAAAACAAAGAAAAAAACAATATTGATAGTATTTATTTTTCTATTATTAATTAATTCTTATAATCCTTTTTTTACGGTTCAAAATGTAAGTGCAGAGGATATCGATTTTCCACTACAACCAAATTCAGATCAGATTATCAAAGCTTTGAATTATTTACAAGCAAATCAAGAAATTGATGGAAGCATTGGCGGGCTGACGGTATCATGTTGGGCTGCAATGGCACTTTATTCAGCAGATATTGATCCATCAACATGGGAATATCTAGTTGAGTATCTTAAAGAAAAAAGCTCAATTCTTGATGAAACAAAAGCAACTGATTGGGAGCGACATCTGCTTACAATTGTTGCCTGCGACGATGATCCATATGATTTTGGTGGAATTAATTTCATTGAAAAAGTAACCAGTTTTTTTGATGGAACACAGATGGGAAGCACATCAATTCCATATGATGATTTCTTTGGAGTTCTCTCATTAATATCTGCAGGCATACCAAAACAAAATGAAATTATTCAAGAAACCAAATCTTTTATTCTTACCAAACAAGAATCAAATGGAGGCTGGGGAGATGTTGATGCCACATCTTCTGCTATCATGGCATTAATTTGCGCTGGATATCCATCCAATTCAGATGAAATTTCAAATGGATTAGCATATCTAAAAACCAAACAACAAACCGATGGAGGATTTTATTCATATGATGTTTCGAACGCTGCTTCAACAGCATGGGCTGTGATGGCAATCAGTGCAGCAGGACAAAACCCAACAAGTTATTCATGGCAAATGCAAGATAACAATCCAATAACGTTTCTGTTGTCCTTACAAAATGAAGATGGAAGTTTTAATTGGTCATCTGACCAACATACTCAACCATTATGGATGACCTCGTATGTGATTCCTGCATTACTAGGCAAATATTACCCAGTAAATGTTTATGCTCCTAACGAGGATGAAAATCAGCCTCCTACTCAACCGGCTCTTCCAACAGGACCATCATCAGGAATTATAGGGCAGCAATATACTTTTTCTACGGTTGGAACTGATCCAGACAATAATAAGATACAATATCGGTTTGACTGGGATGCCCAAGGGGACCATGAGTATAGTGATTGGTCAAAATTTTACGTATCTGGGAAAAAAGTAACATTCACACATTCTTGGGACAAGGAAGGAACGTTTCTTATAAAAGCACAAACAAGAGATGAATATAATGCTACCAGTATCTGGTCAGATGGAATGGCAGTTACCATTACAAAAAACAATGAAAATACGAAATCATGGACCGGAAACATTCGGATTGAAGGACAAAATCAAACCATATGGAAGGGACCTATTACTGTGCAAAGTTCTAATATATTAGTTCGAAATGTAACAACCAATAAGATGGAAGAACATTATTTTACTCATCCAAGCTTACTTGGCGCAGTTGATGTTGCATCAATATTAGGTGGTTTTTCCTATCTTATCGATTACGACCCATCTCAAATGACATATAAACTTTTGTCACTTAATAATAATGAAAATGGTTGGTATTTTTTCCTTGACCTTTCATCAAAACAAATCGGGTCTAATAGCTATGAATTAACAACAGATGATTATCAAATTTTGATAGGATATCTAACCGAATCAACACCAAAAGCATTACAGATAAAATTAGAAGATAATATAGTTACAAAACATGAAAAATGCAATATTTATGTAACCAATCAAAACGATGAAAAAGTAAGCAATGCACGAATTTACATTGATGGTGAATCTATAATTTCAGATTATAATGGGATGATTTCTGTTTCTTTTTCTTCCAATGGAAACCATTATCTATATGCAGAAAAAGAGGGTTATATTCGTTCAGATACACTAATCATTTCGGTGAATACAGATATCGAACTTAGCAAACCATGTAAGAATTCCTTATATTTTTTTGATAAAGAAATAATAGACGATCTTAAAAAAACATGGATTGTGGGAGATATCACATTAAAAGTATTACATGAAGAATATATTGAAAAGGTCGAATTTTA
>CAZWQV010000017.1:0-32175 GCA_964636235.1 uncultured Thermoplasmatales archaeon
ACCCGGCAATCTTTCGATTTGTTTTCCTATTTTTAATGCTGAGGTATTTGATTGATATGGATTTAAACCAATAAAGGCAAATACAGTTGTCGTTAATCCAAGTTTTTCATAATCAGGAATGATAGTAAATGATTTGATAATTTTTTTATCAACCATTTTCTTTATCCTATCATGAACAGTAACACGAGGAATATCCAAATTATGAGCAATATTTTTTGTTGTATTTCTTGCATTCTTTATAAGCTGGTTTAGAATTTTTTCATCTTTTTCATCAATCATAATTGACAATATGTCGATTTTTTATTAAATAATTTTTTATATCTTCAATAATGTCGGAATAAGAATATTAAAATATTTATATGAATTTATTAATTATAACTATTTGATAAATAATTTAAAATTTAAAAATTTTAAATAGGTGAAACGATGAAAATCAAAAATATAGGGGCAATAGTAATTATTTTCTTAGTTGCAAGCACATATTCTCAAGCTCTCTCAGTTACTACAAGAGATATTACATGTAATGAACTAGATAAACAAATAAACCTAGATCTATTAAATCCCATATGCAACCAGAAGGCAGGTGAAGATCTCGATCCTCTGGTAGACCTTAAGGTTATTGTTGAAATAAAACAGATTCGTTCATTAGAAACAAGTGCAGCCGGATTAAGAACAATCGATAAAATTGATAAAACAAGTAATCCTGATTTTTATGTCATTGTTCAGATTAATGGAGAAAAGTTTAAAAGTCCCGTCTGGGAAAATACAAAATATGTCTACGATCCTGAATGGTCCGCTATAGCAAATATACCTGATGACCAAGAAGAAGTCAATATAACAATTCAATTATGGGACGAAAATGAAAATGAGGACCAGTTATGTGATATTAGTGATAATAGTGGTACAATGGATGACGTATATGATATAGATTTAATTTATAATACGAAGGTAGGTCATTGGGATGGTGATGATTGGTCAATACCCTTCTGGGGTAATTTTGACCCAAGCGGATACGGAAGGGCTAATGGATGTGATGACCACAGCTATTACCAAAATAATAAGGATTGTGAATTAACTTTTGATATCTATCAAAACGATATTGATGGAGATAGAATTCCCTATTGGACTGAAGTAAATAAATTTCATACAGATCCAACTGTTGACAACACTGGAGAGGATAAAGATGGGGATGGTGTTCCCATAGAATGGGAGTTTAAATGGGGATATACCATGAGTATCGACTGGGAAAATCGAACCTGGATGCATGATTGGAAATATGATCCATTTGTATGGGAAGATCATCAGAATATGGATGATGACCATGATGGCCTTAATAATATTGAAGAATATTTAACATCCCAATGGGGATCAGATCCATACAGAAAAGATCTCTTTGTAGAACTCGATCAAATGCAAGCAGGACCAAATGGCGAACCAGCAAGTCTTTTACCAGAACCATCAAAGGAATTACTTCAAACTGCTTATGATAAACATAATCTAGTCTATCACCTTGATGATGGATCATGGGCAGAAACAGGTTCAGAAATGATACCATTTGATGAAGAAACCACCATGGACTGGTTTAGTGGAGTAAGTGAGCTTGATACGATTTATAATAATTATTTTTTACATAATGATCCACATAATTGGAGAAGAGGCGTCTTTCACTATGGAGTTGTGGTCTATCAATGTTCAGCTGCAAATGGAAATGCCTTTGGTTCAAATAGTTTTCAAATATCAAGTAATGGACTCAATGAAAAAGCCTCAAGTCCAATACTTAAGAAAGATATCGTATTTGCAAGTGCCTATATGCATGAATGTGGTCATACACTAAACATCGAAAATCCAGGTGTTGATGACCAAGAATCAAAATATCCATGGCAATTTGATTGGTGGAAATGGAGACCATATAAAAGCGTCATGAATTATGGCTATATGTTCAAGATAGTTGATTATTCAGATGGTTCAAGAGGAATGAATGATTTTGATGATTGGAATGAAATGGATCTTACCGCTTTCCAAGAAGAATTTCCATAAGTATCATTCATCTCCTTTAATTCATTTAAAACGTAAACGTTTTAATAATATGAAATTATTTTAAACAATAGTTATAGGATGATGAAATTAATTTATCTGGTGAAATAGAAATGAATGCAAAAGACAAGATTAAAGCTTATTTTGCCCTGAAGAAAAAAGATATCGACACTCTATTTTCCCTTTTAAAAGAGGATTCAACTATTTTTACTCCCAATGATGGATTGATAAAGGGAAGAGAAACAATAAAAAAATTTGTACTTAATGAAAAAAAATGGTTAAACGATCAAGAAGCGAAAATTGAGCTAATGAATTTTATAGATACAGAAAAACGATTAATAATTGAACTTATTTTTTGCTATCCTGATCAGGATTCGAAAATTGAAGTACCTACTGCTGTAGTTATGGATATAGAATCAGATTACATAAAACATATTAGATTCTATCATAGTAATTGGCCAAGATTAAAAACTCATAAGATAATAAAACCTGTCTTAAAACCAAAAAATGATCTAAATGAGCCTGATATATTAAAACAATATCTTGATGGGTTGAGAAAAGCCAATAAAGATTTAATTTTATCATTATTTGAAAAAAATGCATATGTTCAAGAACCAAGTGGATCTAGATTTAGACATAATGGACCTAAAGAAATAAATGAATTTTATAGTCATGCCCTTGCAAAAGGAGGCATTCCATTGAAACTTTGTACAGTAACATTTGATGGAAAACAAGTTGGCATTGAGTATGTATTTGATGAATGGGGCAATAAAAAATTTGATACCCAAGCAGGTATTGCAGTTTATAAAATAGGTAATTCTGGTAAAATCGCCGAAGTTAGAATATATGATGATGCAACACCGCCAGAATGAACTATATTATTTATTTAAATGTGACAAGTTAGAGTTTATAGTTGGGTCTGAGTTGGGAAAAACTTTTAATTACTATAATCCAGTTATTAAAACAAGGGGAATCATATGAGAATATTGAAAAAATCATATCTTTTTATCAGTATATGTGTTATTATTTTGTTAATACCACTATTACCTGGTCAACAATTGGATCATTCAATGGGGCAAAATGTAATTTACCAACAAAACATAAGTAAACAGACCAGCAATATCAATATATTAAAAATTAAAGAAATTGAAAACTCAGGTGTTGGATTTTCCATCATTCTTGAAAATACTGGAGCAGAGGATATTGAAAATATTAATGTTCATTTAGAATCCATATCAAATAGTTTTGTCATTATTCCTCAAAAAAATCATCAGATACAAAGAATTAACTCAGGTGGACAAAAAAATATTAACCTGTTAGTGTTTGGATTTGGTATTGGTTTAAATATGGATTTTCCTACATTTTCACTAACAGTTACTTCATCAAACGCCCCAACAATTGATATGGAATTAATAGCTAATGTCATTGGACCTTATGTTGAAATCATCTTAGAATACTTAGAAAATGATTCATCATATGAAGGCTATACCCTCTTTACCCCTATGTGGGATACAAAAACATTTTTAATGCAAAATGATGGTCAAATCGTTCATGAGTGGAAAAATAGCATTTATTCTGATGCTCAAACATGTTATTTAATGGAAAACGGTAATATTGCCCGAACGTCTTTGGTTGCATCTTCATCCTTCCCGGCTGGAGGATATCAAGGACGGGTGGAGATATTTGATTGGGATGATAATTTGGAATGGCAATTTGAATATTCAACCACTCAATATTGTAGTCACCATGACATTGATATTCTTCCAAATGGCAACATCCTTATGATTGCATGGGAATTAAAATCTTATAATGAAGCCATTAATATGGGTAAGAACCCAAGCGCTCTTCAAGGCGGAGATTTCTGGCCAGATCATATTATCGAAGTACAACCAACAGGTCTAAAAACTGGAAAAATAGTTTGGGAATGGCATGCTTGGGATCATACTATTCAGGATTATGATGCAACAAAACAAAATTTTGGAGTGATATCGGACCATCCTGAATTAATTGATATTAATTATGGTGGTAGGAGAAGTGATTGGCTCCATATTAACTCAGTTGATTATAATGAAGAACTGGATCAAATTTTATTAAGTGCCCATAATTTCAATGAGATATGGGTAATCGATCATAGCACTACAATAGAGGAAGCAGCAGGTCATTCGGGAGGCAGATATGGAAAAGGTGGCGATTTATTGTATAGATGGGGAAATCCACAAGCCTATGGTATGGGCGATTCAAGCGATGAAAAGCTATTTGGACAACATGATGCAACTTGGATCCCATATGATTATCCAGGTGGCGGCAATATTTTGGTTTTTAACAATGGAGCCGGAAGGCAATCCTCTCGTTACTCTTCTATTGATGAAATTAATCCACCAACAAATCAAGAAGGATTCTATTTAAAAGAAACAGGAACTGCCTTCGGCCCAGAAGATAAAACATGGCGCTATATTGCTGATAATCCTTCCGATATCTATTCAATGACCATGTCTGGCGCACAACGTCTTCCTAATGGTAATACCCTTATTTGTAGTGCAAATGCGGGATATTTTACTGAAGTAACTCAAGAAAAAAACGTTGTTTGGAATTATTATAATCCATTTCCAATCGGATTTTTTAATAAAAACGTAGGGAAGATTAGAAGATATAGCCCTGATTATCATGGACTAAGCTATTTATGAGATGAATCCTTTATTAATTATCTAAAGGGGAAGAACCAACTTGTCCAAGAACCTGCTAAAATCAGATCAATTGAAAAAAAAACATATAGTAATTAAGGGTGTTACTACAGACAAAGAACTATCTTTATTTTATAAATTCCCATGGAAAATCTATAAAAATGATCCTAATTGGGTTGCACCATTTTGGTCTGAATTTAAAGATTTCTTTGATGATGATAATCCTTTTTGGTCTCATGCAGAAAAAAAATTGTTCATTGCATATGAAAATAATAAACCAGTGGGTAGAATCGCTGCTTTTATTGACCATCTTTATTGCCAATCAGTTCAGGATAAAATTGGGTTTTTTGGGTTTTTTGAATCAATTAAAAATGAAGCAGTTGCTCATCAATTACTACAGCAAGTACAAGAATGGCTAAAAGAGAAAGGAATGTATAAAATGCAGGGACCGATAAATGGTAGGGTCGATGTTGGATGTGGATTTTTACTTAATGAAAATAATTCACCACCAAGTATACTTTCCACCTATTCCCCAATTTATTATGCATCTTTTTGTGAATCCTTTGACATGAAAAAAGAACGGGATTTAGTTGAATACTTTATAAATCTAAAACAGAAGTTTCCAAAAGAATTTATTAAAAAGGCAAGACAATGCGAAAACAATGGTGTATCAATTCGAACGTTTAATCGGTTTCGGACGAATAAAGAGCTTGATTGGTGGGTTGATTTATTTCTAGAGACCTTCAAGGATCATTGGGGATATATTCCTGTATCATCAGAAGAGGTGAGAACGAGATTTGGAGTGAAGCAACTCCGATGGATCATTGATTCAAAATTATTCCATATTGCAGAAGTTGATAATGATCCTATTGCTTATCTTTGGTCTACACCAGAATATAATCAAGTGTTTCGTAAAATGAATGGAAAATTAAATCTCATTCAGATGATTCGATTTTTTAATAATAAAAATCAAATTGATATTGGAAAATTACATATTATTGGAATAAAAAAAGAATGGCGTCACAAACATATTGGTACCCTGCTTAATTATCACTCCTTAATGGAAATGAAAAAAAGAGGATATAAAGGAGCGCTTGTGGGTTGGATAGATGAAAAGAATGAAAATGCTCATGCAACTATCAGCATGACAGGAGCTAAGATAATAAAAAAATTTCGAGTGTTCGAAAAGAAATTAAAAGAAACATAATTAAACTAGTAAATCCCTCTAAAATTACTTTCATCTAAACAACGGGAGGAAAAACGTTGAATACTGAAAAGAAAAAAATGAAAAGAAATATTCAACATCCATTATTTGGTATTTCACCAAAAAATTGGATTGAAGTTCTTGATAAAAATGGCGGTGTTGATAAAGCATATCTAGATAGAGCAGCGTTTATCACTTTAGGATCAGTTTTTACTGTTCCCGCTCGTATGCTTTTTAAAATGATGTATCAATCAAAAATTAATAAATTTCAAAATAAATATCCTCCAGTTATTATTATTGGACATTGGCGAAGTGGCACAACCTATCTTCATGAATTATTATGTGAAGACCCGCAATTTTGTTATGTAACATTGTGGCATACTATGCTTCCCGATAGTTTTCCATTACTTGATCCGGCAAAGGAATTTTTAGCAAATTTTTTGCCAAAAACAAGACCAATGGATAACATAGAAGTAGATATCAATGGTCCATATGAGGAAGAAGCAGGTATTGCTATACTTTCTCCATGGTCGTTTTTTCATGGCATTCATTTTCCCAAAAATGCTGAAGAACAATATGTTAAATCAATACATTACACAGGTCTATCAAAAAAAGAAATGGCTGAATGGAAAAATATGTATTATAATTTCATGAAAACGGTCATGTATATGCATCAAGATAAACGATTATTGTTAAAAGATCCAGCAAATACCGCTCGAATACCACTATTATTAGACCTTTTTCCAGATGCAAAATTTATTCACATCTATCGAAATCCATATAAAGTTTATTTATCCACGATCAAAATGAGAAATAAAGTACTGGAAAAAATGGCCTTGCAGAAAGGAAATCAAGAGCAAATTGAAACACAGGTAATCGAAAATTATAAACGACTAATGAATTCATTTTTTGAACAAAAATCATTGATACCGAAAGAAAATTTTGTAGAAATCCGATATGAGGACCTTGTGAAAGACCCATTGAAACAAGTGGAAAACATTTATAAGACATTAAATCTGCCTCATTTTAAAAAAGCAGTTCCATATATGAAAAAATATCTAGATAGAAAAAAAGATTACAAAGTAAATGTGTATAAGATTGATAAAAAAATAATCGATCATGTGGAAAAAGAATGGAAATTCACCATTGATTTATGGAAATACAAACCTCCAAATTAAATCTCCCATGATATCAGAAAAATTTTCCTATAATCGTTGATCGTTCCATTCTTTTGTTCCAAAACATGTATCAATATATTCCTCTGTTAATTCATGTTCATCCGAGGTTAATTGACCTAATTGAAGTTTGACATCAAATGTGTCTTCAAATCCCTTTTTCATTGCTTCGGCAACAGTATCAAATGGAATCATAACATCCATTTGGCTTTTCACTGAGGTCACCCTTTGTTTAACATCAGATATGAGTTTATCTTTGATTTTTTCATTTGGTACTTTTAATAAGGAAAACATTTTTTCAACATCAACATCCATAATAATAGTCCCATGTTGAAGAACAGTTTTCTGTTTTCTTGTTTGAGCGTTACCAGAAATCTTCTTTCCATTTACTAAAATATCATTAATTGGTGCATATGTACTAACAATGTCAAGATATGATAAACCTTTCATTACAGCACCACAAATTGAACCATAACTTTCAAGGATATTTGTATCAATTTTTGGATGTTTCTCACTAATTACCAGACTATAGGTTAATTCATGTTCATGAAATACAGCTCCACCTCCAGTAATTCTTCGGACATATTCTACACCGTGTTTTTTGCAGGCCTCAATATCAATTTCCTCGTATAATCGTTGAAAGTAACCAATTGAAATTGCAGGAGGACTCCAACTATAAAAACGTACTGTTGGAGGAACAAGTCCTCTACTATGAGCAGTCAATATAGCCCTATCAATAGCCATATTCTCAGCAGCATTATGCTGACCTGTTAATAAAAGACGCCATTCTTCACTCATCCAAACACCTCATAATTCCCTCTGTTAATGATTCAGCATCGATTCCTATGAATTGCACTTCGTTTGAAGAGATAAAATGTGAAATAATCGTAAATAATTGATTTTTTTCAAGTAGTGACTTTTTTAATACTTCTTCAAGTTTTTGGATTGATTCCTCAGGATATGCAAAAAAATCTCCACTTATACTAATGTCTTTAATGTGCTGTTTATTATCGCTTTCTAAAGATATCTTTAATAATTTTCCTTGAGGAACCTTATAAATCGATTGTGATTTCATAATAAACAAATGCCCACATATAAAAAACATTTATAAAAATATGGATATCTTTTTTTGTTACACCTGTCTCAAAGCTTGTTCAGCATGATATGAACTACGTACTAATGGACCAGATTCAACATGAGAAAAACCCATGGTTAATGCTTCTTCTTTTAATTGGTTAAATTCTTCCGGAGTATAATACCTTTTTATTGGGACATGATTTATTGTTGGTTGTAAATACTGTCCAATAGAAAGTATATCAACTTGTGCATCTTTTAAATCACGCAATAGTGATGAAATCTGTTCTTTTGTTTCTCCCAATCCAACCATAAAACCTGATTTGGTTGGAATTTCAGGATGAAGAATTTTACTATGTTTTAAAATTTTAATACTTCTTTTATAATCTCCTTCTGGTCTAATGGATGGAAACAATTCCTCTACAACTTCAATATTGTGATTAAGAACATCTGGTGACATGTCAAGAACAGTCTTTAATACTTTTAAATCTCCTTGAAAATCAGGAATAAGTATTTCAATAGAACACTTCGGATTTATGGTTTTAATCTTTTCAATGGTGTCACAATATACTAATGCCCCACCATCTGGTAAATCATCTCTTGTTACAGAGGTTATTACCACATAATCCAAGCCAAGATCTTGAACACTTTTTGCTACATCATAAGGCTCATCTGAATTCAATGGCAGAGGTTTTCCATGGGTTACATGGCAATATCTGCAATTCCTAGTACATATATCGCCTAGAATCAAAAAGGTCGCAATGCCATTTCCAAAACATTCTGCTTGGTTTGGACATTTTGCTTCTTCACATATGGTATGTAATTTTGCTTTTCTTAGTTGTTTTTTCATCATTGCATACGTTGACCCGCCAGGAATGGATACTTTTAACCAATCTGGATGACGCCGATGTTGTTTTATCACAATTATACCCCCATACTAACTCGAAGTAAATCCCGTAAACCTGGTGCAAAACCGAGAATGAAGATGCCAATTTTAAGTAAATTTTTCATCATAGGATACTCTTCCAAATCCTTTTTATATAAAACATCAAAAACATATATAACACTAACAATTAAAATAAATTTGATTATAGGAAATAAAGGTGGCCATATTTGCATAACTATATCAGATATAGGATGTTTTTCAACATATACTGGAAGACCCATATTGAATGGATCGTAAATACTTATCCAAGTAGTAAGACCGTCGGTCATATGGCCAAGGATTAATGAAAGATTCAGAAAATTAGCATAAACTTTTATGGATGGATATCGTTGAAAATGTCGAGCAAAAGCATAAACACTTAGAACAATAAGAGCTAACAATCCACTTACTACTAAAAATACATCTGATCGAACTCCATGTGTTCCATTCCATTGATATCCCATCATCCAAAGTATGACATAATATACAAAGGGAAGTGTTATACAGATACCACTGTAGAATAGGATTTTTTTTGGTGTTAACCAAAGATTATTTGTTTTTTTATAAAGCTGCACTCCAATAAAAGTCACCAATAAAACAATGAATAATGCTTGTATGTAAACAAGAGGAGTAACAAACCAAAAAACTAATGGTTCTTTAAAAAAATGAGCATCTTCTAAAACTCGTACTACTGTACCATAGATTATAAACGGTGAAATAGCAATAAAAAAATTGGTATCAATGGAAATCTTCCATCTTTTTAATATATAAAGAAGTAAGGTCAAACCAGCAAGGACCATGCCACCGTAAACAAATTCTGAAATGAGAGTAAATTTTTCAGCAGCCATCACTCCATGATAGCTAACCGATTTATCCAGTCCATCTGAAACAATCGGTCCCCAGAAATATTTCCATATAAAATTATCATAAAAGATTGTAGGTGCAAAAATAATACCGAAAATAAAAATTAGTAATAAACCACTAATTACACCTAATAGTAGAGTTTTTTTGTAAAGTAATGTTCTTTCAATAATCTCCATTGTAACAGGCGCATCGCAACAATATTATATATAGATAATTAAAAAGAAAAATAATAAAGTCATATTTTTATTGATAAGTTCCACCATCAATGTATAGTTATATAAACAATTTATTCGTTACATTATTAATGAGAAATAAAATAATTATTTTATTATTAATAATTATCTTGTTCTTTTCTTCATTTTCAGCAGCATTAATGAATAAAACATCTATAAAAAGCAATCTTTATGAAATTATTCGAGATGATTGGGGAATCCCACACATTATCGCAGATACAGATATTGCAGCATTTTTTGGTGCAGGTTATGCATCTGCTGAAGATCGTTTATTTCAAATGCATAGAAATCGATATGCTGCTCAGGGACGACTTGCCGAACTCATGGGAACAATGCTTGATAATACCATGTTACAGAAAATAATAGAGCAGGATAAGTATTTTCGATATATTGGCCTATATAAATATGCAGAAACTATGGCAACAGCTATTGATGAACCGTATCAAAGTTATTTACAATCATATTGTAATGGTGTAAATCAGTATATTCAAGATAATCAAAATCAATTATCCGAGCTTTTCAATAGAAAAATTCCCGAGGAATGGACCATTGCAGATTGTATTGTTTCATGGGATCGAATGGGGGATTATTTTTCTGGGTTTCCATCATCTGAGGTTAGTAAATTGCATGAATTTGAAAATTTGGTGGAAAGCATTGGATACGATCAAGCAATTGAACAAATGACCATATTAAGAATAATTGATGACAATGCTGCAACCACAAAATATGATGATTATACTCCTGAGACTTTAGAAGCAATTTATGTATATGCAAATAATATTACCAATAATGATCTAAATCAAGTACCTAATTTTATTACACATCAAACACCCAAAATGAGTCATGCATGGGTGGTTGGAGGAAAAAAAACTACTACTGGTTCATCTGTTCTCAGCAGCGATCCACAAACAAAAGTAACCTCACCAAGTATTTGGTACGAATATCATATGAAAAGCAATAATTTCAATACTCGCGGTATCGGAGTTGCTGGATGCCCTGGATTTCTTATTGGATGGAATGAACATGTTGCTTGGGGTGCAACCGCATTAGGTGCTGATCAAGCAGATCTTTTTAGATTAAAAATGATTGATGAACAAACTTATGAATATGATAATAACCAATACAGAATGGATATTTCAGAAGAGACAATTAGTGTTCCAAATGGGAGGGATATATCAATTTCAGTAAAAAGCACTATTCTTGGCCCAGTAGTGACCAAATTACTTCCATCTGCCAATCCAAATGAAGAATTTGTTCTTTGTTCATATCCCCAATATGATAAAAGCCACCATTCCATCGAGGCCTTACTTGACATGATGAAAGCCGATGATGTTTACTCATTTTATAATGCGATTCAGAAATATAAAAGTCCTGGAATCCATTGTATATTTGGAGATAAAAAGGGAAATATAGGATATTCAGTAATGGCAGCTATTCCACTGCGATCAAGTAGTTCTGCATTGGCAGGTTCCATTGCACAAAATGGTAGTTCATCTAAATATGCATGGATTGAGATGATACCCTATAAAGTACTTCCGCATGTATTTAATCCAGCTGATGGTGTATTATTTTCTGCTAATCATCTTCCCGTTGGTAGTTGGTATCCTATTCCATTATATCTTGGGCAGGGTGGATCTGGTGATGGATCTCGCTCATGGCGTCTAAGAGAATTATTAACTAAAACTAATAATGAAAAATTCACTCCAGAAGAAATATATAATATTCATTATGATACTGTTGATCCTACCCGACGAGAAATTGTTCGAATAGGACTATATATTCAGAAAAATCAGGGACAAGTGTTTTCAGCTGATGCAAATGCTGGTCTTAACATTCTCCAATCATGGTTCCAACATGGAGCTCAATGTATAACTACAGAACCGTATTATGCAGCTGCTCACTTTATGGATCTATATTTTAGAGAAGAACGCTGGCCAGATTTAACTGCAATTTATGGAGGCGGAGAAAGTGGTTTATGTCATTTTTTAAAAACTATAAAAGAATATCTAGATGAAAACATCTCATATAACTTCAATGAAACAGAAATAACATTTTTTGATTATGTTCTCTCATCTGGTTATAATAAAGCTGTTACTTATTATGGAATCGATGAGAACAATTGGATGGGATCTTTTCAATATAATGGACCTGGAAAGTATACAATCAAATATTTTGATACCTTAGAAAATTTCGGAAGTATCAATAGAAATTTTGATAAAACATATTATATCACCAATGTAAACGGAGGCAGTATTGGTGGACAAATGAGTCAATCATATTCTCAATGGGTAACGTTATCAGATATTGTTTCATCAAGAGCGATTTTACCAGTGGGCATAAATGAAAATGTAGATGATGAACACTTCCAAGATCAAGAAAACCTATGGCTTAATCTTACCATGCGTTCATCCCCTATTGAACAAAATGGGAAAAAAGTGATAAATAATATACAACAAAAAGATAACTTATTTTTCAAGAAAATAATAGAAATATTTGCTGAGTTAGAATCCTTTAAGACCATATTTTACTGATCAAATAAGAGACGTAATCACGCATTATTAAAGAGACATGAGCAATTATTCTCGTTTAACACTTAATTTATTTTTACATACATATAAAAAAATAATGTATACATAAAAATCTCTTAGAACGACATACTTAAATATTAAACGCATGGTTAGTACCCACAATGTTTCGATTTACAAAATCAAAAACAATGGTATTTCCAAGAGAAATAATTGTTGGTCATAAAGCTCTTGATCAAGTTGGAGAACTATGCAATAGAATCAGTAAAGGAAATAATGCATTAGTTATCCACGATAAGGACACTAAAAAAATCGCAGGAAACAGAGTTATCAAACTTTTAAAAAAAGCGAATTATACCGTTGAAGAAAAAACAATATCTGGAGCAACAGTATCACAAGTAAATACTGTAATCAATTTTGCTACAGAAAATAAATCAGAAATATTACTTGGAGTTGGTGGTGGAAGTGTCATTGATGTCAGCAAACTTGCATCACATGAACTCGCAGCTGCCTTCGTCAGTATTCCAACTTGTGCATCACATGATGGGATCGCCTCCCCTCGTGCTTCATTAAAACATCGAAATGGATCTGTATCCCGTACAGCAACATCACCATTAGCAGTATTGGGAGATACAGAGATCATTAATAAGGCACCATATCGAATGCTTGCTGCAGGATGCGCAGATGTTATATCTAATATTTCAGCAGTTCTTGACTGGAAACTTGCACATCGTCTGAAACATGAAGAGTATAGTAGCCATGCTGCAGTTCTTGCAGAAACAGCTGCGCAACTTATCATCGATCATGCAGATGAAATTAAACCAAATGTGGAAGAAGCGGTATGGTTTGCTGTAAAAGCAATGATTGTTTCAGGTGTTGCCATGAGTGTTGCAGGAAATACTCGACCAGCATCAGGCGCAGAACATATGTTTTCCCATATGCTTGATCATCTTGGACCGGGTATTATGTTAAAACGAAGAAAATCACAACGTCCTCTGCATGGTGAACAATGCGGCGTTGGTGCCATTCTTATGACCTACTTACATGGAGGTGACTGGGAATTAATAAAAGATACCTTAGAAAAAATTGGAGCACCCGTTACGTCCGAAGAATTAGGAGTTTCAAAGAAAAAAATCGTGGAAGCATTGGTTCGGGCAACAGAGATTCGACCGGACAGGTATACCATTCTTGGTGAACGGGGACTAACAGAAGAAGCAGCTCGCGCACTAGCAAAAACAACGGGAGTCATTTAGTTTTATGGTACAGGTTACCATTATTGGTAAAAAACTTGCCATAAAAAATCTTGAATTCGTGTTTTATGGACCCCTTCAAGAATGCAAATCATGTAAATTAACCCATATTTGCTTTAATTTAAAACCCTATCAAACATATAAAATCACTAAAATCAGAAAAAAGAAGCACACTTGCCAAATTCACGATGATGAAGCAATTGTAGTAGAAGTAAAACGACAACCAAATTGTATCGCTATTGATAAAAAATATGCAAAAGGAATTACAACTACCCTTTCGCCAATAACCTGTGATAAAAAACTCTGCACTTTTTACGATCTCTGTAATATAAGAGCGTTGAAACCAGGAAAAAAATACACCATTCTCTCATTACAAGGTGACATTCAATGTCCTAAAGGAAAAAAAATCCAAAAAGCAATGATAAAAGAATAAGAAAAAAGGAAAAGATGTTAATATTTTTTAATTAAATTAGCGATTTTTTCTCGCTTTTCCTTTTCAGCAGGAAGCGTGATTGATGCTTTCCACCCTTTTTCTCCATCATTTAAATAAAAACCACGAGCAATTGAAACAAATTCAACTTCATTTCCATCAGTCATTACTTTTTTACGAGAAACCTCAATAAAATTATTTCTACCAAATTTAATCTCTTCAGCTTCGATAGTTTCAAATTCTACCATGTTTATTCTCCTATTCGATCGTAACTTCTTATTTTTTATTAATTATACATATTCTAATAATATATATAATACAATGGGTGAATGCACTTTTATTATTTAAGACCTGCTTCTTTGCAAAGAACAGATGCTTTATCTGTTTTCTCCCAGGTAAAGTCAGGTTCATTTCTTCCAAAATGACCATATGATGCGGTTTGCTTATAAATAGGTCTTTTTAAATCAAGATGGCTAATAATCTCATGAGGAGTTAAGGGGAAATAATCTCGTACAAATTTCTCTATTTTATCAATTTTAATCTTTTCAGTTCCAAAACAATCAACATTGATAGATACTGGTTCAGCAACACCAATGGCATAAGCAAGTTGTATTTCGCAAACATCTGCAAACCCTGCAGCTATCAAATTTTTTGCAATATATCTAGCAGCGTATGCCGCACTTCGATCTACTTTTGAAGGATCCTTTCCAGAAAAAGCACCACCTCCATGTCGACCGACTCCACCATAGGTATCAACAATAATTTTTCTCCCTGTTAATCCCGCATCAGCATATGGGCCACCTCGAACAAATTCCCCTGTGGGATTTACATGGAAGATAGTATTTTTATCAATCCATTCCTCACAAATAGGTGTTATTACATGTTTAATGATATCCTTTTTTATTTTCTCGTGAGAGATACCACCATCATGTTGTGTGGACACAACAATAGTATTTGCTCGAATAGGTTCTCCCTTTTCATTATATTCAATTGAAACCTGTGATTTTCCATCTGGTCTGAGATATGGAATCGTTTGTTCTCGCCGAATTCTTGATAATTGTCTGGTTAATTTATGAGCAAGGGATATAGGAAGTGGCATTAATTCTTTGGTTTCATTACATGCATATCCGTACATCATACCTTGATCTCCAGCACCCTGTTCTTTATGAAGGCCTGTTTTTTCAGTAACCCCCTGAGATATATCCGGACTTTGTTCTGTTATTTGTACCCATACTGAACAAGTTTCCCATTCAATGCCATAACTAGAATCAGTATATCCAATATCCTTGATTGCTTCACGAACAACGCGAGGAATATCAATATATGCATTAGTGGTCATTTCACCAAAGACCATAACGCCTCCATTTTTCGTTCCAGTTTCAATTGCAACACGAGAATCTTTATCTTGTCTTAAAGCCTCATCAAGGATAGAATCAGATATAATATCACACATTTTATCGGGATGACCTTCGGTAACGGATTCCGAACTTATTATTTTCTTTTGTTTTGCCATAAAAATCTCTCCTATGAATTATATTTCATTAATAAGAATTATCTTATAATTATCGTTAAGGAAATAAAAAGATGGTTATTAATCTTTTTAATCTTATTTTTAATAAGGCAATGCAAAATATATAAAAAATAAAAAGGACAGAAATTTATGTCCTTATCTGACGAGTGGTCCAATGATCCTCTTCCAGTTGACCATAAACACTATCTTCAGTTAGATCATTGATTATAGAAACTGGCCTTTGTTCACCATACATCATAGTCCTAGGTGGTGTTTTGGTATCACCAGCAAACTTAAGTATGGTTTCCTTTCGAATTTGCCAATAATGTGTTCGCCATTCTCGTCCATCATACAGAGTGGTTTCTTCTCGCTCAGTAGCAAGCATACCTTCTTCTTCAAGGATATAAAATAATTGTCTGTCTTCTGGATCAAGAACATTATCAATCACACGATCATCAAATCCAAAAATATCAAGAACAAACCCTGCATCTCTTCTGGCTTCCTCTATATTGATTCCAATCCTATTTGCAATAGCTCTGGATAAATCATCAAGTGTTATAATATTCATGTTTATTGACCTCTTCTTACATATTTAACATAATAGAACGAAAAATTCTATCCGCCTTAGTTTAGTTTTATTATACCCCATTAATCTTGTCAGTTGTTATATAAATAGTTTTCGTTAAATCGTAAGATCAGGTATAAATATATTATGTAATCTTTATCATTTTTGCAATATCGACATCTTTATATGATAATTCTTTGTATGTAGTCTCCAATGGCTCAATCCGATTATGAAAAAATCTTTTCAGGAGAATGGATTCTCCTCTTTAATGACAAAATAGTAGATCATAGTGATAATCTAGAAGATATGCTGAAACTAGCAGAAGAAAAATATCCTGATAATAAATTTCCCAATGATTCAATTAGAATAACAAAAGTATATTCTGGTTCACCTCGAGAGATTTTATTAAATAAATAAATTTAACGTGCATTGCATTGTTGTAAAAAGACACAAAGATCATTAATTAAAAAGGATGGCTATATATGGAAAAGAAAGATACCTTAGAAGTTAACTTAAAGGAAATAAAAGATAATATTACCATTAGTATTCACCATCTTCGTGAAATTATAAAATCTGTGAAAAACGAAGATAGTATTGATTCTTATGAAAGCAGTTATTGCACTGACTGTGATAATGAATGCGGTCGATCTAATGCTGAAATATACAATTGTATGATAGAAAAATTAAGTCAAGCACAGCAAGTACAAGAACAATATGATAACATGCAATATACCAAAGATTTTCTTATTTCAGATCTAGAAAAAATCGAAAAAACACTTATAGATTGTGATAAAAAAGTAACTTCATTCATTTATTAAAAATATAAAAAAAAACAAAAAGATTATCTGAACTTGAACAATCCCGTAGATACTATGAATCAACAAGAAATTATATTAAATTTTGAACATTATCCTATTGTACCAGTTAAATTTAAAAATAAAGATAAGAAAACACCCGTGATAGAGTCATTACTTGATTCCGGAGGTGATTTCATTGTTCTTCCATATCCCATTGCCTCATTTCTTGAATTAGATTTAGAGCCAGCATGTGATGTTGATACGGCTGGAGGGACCACATCATTATATAGAACAACCATTGATATGGCAATCGGCCTTAAAAATAAATGTTCAGTCTACCGAAATCAAGAGATTCATGTATCATCAAGAGAAGACATCCCTGTTTTACTTGGAAGGACACCTATCTTTGAAGATTATGAAATTACGTTCAAAAAGTATAAAAATCAATTAATTATGTCTTCTTCATTCCGAGAAATCCATGAGAAATATCCAGATGATTTTTTACATTAAAACAAAAAAAAAGAAAATTAGATAATATGAAGAATTTGAAACATTCCCATAACGTATTTATACAGGAACTATTATACCCGGTAGGCTATCCAATAATGATTTCACTATGAGTTTAAAATATATCATTTATTCCAACTAATAATCCTGAGAGTTAGCTATCAATAGTGGGCTTGTAGCTCAGCTAGGTAGAGCATCCGGCTTTTAACCGGATGGCCTGGGGTTCGAATCCCCACAAGCCCGTTAGTTCATCCAAATAATTGTAGGAGGTATCCCCATACATGCCCAAAAAAAAGAAGCCCATAGATAATATCATTAATCATGTTCTTGTTCCAAATCATATTATTTTATCAGATAAAGAAAAAGATGCATTAATTAAGAATTTAAAAATTGAAGCGAATCAACTTCCCAAAATTTTGACAACTGATTCAGTCTGCTTATCAATAGGTGCAAAATCAGGTCAAATTGTCAAAATTGTTCGGGAAAGTCATACTGCAAAAGAATCAATTGCCTATCGAATGGTTGTTGAAGATAATAAATAAGGGATGAAATGATACTATGAGAAAACTCGTAGATGCTTTTTATCGGGATAGAAGTATTGTAAACCATCAAATTGCCTCATATAATGATTTTTTAAACCGCCGATTACAAAATATTGTGGATAGCACAGTAATCGGTCAAGAAGAGGAAATGGAAAAAGGATATATCTACCCTGAAATTGAAGGATATAAAATCAAATTTGGTCGTATTAAAGTAGATAGACCAGTTGTAAAAGAAGCTGATGGAACAATGCGGGACTTAAAACCAATGGAAGCACGACTCCGTGATCTTACCTATGAAGCACCGGTCTATCTTGAATTTATACCTATTAAAGATGAAGTTGAATATGAACCTGAGGAAGTGAAAATTGGTGAACTTCCCATCATGCTAAAATCAAGAGCCTGTAATTTATCCAAAAGAATTATTGAATCAAAAAAAGACCGTGCATTAACACAGGAAGAATATGAACGAGAATTACAAATCATGCAAGAGGACCCTTTAGATCCCGGTGGATATTTTATAAGCAATGGAACTGAACGAGTTCTTATTACCGTTGAAGATCTCGCGCCAAACAGAGTACTTGTTGAAAAAAGCAGACGTTATGGCAGAGAAATCGAGGTTGCTAAAGTATTTTCTCAGAAAGAAGGGTATCGGGCACTTACTGTTGTTGAGAAAAAAACTGATGGCATGCTAATGGTATCACTTCCTACAACCTATGGACAAATTCCTCTTATGATTCTACTTAGGGCATTGGGTATGGAAAATGATGAGGAAATTGTTGAAGTCATCAGTGTTGATCCAAAAATGGAGCCATATGTGCTTGCAAATATTGAGGAATGTGCAAATGAATATGGTATTACTACAAAAGATGAAGCAATTGCATATCTTGGTAAAAAATTTGCTGGTGGGCAAGCAAAAGAATACCGTATCAAACGAGTAGAAGCATTAATGGATCGGAATTTGCTTCCGCATCTTGGTAATGAACCAGAAGATAGAATTACAAAAGCAATTTTCATGGCTCGTATGGGAATGGCAGTCCTTGAACTTGCACTTGGCAAGCGTGAAGAAGATGATAAAGACCATTATGCTAACAAACGATTGAAACTTGCTGGAGATCTGATGGAAGATTTATTCAGAGTTTCATTTACTGCACTCTGTAAAGATTTAAAATACCAAATCGAACGAATTCATGCCAAAGGAAAAGAAATTAAGATATCATCCTCTCTTCGATCAGATGTACTTAGTCAACGAATCCATCATGCTCTTGCTACTGGAAACTGGGTTGGTGGTAGAGCAGGTATTTCTCAATTATTGGATAGGACAAGTAATCTAGCAGTCCTCAGTCATCTTCGTCGTGTCACCTCTCCTTTGACTCGGTCCCAACCTCATTTCGAGGCTCGTGATTTACATTCTACCCAATGGGGCAGATTGTGTCCTAATGAAACGCCTGAAGGGCCAAATTGTGGTCTGGTGAAAAATCTTGCATTAACCGTTGAGATATCTGAAGGATTTCCTGAAAAAGAAGTGGAAAATGTATTGAAGGATCTGGGCATCCAAGAAGTATCAAAACGATCAAAAGGTACACGAGTTTTTCTAAATGGGGATCTTATTGGTATCCATCCAAATGGCGCCGAACTTGTCGTAAAAATGCGGGATCGTCGTCGAAAAGGATTGTTACACAATGAGGTTAATGTTGCTTTTTATGAAGAAGAAAATGATGTAATTGTCAATTGTGATTCAGGTCGATTACGTCGGCCTCTTGCAGTGGTAGAAAAAGGAAAATTATTGTTTACCAAAACATTTATGAAAAAAGTGCTTCATGGCAGTAAATCCTGGATGGATCTTATCAATGAAGGTGCCGTTGAGTATATCGATGCTGAAGAGGAAGAAAACACATTAATTGCCTTAAATGAAGAGGATATCACTAAGGATCATACTCATATGGAATTAGACCCAATGTGTATTCTTGGAATCGGTTCATCACTTGTGCCTTATCCTGAACATAATTCCTCACCTCGTATTACTATGGGCGCAGGAATGGGAAAACAATCTCTTGGGTTCGGAGCGTCGAATTATCGAATTAGACCTGATACCCGTGAGCATTTAATGCATTATCCTCAGGCACCAATGGTGCGTACCCATGCGACCAAGTATTTACGATTTCAAAAGAGGCCTGCTGGACAGAACTTTATTGTTGCCGTTACCTGTTTTAAAGGATATAATATGGAAGATTCTCTTATCATGAGTAAAGCAAGTATTGAGCGGGGACTGGCACGAAGTACATTTTTTAGAACGTATGGTAGTGAAGAGAAACGTTATCCCGGTGGTCAAGAAGATCATTTTGAGATACCAAATCCAGAGTGTCGCGGGGTCCGCAGTGAAGATTCATATATTAATCTTGGGGAAGATGGTCTTATTTCACCTGAATGTGATGTGAATGGCGGCGATGTCTTAGTCGGAAAAACATCACCACCTCGATTTTTAGAAGAGCCGACTGATTTTCTTACTCCTCAAAAACGAAGAGAAACATCTGTTACCGTTCAACATGGTGAGGGAGGAATCGTTGATAAGGTCATGCTTTCTGAGTCAGTGAATGGTTCTAGAATGGTGAAAATAAAAGTCCGTGAACAGCGAATACCCGAGTTAGGAGATAAATTTGCTTCAAAACATGGTCAAAAAGGTGTCGTTGGTTTCATAGTTCCACAAGAAGATATGCCATTTAATGAATCTGGTATGTCACCAGATTTAATCATCAATCCTCATGGTATACCAAGTCGTATGACCATTGGCCATGTCCTTGAAATGATCGGTGGAAAAGTAGGAGCTTTTGAAGGTCGCTTTGTGGATGGCACCGCTTTTAGTGGTGAAACTGAAGAAGCATTAAGAGAAGCCCTGGTTGCCAATGGTTTCAAGCATCATGGAAAAGAACGGTTATTTAATGCAACAACGGGAAAAGAACTTGAGGTTGATGTATTCATTGGTTGTATTTATTATCAAAAACTACATCATATGGTAGCTGGAAAAATACATGCTCGATCTCGTGGACCTGTACAAATTCTTACTAGGCAACCAACTGAAGGACGTGCAAGAGAAGGAGGTCTTCGGTTTGGTGAAATGGAAAGAGATTGTTTGATTGGTCATGGCGCTGCTATGGTAATTAAAGATCGATTATTAGATGAGTCTGATTTAACCATTAAATATGTATGTAATACCTGTGGTCATATTGCTATTCAGGATAGACATGGACGCCTGCGCTGTTCAGTCTGTGGCGATAAAGCAAATGTGTATCCATTGGAGATGAGTTATGCATTCAAATTACTTCTTGATGAATTAAAATCACTGGGAATTGCGCCTCGGATGCGCTTGGAGTCACTGGTATAGGGGGCATGATGAATGGAACGAGTTAATAGTATCACAAAAAAAATAGGAGAAATTTACTTTACCTTACTTTCACCAAATGAAATTCGTAAGATGAGTGCCACAAAAGTTATCACAGCTGATACCTATGATGAAGATGGTTTTCCAATAGCAATGGGTCTTATGGATCCGAAAATGGGTGTTATTGAACCAGGTCTTCGCTGTAAAACATGTGGTCAAAGAGTTGGAAAGGATAAATGCCCCGGTCATTTCGGTCATATTGATCTTGCGATGCCAGTGATCCATGTTGGTCATATCAAGATCATTCGTGATTGTCTTCGGTCCACTTGTCGAGACTGTGGTCATTTATTACTCACAGATAAACAACGACAGGATTTTCTTGATGAATTACATAAATATGAATCTGAAGGCAGAAATACTGCCTATTTGTTCAAACAAATCGTAAACGAAGCTAGAAAATCAGATAAATGCCCACATTGCGGTCGTGAAGTAGGAAAAATCGAACTTGATAAACCCACTTCTCTAAGGGAAAACGGAAAGAAATTGACTGCATCAGAAGTTCGTGAATGGCTTGAAAAAATACGGGATGAAGATTTACCATTACTTGATATCAATAGAGATGCGGCTCGGCCGGAATGGACTATACTTACTGTTCTTCCTGTACCCGCTGTAACAGTTCGACCATCGGTTACTTTGCAATCTGGAGAGCGTTCTGAAGATGATTTAACTCATAAATTAGTGGATGTTATTCGTATTAATCAACGATTACAAGAAAACAGAGATGCCGGTGCACCACAATTAATTGTTGAGGATTTATGGGAACTACTACAGTATCATGTTACCACCTATTTAGATAATCAAACATCAGGCATTCCCCCTGCTCGACACAGGTCTGGCAGACCTTTAAAAACTCTTGCGCAAAGGTTAAAAGGAAAAGAAGGCAGGTTCAGAAGTAATTTATCTGGAAAGAGAGTGAATTTTTCTGCTCGTACCGTAATTTCACCAGATCCAAATCTTAGTATTAATGAGATAGGTGTTCCTATTCGAATCGCTGAAGAACTTACCGTTCCCGTACGGGTCACCATTCATAATATTGATTGGTGTAAAAAATTAATTACTGATAAATATATAGATACCGACCAGGATTATGTAGCTGGTGTTAATTATGTTATTAAAAATGCTGAAGGTGTGAAACGTCGTATTAAGGTAACGGAAAAGAATGCTGAACTGGTATCTGAAAAACTTGAGATCGGATCAATTATCGAACGACAACTTATGAATGGAGACTTGGCATTATTTAACCGTCAACCCTCGCTTCATCGGATGAGTATGATGGCACATCGTATTAAAGTAGTACCTGGAAAAACATTTCGGTTCAATTTATGCGTGTGTCCACCATATAATGCTGATTTTGATGGCGATGAGATGAATTTACATATCATTCAAGGTGAAGAAGCGAAAGCTGAAGCTGAAATCTTGATGAAAGTACAAGAAAATATTTTATCACCTCGTTTTGGTGGTGCAATTATTGGTGGAATTCATGACATCATCTCAGGTTGCTTTTTACTTACCACCCGACAAAGAAAGATACCCCTTCCAATTGCATCATATTTACTTGGTGCTGTTCAATATCATGATCCAGTACCAATTATCACTGATGATGATGGAACGCGGTATGTACGTGGCCTTGATATTTTCAGTACTCTTCTTCCCAAAGATTTAAACATAAAGTATAAAGCAAAAGCCTATGAAAATATTGATGATGAAAAAGCATATGTGATCATTAAAAATGGTCGATTAATTCAAGGAACCATCGATGAAAACAGTGTAGGAGCATTTAAAGGGCGCATTCTTGACAGAATCATCAGAGATCATGGCATGGATGCTGGAAGAGAATTTATTGATAATGTCACCCGTCTTGGTATTGCTGCAGCAACATTTATTGGTTTTACCACCAGTATCGATGATGAGGATATCCCAGAGGAAGCACAAAGAAAAATAACTGATGGCCTTGATAAAGCAATGAAAAAGATCAGTATGCTTGTGAAAGCATTTGAAGAAGGAGATTTAGAAAGCCTTCCTGGCAGAAGCCTTGAGGAAACCCTTGAGATGGAAATCATGCGAGTAACTGGTCGAGCTCGTGATATGGCTGGAGAAATTGCTGGAGAACATCTTGGTCTTGAAAACAGTGCAGTTATCATGGCAAAATCCGGTGCTCGAGGTAGTATGCTTAACCTTTCTCAGATGTCCGGTTGTGTTGGCCAACAAGCTGTTCGAGGAGAAAGAATTCATCGAGGATACCAATATCGAACCCTCCCTCATTTCAAAAAACATGACCTTGGAGCTTCTGCAAAAGGATTTGTAGCAAGTAGTTACAAAAAAGGATTGAATCCAACAGAATATTTCTTCCATTCAATGGGTGGTAGAGAAGGTCTTGTGGATACAGCTGTTCGTACCTCCAGATCTGGTTATATGCAGCGACGTTTAATCAATGCTCTTGAGGATATTAAAGTTGAAAATGATGGAACTGTCAGGCAAGCCGGAGGGCAAATTATTCAATTCATTTATGGCGAGGATGGAGTTGATCCAACCAGAAGCTTAAATGGTAAAGCGGTTGATATCGATCGAATAATTGCTGATATACTAGAGGAGGCCTAAAGAAATGGCTGCAAAAAAACAAACCAAAAAAGCAACCAAAGCCGATGAAAAAGAACCGAAAAAACAGGTAAAAAAGAAAAACACTGCCGCTAGTAAAGCAAAAACAGAAGAAAAAACAACGGTAAAGAAAAAGACCACCTCGAAAAAACCAGCAAAAACAAAGAAAGAAACAAAAAAAACAACCAAAAAGAAAACAACACCAGAAAAAAAAGAAACAAAGAAAACTGAGAATAAAATAGAAGTTACTGCTAAAAAAGAAGCGAAAAAACCGCTTACTAAAGAAGATAAAATCAAGGAAAAAATCATAACTGCTTTAGGGGATAAATCATTAACTCTGGGAATTATTGATGAATTATCATCAATTATTGTAAATGAATCCATCGATGAAAAGAAAATCCCAAAAATTGTTGAACGAGTCTATGAGGATTTTTATAAAAATCGTATTGATCCATCTGAAGCCTGTGGTATTGTCGGCGCCCAGAGTATTGGTGAGCCAGGTACTCAGATGACCATGCGTACATTTCACTATGCAGGTGTTGCTGAAATCAATGTTACCCTGGGTCTTCCTCGTTTAATTGAAATTGTTGACGCTCGTTCTGTTCCATCAACACCAATGATGAATATTTATTTGGATGATGATCATAAAAATGATGCAACGAAGGCTAAATCCGTCGCCAATCAAATTGAAATTACTGAATTAAATGATATTGCTGATATGGAAGCAGATCTTACCAATTTAGTTATCACCGTTAAACCAGATAAAACTGCTCTTGAAGATAAAGGTATAAAGTCAGAAGAAGTCTTTGATGTTATTCAAAAGATTAGAAAAATCGATGCGAAAGAGCAAAAAAATGGGAACATTAAAATCACTCTTGATGAACCAAGTTATAAGAACTTACTTGATATCAATGAAAAATTACGCACACTGAAAGTCAAAGGTGTGGATGGAATTAAAAGAATTATTATTCGTAAAGAACCTGAAGAAGGATATGTGATCTATAGTGAAGGAAGCAATCTTGAGGAAGTCCTTGATATAGAAGGAGTAAATCCATATCGAACCCAAACCAATGATATTCAAGCAGTAGGTAGAGTACTTGGAGTTGAAGCAGCAAGAAATATGATCATTCAAGAAGCCCATAATACGCTTTCTGAACAAGGTCTTAATGTTGATAAAAGACATATCATGCTTGTGGCAGATCTGATGACAGCTGATGGATCGATTAAAGCAATTGGTCGGCATGGTATAAGTGGTGAAAAATCATCAGTATTATCAAGAGCTGCATTTGAAATTACAGTTAATCATTTATTACATGCAAGTAGAAAAGGTGAAGTTGATAATCTTGAAGGCGTGGCCGAAAATATTATCGTCGGTCAACCGGTAAATCTTGGAACTGGTGCCGTTGAACTTGCTATGAAAAGAACTAAAAAAAAGTCAAAGTAGGTGTTAAATAATCATGGCTGAAATTGAAAAATCATTTAAAACCATTGTAAAAAAAGGATCTGTTGTTTTTGGTAAAAAACAAACGAAAACATCAATAGATGAAGGGAAAGCAAAATTAGTTGTTTTTGCTGATAATAGTCCAGATATTGATGAAATTTCAACTGATGCAAAAGAAAAAAAGATTCCGGTATACACATCAAAAGTTAACAATATTGAGATAGGGTATCTTTGTGGGAAAGCATATGCTGTATCAACCTTTGCCATACTTGATGACGGCGGCGTTAATCTAGCCCATTTAATAAAACGAGGGTAGTCGTTACAATGGCTGATATTTCTCTCTCAACAGAGACTATGGAGTTTATTCGTACTGCAACTAATATTTGTCATGTTGATATTCTTGATTGCTTGGTAACAGATGATAAAGTAATTTTTGTGGTCCGTAACGGTCATCTTGGTGCTGCTATTGGAAAAAAAGCAAAAAATCTAGAACGACTGAGAAATCTATTTAAAAAAAATATTAAGTTTGTTGAAGACCATCCCGACAAAACACAGTTCATTCGGAATTTATGTAAACCATATGAGTTAAAGGAAATAACATTTTCTGGTTCTGAAGAAGAACCACTCGCTCGTATCGTGGTAACACCAGCAGATAAATCAAAAATTATTGGTAAAAATGGAAGTAATATTGATCTGATTAGAAAACTTGCTCAACGTCACCATAATTTTAAGGATGTGCAAATTAAATAATTCATTTCCTTTATGATTCTTTTTCATTGATGCATTGAAAAAGACAAATAAAATGGAAAATCATTCAGATAGAAAAAAGGGGAATTGCTTCTGAGAATAAAAAAACATCCCATTCTTGAATTCACGTGGAACAAACCAATCTCTTTTCAATTCAACAATAACTCTTATACTGGTTATCCTTCAGATAGTATTGCATCTGCACTTCATGCTAATCATATTACTACTTTTTCAACAAGCATTCGTTATAAAAGACCTCGAGGATTTTTTTGTGGGATTGGAAAATGTTCTTCATGTCTAATGCAGGTAAATGGTGTTCCCAATGTTCGAACCTGTATTGCTCCATTAACATCTGATGTAGACGTGAAAACACAACAACAATATGCACCCTGGCCAACTGCCACAAAAGAATATGCTGATAAAAAACAAAGTCTATCTGTTGATTTATTGGTAATTGGAGCGGGACCTGCAGGAATGGAAGCGAGCATTCAAGCAGCAAAACAAGGAGCAACCGTACTTTTAGTTGATGAAAATCAAAACCTTGGCGGTCAATTGATAAAACAAACCCATAAATTCTTTGGTTCAAAACAAGAAAAAGCAGGTACTCGGGGCATCACAATAGCCAAAGAATTAAAACAAAAGATTGAAACACTCTCTAATGATGAAAAAATAATTATTATGCCAGATGCCACCGCGTTTGGGTTCTACGAAGGAACAACGCAACATAGGTTCACATTTGGTGTTATGAAAAGAAAAAAATATCATAGTCAGCTCTATGAGATTAATTGTAAAGCAGCTGTGGTTTCAGTTGGTGCAATGGAAAATATGCTGCTTTTTCCGGGAAATGATCTACCTGGCGTATATGGAGCAGGTGCAGTGCAAACCTTGATGAATGTTTATGGAGTTAAACCAGGTAATGAAATGATCATGGTTGGTGCCGGAAATGTTGGATTAATCGTAAGTTATCAATTACTTCAAGCTGGAATTAAGGTAGCATGTCTTGTGGAAGCAGCACCCTATATTGGAGGATACCATGTCCATGCTGCTAAATTAAGGCGATGTGGCGTTCCTATTTACACCAGCAGATCAATCAAAGAGGTACTTGGTTCATCTCATGTTGAAGGAGCAATACTTGTCGATCTAGATGAGCAGTGGCAACCAGTCAAAGGAACTGAGCAAACCATATCATGTGATACCGTCTGTCTTGCAGTAGGGTTGACACCGTCAACACGATTATTAGGTCAGATCGGAGTAGCTATGAAAACCATACCTGAAGCAGGAGGGTTTATTGCATTACATGATCAAACCATGCAAACTTCAATTCCTGGTATTTTTGTAGCAGGCGATGCATCGGGTATTGAGGAAGCTTCGACAGCTATGATCGAAGGAAAAATAGCAGGACTGAAAGCCGCTAATTCCATTGGATATAAAACACAGGATGCAAATCATTTATTTACAACCTTTCAGGATGAGCTGAAAAGATTACGGGCCGGACCCTTCGGAGAAAAACCCCGGCTAGCAAAGGAAAAAATAGAATCATTATGGGGTAAAGAAAATGATTAAATCATATGAAAAAAGTGGTGTTTTATCCAATAATGATCTGATTGTAATACCAACGAAGAAACAATTAGAAAAAGGTGTTGCCATCACTGAATGTATTCAAGAAATTCCCTGCAATCCTTGTGTTGATTCTTGTCCAGTTAATGCCATTCATATGAAAGATATTAATGCACCACCTATCGTTGATTATGATGCATGTATCGCTTGTGGAAACTGTGTGGGAGTCTGCCCAGGCCTTGCTATTTTTGTTGTTAAAACATTACCTTCATCAGCAGAAATTACACTTCCCTACGAGTTTTTACCAATTCCAGAAAAAAACCAACACGTTAATGTACATAATAGAAAAGGAGAGATTATAGATATAGGCATGGTAAAAAAAGTAAGAAAAAAAGGGAAAACGTATATTATAACAATTGAAGTAAAAAAAGAATATGCAATGGACATTCGTCATATTACTATCAAAGAATGATACGTATGAGTAATAAAGCGATAATTTGTAGATGTGAAGATCTCACTGAAGATGATGTACTAGAAGCAATTCATCAAGGATATACAGATCTGGAAGAGCTAAGAAGAAAACTTCGTATTGGCATGGGACCCTGCCAAGGAAGAGTCTGTATAAACCTTGTGAAACGTATTCTTGAAAAAGAGATCGGGGAAAAAGTATCAGAAACATCTCTTCCCAAAAATAGACCACCCGTTATCCCAGTATCACTTGGATCTCTTGCCAAAAAAGGTGGAAAGAAGAAATGAAGAAGAAAAGTGATGTTGTTATTATTGGTGGTGGTGTGAATGGGTGTGCGATTGCGTATTATCTTTCCAAAAAAGGAATAGATGTTACTGTTTTTGAACGAAATTATCTTGGATCTGGTGCAACTGGCAGTTGTGGTGCAGGTATCCGCCAGCAATGGTCCACAAAAGAAAATACGGAACTAGCTATTAAAAGCGTTAAATTATTTGAAAAATTATCATTGGAATTAGATATGGATATTGAATTTAAACAAGGTGGATATCTGGTTATTAATCATTCCAAAAAAGAAATGAAACAATCAGAAAAAAATGTGGCCATGCAACGATCGCTTGGTTTGAACGTTAACATATTAACCACTGATGAAATATTAAAAATTGTTCCAATATTAGATATCAAAGGTATGAAAGCAGTGGGTGCTACTTTTTGCCCAACTGATGGGCATGCTAATCCATTTAAAACAACATTTGCTTATGCCAATGCCGCTCGAAAAAATGGAGCAACTATTTATACTCATACCAATGTAAAAAATATCGTTGTAAAAAAAAATACGGTAGCAGAAGTTGTGACTGATAAGGGCTCTGTATCAACCAATACTGTGGTCAATGCTGCAGGTGTTTGGTCTTCATTAATTGCTGATTTAGTTGGTATTAAACTTCCTAATAAACCATTTCGAAAAGAAGTTCTTGCTACTGAAAGATTGGAACCTTTGTTCGAAGCAATGGTTATTTCATTTCATGATGGTATTTATTTTAGTCAACAACCTGAAGGTCAAATCGTTGGTGGAATACCTATCCCAGAGGAATCATCCGGTTTTAAAACCATGCCAACGTTTAGTTTCATAAGACATATGAGCCAAACGCTCACAAGATATGCACCATTACTTTCATATGTTAATATGCTTCGACATTGGACTGGTTATTATGATGTCACACCAGATGCACGACCAATTCTAGGCGAAGATCCAAACATTAAAGGGTTTATTCATTGTCATGGATTCAGTGGCCATGGCTTTATGTTATCACCAATGGTTTCCACTATGCTTGCAGAATATATTAGCGAATCTAAAAGTAATGATGTGTTAGAAAAATTACAAATCGACCGCTTTGAAAAAGGCACAATAGAAATGGAACATAATGTAGTTGGTTAAATAAAAAAAATATTCAATGAAACTATGATGTAACTCGTTTTTTAAATAAGAATTTTAAATTCTTCCAACCATCTGAAAAACTTTCAATTTTGACTTGTCCTGCTCTAGCACGGAGTTGTGAAGGTATTTCCTTTGATTTAATGTGTTTACTCGTAAACATCTCGATTTTTATTTCTTCTGAAAAGGGCATACCATTATTAAATTGCTCTAAAGGCTGAATTTTACTTAGTGCATCCTTTTTAAAAATCCACATTCCTGATTGTGAATCACGAAGATTAGTGAGAAATAATATCCGAAGTGTCCAAGCAAGAACGGAATTACCAAAATAATGTTTTACACTCATTGAGCCATGATGCAGTTTAGCAAATCTATCTGTTGTGATAAAATCTAGTTTTTCAGTAAGGAGAACCTCAATATACTCATGAATATGGTCAAATGGATAGGTTGCATCTGCATCACCAGTTACAATAATATCACCGGTTAATTGCGGAAAACCTGTTTTATATGCTCGTCCATAACCCTTTCTTTTTTCGATAATTACCTTAGCTCCTTTTTCTTTGGCAATTTTTTGAGTGTTATCCTTTGAATCCCCATCAACTATGACTAATTCCAATTCCCACCCCTTTTTATTAAAATATTCCTTATTGATTGCATCAAGTGTGGGTCCAATTCCTTCTTCTTCATTAATCGTTGGTAAGATTACACTTATTTTCAAAAGATACCACCATTTCTTAAAAGATTATGAACACTTTCTGATTCTTACTATCAATTCTTATCAAGGAACATAGAAATCTTTCATATAAATGTTTATCAAAAAAAAGAATATAAAAAAAAGAAAAAAAAGTTGTGAGAGAAATAATTTCTCTCTATCGTCTGCGTCTTAAGAGTATAAAGGCTACACCAAGTGCTGCTATCAATGTTATCAGCTCAAATCCTGGAACACCAGCTGTCTTATCGATGTGTACTGTTGCTGTTCCTTCTTGATATGATTCAAAGGTAGCAGTTATTGTATAGTCTTTTCCGTTTTGATCTGTCACATCAGGTGCAGTTAATGTTACTTTACCGTCCGCGCCAGAGGTATATGTTTTTCCATTAAAGGTAACTGTTGCTCCACCAAGTGATTGTCCTTTTGCAAGACAGGTAATAGTGAACTGTTCAGTTCCTTTCGGATCTGTAGATGGAGTGATAATGACCACTTTATATACTTTGATAACGGTTACACTCTTTTCAGCTGAAACATATCCAGATTTTTCTGCTGATACAGTATATACTGCAGATTCAACACCTGGATCTGGCACCGTAAAGCTTGCTTGTCCATTAGCATCTGTTTGTACCGTTGTTTCTGCAAATTCAACAGCGACACCTGATAGTTTGTTTGTTCCTGTTGTTACTGTAACTGTTAATGTTTCTCCTTGATATATCGGTGATTTTGAAAGAGATATTTTCATTTCTTTAATAGATGTTACAGTGACATAACTATCAGTAATAACTGCATTAGTCCAATTTAACCGTCCACTAATGTATCTGAGATTTCTTGCAATGGTAACATTCAATTTACCACTTGCATCTGGACTGACACTTATTTCAACACTACCATCTGCATTGGTTTCTACTGGGTCTGGTTGCGCATTAATAATTCCTGCAGTTGATCCAAGGAATGTCAAATTTATACCTTGGATTGGATCACCTGCAGCATCTTTTGCAGTAATCTTCACCACATTTGATTGACCAATGTAAATAGTATCTGGTTCAAGTGTAAATGATGGGAAGTTAATACTGAACATGCCCAGTGTTTCATTTCCAATTGATGGATTATTGTTTTGCAGTGTTGCGTTAATAGTTGTCTTATTATCACCGACTTCACGTAATGTAAATTCTGCTACACCATCTTCATCAAGAGTGACGTCATCATCTCCAGTCTTAAAGTTAACTGCATTTGTATTTGATGAAGTTTTTAAATCTTTACAATACATGTATACATGGGTACCTTCAGGCAATGCATCACCGTTAGCATCAACACAGGTTATAGTAACTGTAAGATTTCTGGTATCAATACCTGCAGTGGCTGAATCTGGAGAATATGTTATGGTTGCCTTTCCAACGTCAATTGATACATTACCTTCATGTCTCATTCCATCACTTGCATTATAACCACTGATGATAAGTGTTCCAGGTTGCCAGA
>CAZWQV010000018.1:0-32048 GCA_964636235.1 uncultured Thermoplasmatales archaeon
TGTCAAATCCTTTTGGTATAATCACAGATGATCAATTTAACCGTTGGTTTAATAATCTTGAATCTAAAGGCGTGGGTGTAATCGTTGATAGTTGTCATAGTGGTGGTTTTAATGATTATAGACAACGATCGATAGGAGAAAAACAATATAATTTTTCAACTCAGTTCTCACAAGAAATTGCTGGTCAAAATCGAGTGGTAATAACAAGTGTGCCTGAAGAAGATGTTTCTTACGGTTCTATTTTCAGCCATAATGTGATTAATGGTCTGCATGGATATGCTGATGAAAATTATGATTCCTACGTAACCCTTGAAGAGGCATTTAGATACGCAAAAAAAATTGTAGAGCAAACTACGTCAATGTCTCCTCAAATTTTTGACAATATCCCTGGTGAACTGATTATAACAAAGCATTAATAAGAGTGATCCCATTTTTGGAATATGAGAAGGAAAGTCTGGGGAAACTTCTCATTTCCTGCGGTTGAGATGGGATGGTGATGCACATTATTTAAAATACCAGCCCAGACTTTTTAATTTCCTCTGCTACCAAGGATGTTATAATGTTTTAAGAACCTTTTTCGCAGGTAATTGTGCATGTAAACTAATTGGTGAAAAATCATTTTTTTTTAAAAATTGTAATTACGTTACAAGCATTAAAACCAAAAAAATAGACATGTTTTAATAGCAAAATTCATTGTTGAAATTGGGTGAGGATGAGATGAAATCTCAAGGAAGAATTATCTATACGGTCCCAAAGCAAATTCCATTATTTGAAGAACAAGATGATGGTCGATTAAAACAGTATAAAAATGATAATTAGCAAATGAAAATAACTTCCTTTGCTCCCTCTTTTTTCTTTAACAATATGATCGATATGTATCTTCTTCAACGCATAGTTTTTTGGATGATAATATAGTATAAGAATTAATCATTGCCTGATGCGTGAGATTTACCGAGATACCTTGTTCATATTCCACAGATATTTGAGATGATGAGGTATTCAATGATTCATTTGTTCCATCATCTATGAATAATCTTAGATGATCAACATCTTCGGTGGCAAAATTTTGGTGTATCTCTGCTTGAATTGCTGCCGTTCCTGCGCATTCGACTGGGATCCAACCATTATCTCCAATTGAATTTCCAACATAGACTTCTGCCCAAACGTGTGGAATTAAACTAATACTACCTTCATTTCTATCAATAAGATATCCTCGGATGAATCGGGCAGGTAAGTAAAGAGAACGACATAAAGCAATATAGAGATATGAAAGGTCGTCACAATCTCCGGTTTTGCATAAATAGGTATCAATCGAAGATTGTGTTTGTTGATTGTCTATATGAATAGAATAGTTTGTATTTGTTTTTAACCAAATGAAAATCTCTTTTGCAAGGATAAATACATTATCTGTTTGACTGTTGGAAAGTATATTATTTGCCGTTGATTGGATAAATGGATGAGTTGGATCTATCATATTGACCGTTTGATTACCCTGTGCTGAGCAATATTGTTTCAGTAATTCAGGGTGATTTTGTTTGATTTGCTGTCTAGTTAATGCGTTTACACCGGTTAAATTTGAAATAAGGATTCCTTGACAACGAATGGATGCAGAAATTCCCAGAAAGATGTTTGTTTCATCAAAAAATGTTTCTTCCCAGAAAATCATCTGGTTATGAGCGATGGTTATATTTTTTGCTGACAACCTGTTATGAATTGTTATATTAGATAAAGTACCTTGTAATACCTCTGGATAATCCTCTAGGTATGATAATATTGTTTTTCCATTTCCAGATAAATCGATGGTATAACCATATGTTATTTGATAAGCAACATCAACTGCATGTTCTTCATAGATGATGGTATTTAATTGTGGTAAATCGTTAAATATATCCAAACATCCACTACAACTAATAATAATTAGGAGAACTATAGCAATGCCTATATTGATTTTAGTTTTCATGAAGCTTATTTTTTATGAAATAATCCCTTTCGTTGCGAACTATTAAGAGTTGAACGGTAATTGCATCCGTCTTTCATTGGACAACTCATACATTTAGGATTATCGATATGACAAAATGATCTACCAAGATTTGCCAGTGATTCCAAATATTTGTATACATTTTCGTTCATTTTTGATGCTTCTTCGGATAAGATTTTTATTGCTTCATCAGGATTTTCTGTTGAAACCCATCCAAGTCTAAATGCAACTCGGGTTACATGTAAGGCTTTTTCTGTTGGTGCATCATTCTTTGTCTTTGGAGGCGAACTTTCAGATTTAATTGGTATTGCTTCAATATTTATTTCTGGCTCTGCTTTCACTGGTATATTTGGTTCTTGATATGAAGTATTATCTGTTGAAATTTTAACTGATTTACCACCATGACTTGTTTCTCTAGTTCGAATTTCTGCCATGACTGGCATTTGTAAGGTGCCACCTGCAATTAATGCAACACCAATAGGAAGACGTTGAATCTCCCTATATGTTTGATTCGTTAATCCCTCAACTGATTGAATGATTGCTTTAAGATCATTTGGATTGGTAACTTTTAGAATAATATTTGTGTTACATTGTGAAATAATGTTTTTATCAACTTTTGCTGGTCGTTGACTGACCACACAAAGTCCCATACCAAATTTTCGCCCTTCAGATGCAACTGTTCGAAGGATTGGAAGCGAAACAGCATTACCAAATCCACGTTCTGGACAATAATTATGGGCTTCTTCGACAACCATTAAAAATGGTGGAATTTTTCCAGCTTTCCTATCATCAAATAATTGCTTGGTTAATTGAGCAACAACAACTGTTTGAACATCTGGAGGAACTCCCTTCATGTTGATAATGGAACATTTTCCTTTTTTAACTAAATCCTTTGGATGGGTTCCGTTCTCTGAAAAAACACCAATAGCATCAAGTGATTCCAGTGATGCAATAACACTCCAACGAGCATTACTTTTACTTCGACCGATTGTTTCAATGATATCTCGAATAGTATAATAATTCTTATATTCTTTAATTTCTTTAATTCCTTGATATAAAACTCCTTTCTGAGGTCCGGATAATTTTGCGGGAAGTATATCTAATATTTCATTTGCTTCAAGGTTCACACCACTTAATGTAAGATGAGTAATATTTCCTCTCGAACCTACAGGTGAAAATTCCATTATTTGATTTGCATATGCCTGTTTTTTAACCCCGAATTTTTCCATATTTTTCTGTTCTTTCTTACTTGAATTCGGATCTCTTAAAGAACGATATTCACCATGAGTATCAATAATGACAAGTGGAATTTTATGTTTCATTAATTCCTCAACCAACACACCGCAAGCATAACTTTTTCCACCACCTGTTTTCGCAAGTATACAAATATGTTTCTGCACAATGGTATCCACGTTTAGATAAATGGGTAATTCATGTCCTTTGAGAAGGCCAACATATGCACCATTTTCTTTTGCAGCACTTAATCCTAAAACTTGCCGGATAAGATCCTCATCTGCTCGTTGTATTTCTGATCCTGCATTAAAAGGAGTTCTTGGTGATTGTAATAAACCTCTTTTATCTCTATAACCGATTACATCAGCAAATGCTGATACTTTTGATTTGATTCTCGGTTTTTCTTCTTCATGATAAAGTGTTGATGCTTCTTCAAAACGTAGATCTGAATGTTGGGTTATGTCCATTACTTGGGCAAGCATATGTCCCTCTTTATGTGGTGCGAAAATATAATCAAATTTTCGGATATCTTGACCATTGGTAGCAAACTTAAATTCAGTGGATCCTACATCTCCATATATGTATCCAACAATGTCATCTTTTCCTTGCATCCTAATCCCCTTTGATCTTCAAAAGTGATACTATTTAATGGCATCGTAAAACTCGTTTTTAAATCTTTTGCATTATTTCTTTGCACTTATTTTATATTTTTTTAGTAAATATTTCCAATGCTTCCTTTTCCATAAAATGAAGTTCACCAGGAATAACTATACTATGTAAGGGGGGGCCAAAATCAATGGATTGGAGGTTTTCAAATGTATCTGCATATACACGTGCATCATCAGATCCGGCTTGGCAGACAACGCAGATAAGATCTGTTGATTGTATGACATGTTCATTTCGCACTTTTTCCATCTTAAGCAATGATTCTATTCCTTCTGATGCGGTCATGTATCTGTTTTTTTCTGCTTGAATATCTAGAAGAACTAACGTGTGAAGGCCGATTTGCTTGTTCTTTTTTATAATATCATAGGGGCTAGTGGGAAAATAATTCTTTTCGGGTATGACAAGTGTTGTGATTCGACCGAATTTGTAATGTTGTAATCCTAATAATGCTGGTACTGCAGTAATAATGCTTGTTCCATGGATAATCTTAGTTTTAAATCCTTGTTGAATCGCACGAATTCGCAAATCAACATGTGTAGTTGCTGCCATTGAATCACCTCCGGTTAGAAATGCCACATTTCCATTTTTTGCAGAAGATAAAATGATTTCTGCATTCTCTGTTTGTTTTCTAGAAAGGATAGAAATTGGTTTACCAATTATTTTTTCAATGTTCTGTATCTCGGTTCCCATGAGAACAGAAGTATAAAATTCTGCATAAATGGTATCACATTGTTTCATGGACTCCATGGCTTTAAGGGTTAAATCCTTTTCATCATATAAACCAAGTCCAATGAAATAAATCGTATTTTTGATCATAATAACAGATACTCATTAGCAGTTCTTTTTAATAAAGTTATGTGAAAAATGATGCATTTATTAACTGTGTGTTTGATACAGCCAGGTGTCATGATTGCATTATCTATTGCTATCCTGTTATTCATCATTGGTGTAATATTACTATATAAGGGATCAGATGTTCTCGTTGAAGGAACAACACATACCGCAGCCCAGTTTGGAGTATCTTCTTTAATCATTTCTGTTGTTATTGTTGCATTTGGTACCTCTGCACCGGAATTTGCTATTTCAGTTGGTGCTGCCGTACAAGAATTTGCGGGATATGGAACTGATGGGGCGGCCATCTCACTTGGAAATATTATTGGATCTTGTATTGCTAATTTACTACTTGTGATTGGAATTAGCGCAGTGATTAAACCAATAAAAATTCAAAAAGGCATAATAAAAAGGGAAATGCCTATCGTTGTTATTGTAACGTTTATTTTATTTTTATTTATCATTACTAACCTACTTGATATATATCATATAATTGGTGGTTTTCTATTTCTTGTTTTTTTTATTATTTTTGTATGGTTTTTTATTCAATGTGCCCGAAAAGAACGAATCAAAACAGGGAAATTCAATAAAGGTTCATCCATTAAAAATGCCATGTTTATCATACTAGGTATCGTAGGTGTGGTCCTTGGTGCATGGTTCCTTATTGAATCTGCAATCACTATTGCTGATTTCTTTGGAATCCCGGCAATAATCATATCCTTATCAATGGTTGCAGTAGGAACCTCCCTTCCTGAATTAGTTGTATCAGTTATGGCATCATATAGGGGTGAATCAGATATTGCCATTGGTAATGTCCTTGGATCAAATGTTTTTAACATATTATTGATTCTTGGAGCATCTGCATTATTTATCCCATTACAAGCAATGGCTTCTCTTGATTATGTTATTATTCTTATCGTTGTAACCTTAATCATGATCCCTATTTTATTTACCAATCATGAGATCTCTCGAAAAGAAGGAGTATTCCTTCTCATCGCCTATGGGATATTTATTTGGTATACTTTTTTTGCGTCAACTGTTTTAATTTAATGGTAATCCTCTTTAATGAGAGTGCTATTTGCAGGTATACTATGGATAATGCTCAGATTGAAAAAAAATCCGAATATCTTGCCGTCCTTATAATGGGTTTACTCTTCGTTCTTGTTTATGGTCTTGCTCTTTCTATTATTCAACCTTTTCTATCAACTGGTGTGGTGGAACCTGCATTTGAAAATCCGGATAATCCAGCTAATATCCTTTATATCTTTATTATCATGTTTGTATTTACTGCAATCATTCTCATTATTGCTAAATACTGGAAAAAACAGCTCATTCAATTTATCATATTAGGTGCTATAGGATATACTGCTTTTTATGCATTTTTTTTACCTGTTTTTTCAATACTATTTCCATTTTTTACCTTTACCATTAATCTATTTATTGCCTTAGTTGCCGCAATTATATTAATATTTATACTCTATCGATTTCCAGAATGGTATATCATAGATATCTGTGGGATCATCGTAGGGACTAGCGCCATAATTGTATTTGGGATGTCACTGGGGATTCTGCTCATCATTCTGTTACTTATTGGCCTTGCCATATATGATGCAATATCAGTATACAAAACAAAACATATGATCGATCTTGCAGATACGGTCATGGATTTGAAATTACCAGTTTTACTGGTGGTCCCAAAAGTCCGGCATTACTCATTGTTAAAAGAAACCAAAAGGTTAAAAGAAAAAATTAATGAAAAAGAAGAACGAGAAGCATTTTTCATGGGTCTAGGAGACGTCGTTATGCCGGGAATACTTGTTGTAGCAATTTATTTTACCAATACCTCCTGGATATTTGTATCCATTGGCACGATAATTGGAACACTCGTTGGCTTTTCTATATTAATGAGATATGTGCTAAAAGGAAATCCACAAGCCGGTCTTCCCCTGCTCTGTGGTGGTGCGATAATTGGTTATCTTGTTTCAAGTTTATTGTTGTATGGAACCCTTGTTGGATTACAATTTTTTATTTAAAATAATTAAATTGATATTTGAAAATCACATTTTTCACAGTTTACTTTCCTGTTGAAATGATGTAATGAGGAACCACATTTTGGGCATTTTGTCTTCTCAAAGAAATGCTCCAGCCAAATGTCCTGCACTTGAGGAACAGTTTCATTTCTTATTTTATCAAGTATTGTTTTCAATTCAGGTGTTGTTGCCAGGTTATCAAGTTTATTATAATCATAATGTTTAATTTTTTGTTGCATATACATTGGGATTTGCATTGAGGAAGAACTATCAGTCATTCTCTCCTCTTTACTTCTTCTAATAAAAATCATTGAGATAATTACACCACCGACTAGACCGCCGAAATGAGCGAAATGAGCAGTGTTGTCTTGTGATCCAATAAGGACAACAATGGTTTCAATAACTGCAAAAATAAGTACTGCATAGAGTACTTTTATTTTACGAAATATCATAAAAAATCCAACTGGTATAGGCATTAACACCTCATCATTTGGATAGGCGGATGCAAACGCGCCCATAATACCAAAAATTGCACCACTGGCCCCTATCAGAGGTATAAATAAATCCGTAGGATTGCTATAGGTTAGAATTACTAATAATGAATGAGTTAGACTTCCTATCACTCCGGTTATTAAATAAATAATAATAAATCGTTTCCCTCCAATTCTTTGTTCAAAGGCCATTCCTATGAAAAAGAAGATGAACATATTTGCAAGAATATGGAAAAAATCACCATGAATAAACATTGATGTAAATAAGGTGTAAATTTGAGCGACTCCTTCAGGATATAGATAGATTGGTCTAAACCCAAGACCAGCATAGGGTGATCCTGCAGTGATACCATATATCAATTGATTTGGATATATCAGTGTAAATACAAAAACAATAAAATTTGAAATAATTAATCCATATGTCATTAACCATTTCTTGAAATAGGCAAAGACAAGTGTTCCTATCATAATAATGATGCAGAGGATTGCCGACCAATGCTGAGGTAAAATTTCTACGCCCATTTTCTTTTTCTCCATTCATGAGCAATAATGATGAATGTACAGGTGAATAAACTAACAATATAAATAGTATTACTAGTAATTTATTTGATATATAAAATAATAATATAAAGTTATTTTTTTTATTACAATTAATAAGTTAGTTTTAATAATATTAAACAACTAGAACCTACAATTAAGTAAAAGATAGGAGGATAAGAACCCTTCTTTTATTGATTATTATGCTATGATATTCATACTTTCTTTCCTTCTTTTTTTAAAATATTAACATCATAAACAAAAAAAGAAAGTATAATATATTTTTTTTTGTTAACAGTGTTAGTGAGAGGATGGAAGAAGAATCAATATATGGTGTTAACTTAAATGGAGACATATCTGCCTTTGATATTAGAGATGCAATAATAGAATGTTATTATCAGGCGGATAAAGAAGTTCTTAATGTGTTATTTTCAACAGATAATTTTTCTTCATTAGAAGATAAAGAAAAGACTAAACGTCATCATATTGAAGTGATGATAAAGAAGTTTTTTGATGATGTTAATGGTGATTTTAACAATCCGACAAAAGAATCACTTATTGATGTTATTAATAAATGTAGGGAATTTGCATCAAAATTTAGAGAAAAGGAAGTAATAGAAAAAAATTATAATGAAATAATGACTTTAATATCTAGATTAGACAATAGGGTCAATAAATTAAAATTGGTTATTAATTAAAATAGACTAAAAATTTTTATAAATAGGGTATTTACCATTTTCTTTTTCTCCAATCATGGGCAATGATAATAAATGTTCCTGCGAATAAACCAAGGATGAAAATAGTATTGTCAGATTCTTCAACATTTTTTTCTTGAAAGGGTTTTGCAATTTCCTGTTTATCTAAATTCCAATCATAGAAAAACACATCTAAATAATACTGTGCCACTTCTTTTGATTGAATAATAACCCCTGTTTCTCTATTTCTCATAATTGAATTTTCATTCCAGTTAATACTTGAGATTAAAACGGTATCATTATCGATGATCATCCCTTTATTATGAATATTTGAAAATTTGGAATCATTGGTATAAATGAATTTTACTTTCGTACCATAGTTCTCTAAAAGATTCTTTGTATAATTACATTTCATATTTGTATCTTGAAAAATTGGATTATAATTCATAATAATTTTAATATCCACGCCCTGGTTGGCTTTTTCTATTAAATGGGAAATCAAAGGACTTGTTCTATCTGTCCAATTTGCATAAATATAGAGTTGTTGAATGTAAATGCTTTCTTTTGCTGTATCAATCAAATGAAGGAGGAGCTCAAGACTGGTATCTGGTGATACTATAGGTATGATCCTTGCGGTAACGTTCAAGTTTTTCTTTAAAAAAACAGTTTCTACATCAATGGGAATATAATCATTATCAATATAGCATTGGTCGGGAAGAATTGTTGTATTTCTGTCAAAGGATTCAATATCAATTCTACTGCTGTTACAATCTGTGTTAAAAATAGAGTGAAAAAATGATGCAATAGTCTTATTATGGATTATAATTCCCCATTCTCTATTACCAAATGTTGGATTTATTGGAATGCCATAGGTGGCAAAATTACAGCTTTCAACAATAGTTGTATTATTATCAATTAGCACATATTTTGCATGATTAAATGGATATCTATTGTAGATGTTTTTTGATGTATCTTGTATGATAAAATTGATGTCAGCTCCCGCATATGAAAGCCTATGAAGGATAACCCATTCTGCATCATCAATTCCTCCGACGGGGTTTTTCTCCAATAGAATTTTGACTGAAATATTTCTTCGTAAAAGACTCATTAGTTCATTGCAGAGTTGATTATTTGTAAACTCATACATGTTGATAAGAATAGAACTTGATGCATTTCTCAACTCTGAACATATGGTATGATAACTATTATCTGGAGATACAAATAAGGTCATGTTGTATTTTCCTTGAAAAACCGTGATGGGAAATTGAGATTGTCCGATGAAATAATATCTTATTGTATTCCAATCCTCAAAGCAATTTGAATCAATGTAGTAGTCATTTACTTGTTTTCGTTTATAAATCTGGCCTGTTTGCCCTATTTTAATTGATGGCCCGATCCAAGATGAACTGTTTTGATTGCTTTTAATTCCATATATGATTTGATCAATAGTATGATTATATGGATTTTTTAAGGAGATTATGGAGCCCTCATCGCTAAAAACAACTGTTTTTGTCATGTTTAATTGTGAAATAAAATCAAGGGAATCATCTTCATATTCAAAATCGGGATAAAAACCTGTTTCTAGATAAAATGCTGATGCATTTTGAGTGATATACATATGGGAGCGAGAGGAAATTTCAGTTTGTTTTGAAAATATGATTTTATTTTGATCAATGGCTGTATCATCTGGTTTTGTTGTTATGTACCATTGGGAAAGATTAAGTGATGTATTGGTAGGATTATAAAGACAGATATATTCATTTGGGATTCCGGGATGATTATCAAAATAAAATTCTGAAATCAAGATTTGTTTTTCGAGATCTGAGGGGCTGGTGTTTATAACATAAATTGTGCATTGGTTTTGATTGTTCAATTCATTCATTTCATTAATGGTCCTATCCTCATCAGCAATAACGAAAATGGTATGATTTCCAGGTTCACTTGTGCTTGTATCCCAATAAAAAGATGGGTATTTTTGGTAAGTACCGATGTCTTCATATGCTTTTTTACAGAGAAGATGACTTTCATTTGTTTCATCTAAATAAAATGATACAAATGAATCAGATGCATTTTCATTGCCATGATTTTTATAGTATGCTTTTATGCGAATGATCTTTCCTTGTTTTATCTGGTTTTTTTCATTTCCATTTTCATCATATGTTTTAATTTCAGGTATGGTCAGATCAGGTGCTTTAATCTCACAAAAAAGATGATATCGAACGTATACTTCTGGATCAAATGATGATTTGAAAAGAAGCTCTATTTCACCTTTTGGACAAGTATAATCAATGATATTGCTGGGTGATATGGTTGCTTTCATTAGTCGATTTTTTCCAGCGTTGATATCAACTTTTTTCTGTTTTAAAATGATATTCCAATTCGTTGGAACCATTACTTCTTCAATGATATATGTATCATCAAATTGCCCATTATTAAACAATGTAAAACTCAATGTATACGATGATTTTGGCTGTAAAATAAATGAAGATTCACCATTGATTGATACATCATAAAATCCTTGTTTAATAGAGATATTTTGATCTATTAACATATATTGATTATCATTATTATAATTGAATAATGAATAATTAGAGCCAACGGGTACAGCGATTTTTATAAATATTTCATCTGAGACGGTGTTGGGGTTATTGTTAATACTGTTAATACCAAGGATTGTGTTGTCCTTTTTTTGTAAACAAAATATATCACTTTCAATCTGATTTAATTCATTATTGGTTAAAATATGAGTAAGACAACCACCTTTAATTGCATTTACAGTACTATTATCCATATCTAAAAATTTTATTTCTTCTGAATATTCATCTGTTTCTTGATTATGTCTTACTTTAATTTGAAGTAACCCTGAATTATTATTTTTAATTACTTGTGAAAAACCAGCATATTCTTTATTAAACCGTAAATGAATCCAACCCGACCAGCATCCTTGGCTATTGGTTATAATGGTAAGAACATATCGATCAGAATATTGCCATTTATCACCATCCCATGTTTGACTGGCAATTTTATTTGATAGCTCTGTATCTTGAATAGATGCTTTTATCTCATATGTTTCATATGCTGAAAAATTATTTAATTCTATATAAACTGAAATGGGGATGCTGAATTGATCCTTACTAAATGGTTTGGCAATATACTGGGGTGCCTGTTTAATGGTAATTGTTCCTGGAGTGGATACCTTATTTATTTGTCCAGGGGTGGTTGTTTGAGTTGAACTAAAGTCAGTAAAAGTATCATTTGTATCCAGGGTGGATCTACGTACAATGCTGTAACCTTCAGTAAATTCAGTTATAGGAGTTCCATTGATATCATCATAATCTTGTCCCCATTCGATGGCATCAACTTCTTTATTATTGTTATCTGTTAAGATAAGTTTATCTGCAGTGTTACCAAGTCCATTTCCAATTGCTGCATCATCAACAGTTAAAAACAATGTGTTATTGCCAAGAGTATGATTTTCAAGAACGTGAGAACCTTGATCGGTTATCAAACAAAATCCATTTGGTGATAATATCATACTATTATTACCAAAGAGAGGATCAGGTTCTAATATATCAGTGGCATAATTATCTGATATATTCCAACCGTTCAAATCGATTGATTTATTGGTAGGATTATAACATTCAATCCATTCAAAATATCTATCATCTTCAATAGGATCAAACATTACTTCGTTGATCAGAAGTGATGAAGCATGCATGCATTGTAAAGATATAAAATATAAAATTATTAAAATAATTATAGATTTGAAAAGATTCATTTTAACTGATATCATTTTTCTAACGCCTCCCTGTTCTTGAAAATAAGGGCGGGGAGGGATTTGAACCCCCGTATGCGGATCTGCAGTCCGCCACATAGCCGCTTTGTTACCCGCCCAAATAGATTTTCATAATTTTATTTTCAGGTAATAAATTATATATTGCAACCTGTAAATTCAGATTTATGATATAACTGTTTTGGTTAGAAAATAATTTTATTTATGAACTTTCATGTTCAATTTATATATCAATATTTTTTTCAATTATACTAATTAGAAATTATGTTAAAAGAAATGCAGATACATTTTTTGCTAGATTTCCCCACATTTTAACAAAAAAAGGTCCAGTTGTTATTTTGTTTAATATCCATGATAAAATTGGTTTAATTATCGGCCTTTCATTGACAATTATTTTTATATCATCTGTATCATTTTTCCCATTTTCATCTTCTACAGTAAATTTCACAAGATATATACCTGGCGAATAGAATGTATGAGTTGGATTCTTCTCGGTACTTTCATCGTTTTTTCCTAATAGTGTATTTTCAAAATACCAGTGATATGTTACTTTTGATCCATCAACATCCTCACCCTCACCATAGAATTGAACCGTGAGTGGTATTTTTCCTGATTCAGTATCGGCAGATGCTTTGGCAATTGGAGGATAATCATCAATGGCTGTTACATGGATAACATCAGTATCTTTGAGACCATCTGAATCAGTTACGGTTAATCGAACAGTATATGTTCCAACCTTTTGAAAAGTGTGTTTGGGATTTTGTTTATCTGATGTGGTTCCGTCATCAAAGTCCCATAGATATGTAACCTTTTCATCTTCGATATCAAAAGCTGTTGCATTAAATTGAATTGTAAGTGGTGATTTTCCATAGGTGTTATTTGATGTGGCTTTTGCAATTGGATGATAGTAATTGTATACTGTTATCTCTAGTGAATCACTAGTTTTCTGCCCTTGTTTATCCCATATTTTTATTGTTACATTAAATGAGCCATTTCGATCAAAAGTATGAGATGTGTTTCTTTGATTTGATGTTGTTCCATCATTAAAATCCCATAGTGCTTTTTTTATTTCTCCATCTAAATTAAATATTGTTGAGGTAAAAGTAACTGATAAAGGTGCCTTTCCATATAAAACAGAACTCCCTGCTTTTACTTTTAGTGGATTCACTTCTCTACGAGTAATTCCTATTGCAAAACCAATACTAAAAACAAGTAATATTAATACAATAAAAATGGCTATTATTTTAATTTTCATCCTTGCTCCCTCTTAACATCCATTATTACAATATAATAAACCATTTTAAATATTATGATTATTTTAAAAAAAATGTTAAAATATGCTAATTAGTTTATAATATAAATATTGACGATTTTTATCCTTAAAAAAATTCTTCATCAAGTAAGTTTAATTGTCTGGGTTTGGTATAAATAATTTTACTTTTCCCCTTCTTTTCCTCATCCATTGATTAAACAACAGTAATCTCTTTAAACAAGTTTCTAAATAATCCAAGTTAAAAAAATGAATTCTTTAGATTCATAACAATAAATCAAAAACTTTAAATAATGCTAGTTAGGATAACGAATGCAATTAAAGGAATATAAATATGAGTTTCATTGGATCGTGATTTGCGAGTAAGTGAACTTTTACATTGTGTTCTTTTATTGATAATGAACGTAAGTTAGGAGAAAACAAATATGAAAGGAAAAATAAAATGGTACAATGCGAGAAAAGGATATGGATTTATTCTTGGTGAAGACGATAAAGAAATTTTCGTTCACCGATCATCTATTCCAATGGGTACCTATTTAAAAGAAGACGATCCAGTTGAATACGAAATCGAAGAATCGGATCGTGGTCCGAAAGCTATAAACATAAAAAAGATTGAATAAATAGGTATCAAAGAAATTAATAATTTTTCAATTATAAATTATTTTATTACTTTTTATTTATTATTCTTAATAATATATAGTAGGATTGAAACCATTTATTAATTGACAAATAATATGAACGGTTGTAAATTAGACAAATTACTAATCAACTGCATATCCTCGGTGTAAAAATGAAATTTAATGAGCTTAACATCAGCAAGATACTACTCGATAGAATTGAAGAACAAGGATTCCAGGAATTAACTGATATTCAAAAAGAAACCATTCCATTAATTCTTCAAGGTAATGATGTTGTTGGTCAAGCAGAAACGGGATCTGGAAAAACACTTGCCTTTTGTATTCCAATACTTGAGAATATCGTTCCAGAAAGAGGAATACAAGCACTAGTGATAACTCCAACAAGAGAATTATGCACACAGGTGAAAGATGAATTCGTCAAATTTGGTAAAAAACAGAGAATTCGCACTACAGGCATTTATGGTGGAGTAAATATTGATCCTCAGATAAAAAATCTTTCTCGATCTGAAATAGTGGTTGGAACACCAGGTAGATTATTGGATCATATCGGTCGAAGAACTATTGATCTTCAGCAGATCTCTTTTTTTGTGCTTGATGAAATTGATAAAATGTTTGATATGGGTTTTATTGAAGACGTTGAAAAAATTATTGATCATATTCCTAATAAAAGACAGAATCTAATGTTTACGGCAACATTATCTAATGATGTTATGGGTCTTATTGAAAAACATTCTTTGAATGCAAAAATCATTAGAACAAAATCTTATGTTGATTCAAGTAAATTAAAACAAGTTTATTTTGACATATATGAAAAAAATAATAAGTTTTCAATCCTGGTTCATTTATTAAGAAAAAATAAGAAAGGCCTATCTATTGTTTTTTGTGCAACTCGAAGAGAGGCTGATGTTGTAGAGAAAAATCTGAGAAATTTAGGAATAAAAGCCTCTGCGATTCATGGTGGAATGAAACAAAATAAGCGAACAAATTCATTAAATGCTTTAAAAAATCAGGATGTTAAAGTACTGGTTGCAACAGATGTTGCTGCAAGAGGGCTCGATATTAAGAACGTGACCTATATTTATAATTATGATGTGCCGAAAACATCGAAGGATTACACCCATAGAATCGGTCGGACTGCCCGTGCGGGAAATAAAGGAACTGCTTTTACCTTACTTACCAAAACTGATCATGAAAATTTCCGCCGAGTACAACGTGCAGATGAACATGAGATTAAAGAAGAGGTAGTTCCAGATTTTAAGAAGATACCTTTTACAAGGAATTTTCAAAAAATGAAAAAACCTCAATATGGTAAAAAGAAATATCAGAAAAAAAAGTCATTTTCATCTAATAAAAAACCATATAAAGGGAATAGGAAAACTGGAACATCTGGTGGAAAAAGTATATATAAACAGAAATCAAAATATGCAAAGAAAAAATCATTTCGGTAACACCACATTGAATTTAATCAAGATATTCTTTTCATTTATAAAATAGTAAATATTAATAGTAATATTTTTAATATGCAAATGTATATTTTAATGATATTAAAAGGGGTTTTCAAGATATGGGTATCCAAAAGAAAATAATATTGGCTGGCATCATTTTTATTCTTTTATTATCATCAAGTTTTCAAGCAGCATCAAGTTATATAAAAAAAAACAAGGATGATGAATATCAATTTTTTCCATATAATTCATTAATGAGCAATACTGACTATATTGAAAAAACTATGGTCGTTAACCTTAGTTTTAATGATTTAACAATTGATAGATATGATACTGATATAGTTATACGAGTTGATGAGTGTAATTTTAATGTAATGAAACCAAATTATCCTGTTCTCCCAACATATATTTCAATGTTTGAATTACCATTTGGTTCAACATTTAAAAGTATAACATTTACCCATAGTAAGGTGAATGTTCATCAAATCCCCGGAACATTATCTTTTTCACATGTTCCATTTATTGATTCAATTCACAGTAACAATAGAAGATTAGATATTAATTCAAAGGGATTGGATGATGTATATCCATCAAATTGGATTACCTTTCATATGGGTGGAGGAATTGTTGAACAACATCATACATCGTACCTTGTTTTAAGAACATATCCAGCAAGATATGATCCAAGTACTAATGAGATTCTCTTCATCAATCAGATTAACATAACCCTTCATTACAAAGAACCAACCCAACCACTTATACCAAAAAATGACGTATATGATCTTCTTATCATATCTCCTTCGGAATTTCTTTCAGACCTGCAACCACTTGTAGATCATAAAAATTCATTTGGGATGAAAACCAATCTAGTAAATTTGGAAGAGATATATGATCAAATGTTTTGGTATGGCCGTGATGATGCAGAAAAAATCAAATATTTCATTAAGTCATCAATTGAAGAATGGGGGATTTCACATGTGCTTCTTGTCGGTGGATTAAATAAACAAACCGATCAATGGCTGGTTCCTGTTCGGTATAGTCATGTCGTTCCTCCTGAGGAGCAGGAATATGCAGAACAGTCATTTCTTTCAGATCTTTATTTTGCGGATATCTATGATAACGAAGGATCCTTTTCTAGTTGGGATTCAAATGAAGATAATAGATTTGCAGTATGGAACGAGAGCTATAAAGAAAAAATGGATCTCTATCCAGATGTTTACCTTGGCAGGTTGCCTTGCAGAAACAGAAATGAACTTGTAATAATGGTTAATAAAATAATAAATTATGAGAAAGAATCATCTGATTCATCATGGTTTCAAAATTTTCTCATTGTCGCAGGCGATTCATATCCTGATGAAAACGGTTTTAATGAAGGGGAACTAATCGGGGAAGCAGCAGTTCATGTAATGCCAACCTTTACACCTCTTAGGGTCTATGCATCAATGGGAGATATCAATCGACAGACCGTTAATAATGAGTTTAATAACGGAGCAGGATTTGCTTATTTCTGTGGACATGGAAGTCCTGCAAGTTGGAGTACTCATTTTCCCCCTGATGGGCAAGTTTGGACCACAGGTTATAACCTTCAGGATATGATATCATTACATAATAATGAAAAATTACCAATTGTTGTAGTAGGTGGATGTCACAATGGTCAATTTGATGTGTCTTTAGGCAATATCATTAAAGGAATTCAGGAATACGGGGTAAGAGGATATTTCTTTGAAGAGCCGTTTCGATTTTATTATAATGAATGGGTTCCTAATAGTTGGGCATGGTGGTTAACAAGTAAATCAAATGGTGGAGCTATTGCAACCATTGCAAACACTGGACTGGGAACTCATGGAGATGGAGATGCAGATCACAATAATATTGCAGATTATCTTGAAGTACTTAATGGGTGGATGGAATTAAGATTCTATGAACTTTACGGTATTGAAGGACAAGATGATCTAGGTGAAAATCATGCCCAGACCATGTCTGAATATCTGCATTGGTTCTTAGGTTCTAATGAAAAAATGGATACAAAAATGGTACAACAATGGGAACTATTTGGTGATCCAAGCCTCAAAATAGCTGGATATAATTAAAAAAAAGAAAAAAGAATGAAGAGATTGTAAAACTATTTATTTTTTCTTTAAATACGGAAGACCAGTTCTTTTATTGACACCAACGGTATAATTTGCTGGTTTATCAGCAGGTTGTCCACTCTTTGGTGTTCTTTTACTAAAGAAATAGATTGTCTGATTTCTTCCACCCTTAAGTTGTACATCTCTTGTATATAATGTCCATCCTTCATAAGTGTAGGCCATTTTCTCTACCTCCTAATAGCAATACCAATGATATCATTTAAATCTTTCCTTATTTTTTATCATAATTCTCCTAATTTTTACACTGATTTTACGGAAAAAACGATTGTTATTTATTATAAAAATGATTTATTAAATTAGCATCTTTTTTTGGGTTGATTTCGCATCTTTGAGATATTGTTCCACCATTTCAATAGCGCAAAGATTTCCACACATAGAGCATGCTTTGAGATCTTCTTGAGGGGCTCTTCTTTTTCGATATCGTTCTGCTTTTTCTTTATCGATACAGAGTCGAAACATAGTATCCCAATCCAATTGTTGTCTAGCTTTACTGAACGTATGATCTATTTCTCTATCTTTTCCTCTTGCAATATCTGCAGCATGTGCTGCTATTCGGGATGCAATAACACCTTCTTTTACATCAGATTCATCTGGTAGACTTAAATGTTCAGCAGGAGTTACATAACAAAGAAAATCAGCACCATACATGCCAGCAAGGGCACCACCGATACCTCCAACAAGATGATCATAACCTGGAGCTATATCGGTTACTAATGGACCGAGAACAAAATACGGAGCATTATTAGTTACTTTTTTCATAACTTCTATATTTGATTGAATATCATTTAAAGGCATATGGCCGGGTCCTTCCACCATGGTTTGCACGCCAGCATTTCTTGCTCTTTCTACTAATTCACCAATGATTAATAGTTCCTGGAATTTAGCTCGATCATTCGAATCATATATGGCACCAGAACGCATTCCGTCACCTAGACTTAAGGTCACATCATATGATTTCGCTATTTCCAGTAAGTAATCAAATTCCTTGTAAAATGGATTCTCTTTATCGTTATGAAGAATCCAAGCCATATGAAACGAACCCCCTCTAGAAACCATTGGTATCAATCGATGCTGATTACAAAGTCGCTTCACACTTTCTCTTGTGATTCCTGCATGAACAACCGTAAAATCAACCCCTTGTTTTGCTTGATGTTCAAACATAGAAAACATGTCATCCTCAGTCATATCAACAACTGCACCATGTTTTTTTATCGCATCAATACCTGTTTGATAAATAGGAACAGTACCAAATGGAACCGAAGATATTGATAATAATAATGTTCTAATTTCATCAAGATCCCCGCCAGTTGATAAATCCATTATCGCATCTGTTCCCGCTTTTAGAGATACCTGGGCTTTTTTCATTTCTTCTTCAATATTACAATGTTCTCTGGAGGTACCAATATTTGCATTCACTTTTACTTGTAGGTTTGCACCAATTCCTAAAGCGTTTGGATTATGGATAGGATTAAAAGGAATAACTATTGAACCATTTGCAACTGCTTTTCTGACATATTCATCATCAATATGTTCTTTTTTTGCAACATCTCTAATCTGATCAGTAATAATTCCTTTTTTTGCCTCCGAGATTTGAGTCATATCCTCTGTTATCAAACGCTTCCTATTAAATATTGTTAAAGAAAAATCGCAACATTATTATTTGATAGATATTTTATTCTACATATTAAGACATTTAAGCGGAGGTTAGTACGTCAACGATATACGCTGCTAAAAATGTACATATATTTAAATATACTATCCTTATTCGCCCTCCAATTTAATGGTGATTATAATGATTAATGCATATATTCTCATTTCCTTAGAAACGGGAAATTCAAAAGAAGTAATTAAAGAAATGCGAACGATTGAAAATATTGAAAAGATTTCAATTGTTGCAGGAGACTATGATATAGTTGTTCGAGTGATGGTGGAAACATTAGAGGATTTACTTCATGTTACTGATAAAATTCATTTAATACAAGGTGTGAAAAAGACAACTACCCAAGTCATTGAGAAAGAATTGACATTATGATTAGAAAAAAATATCTTTTCTACGCGCTTGCGTTTAGTTCAGCAATCATTACCGCCATAAATTCAGGCGTTGATGTAATTGTAGGAAATTTATTTATTACTGATATTTGGGCATTGGGCTTAGCAATTTTTATTGCTGGGATACCATTGAGCCTTTTTTTAGGATTATTTTTCTCAATTCCCATTAAGAAAAAAAGTATTGGATCATACATTCTTGATCCATCTTTTAAACGATTACGCCTCATTAAAAAACATGAAATAAAACCACAATTAATTGCAGGATTTGGTAATGCAGTCAATACCATTGGTTATTATATTCTTTTGTCATTAGTAAAAGATCCTTCTGTTGTTCTTCCCTTTACTCAACTTGTAATTGTCTATATTGTTGCCGTAGAGTCAATCAATGAAAAAGACATGCCAACTTTATCTGAGATACAATCTATTATAATTGTAACATTTGGAGCTATTCTTGGTTCACTAAGTCTATCGGGTTCTCTTAATCCTCTTCCACTTCTCATTGTTTTTCTAGTTATCAATCCAGGTTGGATGCTTTTATCGATCTTTCAAAGAAAATTAAAATTATTAAAAATTGATAATCAAACAAATGATTCAATTAATATTCGTTTCTGGAATGTCATTTTCTCCTGTGGCATGGCTGCAATTATCCTTTTTATGATAGATGTGCTTACTGGATCAAACCATTTCAATGACGGGCTAACGGCATCTTATCAACAATTTTTACCGGCAGCAGCTATTTCACTCGGTGCATTTTTTGGGTTAGTATTCTATATTAGAGCACTGGGAATTGGAAAAGCAAGTGTTGCACAAGCAGTCCGTTCAACAACCATCATTTTCTCAATACCTGTATCATTAGTATTATCATCTTTTGGAATAATTGCTGCATTCTCATTTGATCCAACGTTATTGATCATTAAAATTATTGGTATTGTACTGATGATTCTGGGCATTATTTCATTTGCATTAAATTTAGTAAAAGCTTATATTTTTATCACCATTAAACCAGGATATTCTATCGAACAAACACTTCATGAATTATGGAAAATAAGAGGTGTTACAAGAGTAACTGCAACCGCGGGAACATATGATTTTATCGTAAAAATTCAGATTCGAGCTCTTGTTAAAGGATATGAAAAAATCATCCGTAAAATTGAACAAGTTGAATCAATTGAAAAATTCAAATGGGGATCTGTTTTAAAGGAATGGGAGCATATTTAAACTAATGTGGTATGCTTCTACTCCAAATTGATAAGTGATTCCAATGTTTGATAAAAGATATGATAAATTTGCTGAGATTCTTGTTGATCATTCACTGACAATTAAAAAGGATGATTTATTTTTAATATCTGGCTCTCCACTAGCAAAACCCTTGATTTCATCTGTTTTTCAGCTGGCATTGAAACGAAGAGCTCATCCATTTATTCGCCTTGGTTTAGAATCATTAAATGAAATCTATTACACGCAGGCAACAAAGGATCAATTACAATATATTTCACCGGTTGATCTTTTTGAAATGAAAACAGTTGATGCTCGATTAAGTATTATCAGTCCAGAAAACACCCGTTATATGACGCATGTTGATCCCAATCAACAAGTTATTAGAAGTAAAGCTGCAAAACCACTTCATGATATCTTTCTCAAACGAGCAAAAGATAAAGACCTGAGATGGTGTGTCACTATCTTTCCAACTCAAGCATCTGCTCAGGATGCAGATATGTCATTACATGATTATGAAGAATTTGTTTTCAAAGCAGCACAGATTCACAAAAAAGATCCCAAATCATATTGGCAACAATTAGGAAAAGAACAGCATACAATTAAAAAAAGATTAGAAACTAAAAAAAAGCTCCGTATCCTAGCAGAAAATACAGATTTGACCTTATCTGTTGAAAACCGTACCTGGATTCCCTGCTACGGAAAAGAAAATTTTCCAGATGGTGAAATCTTTACAGGGCCAGTGGAACAATCAGCAGAAGGAAAAATCACCTTTTCATTTCCATTGGTATATGGGGGGAGAAGAGTTGATGATGTCACGCTTTATTTCAAAAAAGGAAAAGTAATTGATGCCGATGCCTCAACTGGAAAAGAATTTCTCTTATCCATGCTGGATGTCGACAAAGGAGCTCGATATCTAGGTGAAATAGCATTTGGATTAAATAAAGGCATTAAGGACTATTCGAAAAATACCTTATTTGATGAGAAAATAGGTGGAACCATCCATCTTGCACTTGGTAGTGGATATCCAGAGACTGGAAGTAACAATGTTTCAAGTATTCATTGGGATATGGTCTGCGATTTACGAAAGAATGGAGAGGTCCTGGCTGATGGGGAATGCATTTTCAAAAAAGGGAAATTTTTGTTTTAAAGTAATATAAAACCATTAAATAACACCTGTTTCATTCCCCTTTTAATGTGTGGCATTGTTGGAATTATCGGTAATAAACCTGTTTCACGTTTAATTTATCATAGTCTTTTTGCAATACAGCATCGGGGCCAATCATCTTGTGGTAAGTTAACATATGATGGTAATATTCATGTAATAAAGGATTCTGGATTAGTTCGTGAAGTTTTTGATGAAGAAAAGACCATAAATACTCCTGGAAATGTAGGTCTTGGCCATACCCGGTATTCAACGGCTGGAATGGATGATATAGAATCATTAAAGAAAAATGCACAGCCTGAATATCTGGTTAATCCTTTTCTAGCTGCCGTTCACAATGGTAATATTATTAATTGTAAGCAAATCATAACTGATACTCATAGGAGCCCTCGCACAGACTGTGATATTCAATGTTTATTACTACCTGTGGCTGATCAATTATATAAAAAAGAATTAAGTCCAGATGTAATCTTTCATGCATGTGAGACCGTTATAAAAAAAGTTAAGGGAAGTTACTCCAGTCTTTTTCTAGTTGATTCAGGTGATCAACCTTATCTATTTGCCATCACTGATCCACATAAAATCAGACCATTGGTACTGGGAAAACATAATGGCATGTATTGTCTCACTTCTGAAACAAGAGTGTTTAAAAAGATTAATTTTGATTATATCAAAGATATTCCTGGTGGATCAGTTATAATCATCGATAATAAAGGTAATATTTTTGAAAAACAGATCATAAAGAAACAAGAAACACCTTGTATGTTTGAATTTGTTTATTTTGCAAAACCTGATTCACGAATGAATGGGCGATCAGTTCATGACGTTCGAATAAAACTAGGTCATATCTTAGCACAAAAATATCCAGTAGATGCAGATGTTGTTATACCTGTTCCAGAATCGGGAAGAAGATATGCACTGGGCTATTCAAGAGAATCAGGTATCCCTATTGATGAAGGGATCATGAAGGATAAATCAGAGCGTTCATTTATTCAACAGGAACAAGAAAGCAGGGATCGTATTGTGCAAGAAGGTCTATCATTTTTACGGGCGGTTATTAATGGAAAACGAGTTATCATGTTAGACGATTCAATTGTAAGAGGAACAAATGTGAGAAAATTAGTGCAAGGAGTTCGACGGGCAGGAGCAAAAGAAGTTCATATCCGAATTGGTTGCCCTCCACTGGTTGCACCTTGTTATTTCGGTATTGATATGCGAAGCCGCAAAGAGTTTCTTGCAAGGGATGAAAAGGGAGATATTAAATCATGGGATCAAATATGCCAAGAGATCGGTGCTGATTCTTTGGCTTATATTGCACCTGAAGACTTGAGAAAAGTCATCGGTTTTGAAGTATGCAAAGGATGTATCGATTTTCCAGAAGGATATCCCAAAGAAATGCAAAAAGAAGTCATGGCTTTATTTAAAAATGATAAAGATGGAAAAAGAGCATATGAACATTAAGATCATATAAAATTAATGATGATCGTGTGAACTATGATTGAAATAGTTGGTGGATCAATAGAAGAACAAATTATTAAAAAGCTTCAAAAAATATATCCTATTACCATAAAAGATTTAGAAAAAGCTCTTCATCTTTCACGAGATAGCATTATTAGAGTATTACAAAAATTACAAATTCAAGGCATAGTCCAATTGGAATCGCTTCCAGATAAAACATTCATCCGACTCTTACGAAATGATTTTAAATTTGTTTCAAAAAAAAGGCAAAAAAAATTCATTAAACATAGATCAGTAAAACAACACTATCAATCAAATGATGATGATTCCATTATGTATAGTTAAGAAAAAGAATCTACAACATTCACCCATGTGATTATTATTTCCTTTGGACTTGATCTCTTGTTTTCCTTTTTCGATTTATTCATAGTGTCATCCAATAATAAGTTCTTTCTTTCATATTATTTAAAGTATGAGGGTGATTTTAACAAAAAAAGAATCCGATTAACCAATCACTTGTATAACATGATCTTCCACAATAAGAAATTCAACTAATTCGTTAGATTTCTTTAGTTCTTTTAATAAATTATAATCAAGAATATGCTCGAATGTTGTTTCAACTCTGCTTCCACTTGGAGACCAACCATATATGGTGACCTTGTCAACTGAATAATCTTTTATGGATCCTAGTATGGTAAATGAGGTTGCATGGGTTTCAAATGAGCATGATGTACATTCAATTATTGTTTCATAGGATTGATATGGGCTGTTCCAATCATCAATAGGTTCTACTTGGACAAGGATGAGATTTGATTTGCATTTCGGACATTTCATTCCATCTTTGTCACTATTCATCCACAAATTTGAAACCATTTGCAGACTTGATTTATTTTGCTGACTCTTTCCCACTCTGCACCAATCTCCAAACAACATATTAATTGTTACTATCATAAATAATTTTTGCAATAAAACATAAATAATCATGGGTTTTACTAAAATAATAGAAACAAAATACCTATGTTAAATCTAAGTAATATAAAAAATGAGGTCATATATGAAAATTGTAACTTTTCTTACTGATTTTGGAAATAATAGTGGATATATTGCGCAAATGAAAGGGGTTATTTTAAAACAGCATCCATCTGTATGCTTTATTGATGTATCCCATGGAATTTCCCCTCATTCTATTCATACTGGTGCATTTATTCTCCAGTCAACGGTACCCTACTTTCCAAAAGGAACAATTCATATTGGAGTTATTGATCCCGGCGTGGGAACTGATAGAAGAGGTCTTGTTATTGTTACGAATGATTCGATATTTATTGGACCAGATAATGGTCTTCTTATTCCAGCTGCTCAGAAACAGGGATCATTTATTGCCTATGAAATTACTGAAAGCTCGTATCTTTCAAAACCAGTATCACACACTTTTCATGGAAGAGATATATTTGCACAAATAGCGGCCCATATATTAACCGGTATCTCATTTGATAGTATTGGTCCACAAGTTCATGATTATAAAACGATAGAAACGAAAAAACCAACGGTTACAGATAACTCAATTATAGGGCATGTATTATATATTGATGATTTTGGCAATATAATTACCACCATCGATGATGCAATCATACAAAAGCATCTCTCATTGGGAAAAATGTATACTTTAATTATCAATAAGAAAGAATATATGATTCCTTATCATAAATCATATGGTTTCATTCCACTCAATCAGCTGCTTCTTACAGTAGGAAGTGCTAATTTAATAGAGATTGCAGTAAATCAAGGAAATGCTGCAGAGACTCTAAAAGTAAACATTGATGATGCTATTGAAATAAAATTATCCTAAAAGCAACAACGTTCATTACTTATTGATGTATATGTATTGTTTCCAAGATAAAATGTTGGTTTCATCTGTATTTTTAACGTGTTTTGATTGTCAAATGCATGTTCTTCACTAGATACTGAAGTTACCTTTCCAATAAAAAAGATATGATCCCCTGTTTGATAGATATCATATAATTGGCATTCAATATGAGCATATGCTTCTTTAATACGTGGGGTTTGAATTGAAATTGCTGATTCATAGGAAAGCTTACAGGTGTCTATTTTAGAAATAACTCTCCCGCTTTTTGTTCCACAACAATGAATATGTGAGACATAATCAGTGGAAAGAAAGTTTACCACAAATTCGTCAGATGATATTATAAGATCATGAGAGTATCTTTTTGGAGCAATAGCAATCCCATATAAAGGAGGCTTTTTGGAAAGAGGCGTATGCCATGCTACAGTTATGATATTTGTTTTTCTCTTATCATCCATGCAGGTGATGAGTACAGCAGATGATGGATATGATATTTCGGGGAAAGATGCTATTTGTTTTTCTTGTTTCATAGATATCAACTATTTGTTAAAATTTTAAGATTGCATCTAATAAACCATGGCCATAATTAATACAACCAAATGCAGTAAAATAATCCTTTTTTTCGTAATAATACTGCGCATCTTGATAATACTGAGATCCCAAGACCACACGAGGGTCTTTTATTAATGCCTCATTTTTTTCTTTCAATTGTTGTAAGTTTTCTTCAAACATTACAATATCTTTGTGAATTCTTGTTTTTTCATCCATTGTTACCCAACTCTAAAAGATGATTTATATTATAATATGACTGAATTATGTTGGAATTGATCCACCAAACAAAATTGAGGTGATGATACAGAGAAATGCTGTTACCATGCCAACCACTAACATCTGAATGCCATATTTTATCATACTTTCATCACTTATTTTTGCTAGATATGCCCCAAGAACTGTAAGAAGGCCTAATGTTAACACGATCGTGATATAAAATGCAGCTTCTGCGGATAATATACCTACATTTACAATGAAAAAAGGTGAAACCACAATCATGGCAGCAAACGCAGGTGATAATCCATCAACTAGTGCTGCGAAAATAGTAGCAAATTGATGTGATCTATGATGCAATCTGTTTTCTAGGCTGGTTAGCATTGCCCGCTCAAGTTCTTTTAATTCTTTTGTCCGTTCAGCTTTTTCAGTCATATAGGCTCCGCTAATTCCAGAGATTCCCATAGCTATTGAACCAGATAAGGCTGCAGTAATAATAGGAACGGGATGAAGTACACCTGCCACATAAGCACCAATGATGACCCCTAGCATGGTAAGAGCACCATCAAAAGCATTCATTACAAAATATCTTCTTGAAATTGTTCCAACATCAGATATCTCGTAATATTTTTTCCATTTCTCAATCTGCTTTTTTACAGACATTTCATAGTTCACTATTTATAGTCGATTGATAATCAGCTCATCTATAAAAAATTTTGTGATAATTTTTTAACATGCTGGCTTAAATTAGAAATTACCAATCTTTTTATCGGGTTTTCGACGACTTAATTTTTTTTACCACTTTATTAATTTTATTTTTTTACCATATATTAATCAGCAAAAGAAGAATTTATTTTGTCGTTTTTCCGACGACAATATAGCAAAGTATTTAAATCAACAAAACAACAACTATTATAAAAATAAAATTATAATAATGGTGTTTTGCCAATGAGGAAGGCTGGATCAACAGAACAAAGTCATCTTGAAAAAACGATTCTTGAGATTCTAAAATCAAAAGCACAATCAAAAATATATCTCTTTCTTTTAAACTGTAAAGAAGCAAAAACAGATGACATTATTAAAGGTACCAACCTTCATCCCAGCACGGTCCGAGAAGCATTGGTCAAAATGCATAAAGAACAGTTACTTATTAGGAGAAAATTAAAAAATGATGCCATTGGAAAAAACCCATTTTTATATTCACCCATTCCTCCATTTCAATTATTTAAAAAATATGCTGCTGAAATAGAACATCGCCTCAACAGCCTTGCATTATTTTCCTTTAAGGAACATAAGAAACACAAAACCCGCCCTATAAAAATAACCATTTCTGATCAGGAGGATTCACCATGAATGTGTATCCCATTGCAAAAGTCCTTGTAACAAGGCCTCGAACGGTTATTTTCTTATTCACCATTTTTACACTTCTCATCGGATCTCAAATTGGAAATATATATATGGAGTCAAATATGGCTTCATTTTTGCCGAATTCAGATCCGGCTGTTCAATTATGGAATAAAATTGATGATGAATTTCAAATTGGACAAACTATTATTATTTATGTTGAAACAGATGATGTAAGAGACCCTGAAGTATTAATGGAAATGGACCGGGTAAGCTCAAGTCCACTGGTAAACAAATATGAAAATGATGAGGGTAGATTGGATGGCATTTACTCTGTAACAAGTTTGGCCCAATTAATTAAAAATGAGAATAAAAAGGAAGGAATCCCCGGTGGTTTCGGTGGTCAGGGTCGATATGAGATCCCTTATGATCGGTCTATTATAGCCGAATATATGTCTCGTTATACAATTCAAGAGGCAAAAGGAACGCTTTATACCAATACCTATAATATCGCGGTAATTTTATTTAAACTTGCAGAAAACGCGGATTATAAAGAGATTCAAGAGCGTATTGAGGAATCAATAGCTCGGAGAGGAACATTTTACACTCAAATGACCGTGACTGGAACAACCGCTATGCAAAACGCGATGCAAAACAGCTACATGGAATTCTTCCAAATGATATTCATTCTTGCAATCGCTCTTGTGTCTATTGTATTATTTATATTCCATCGAACCATTAAAGGTATTATTATCGCACTGCTTCCAACCATGTTTTCCATTGCCTTAACTTTTGGAACATTAGGAATCGTTCAACCGCAATTAACCACTCTTTCCATATCAATTGTTGCATTACTACTTGGATTGGGTGTAGACTACTCTGTTCATTTAATGAATCGGTTCGCAGAAGAACATACTAAAGAAGATGCAATTGAACGAACAGAATATATATTAAAAACAACTGGAAAAGCAATTTTACTCTCTACTGTGACAACAATCATTGGTTTTGCATCTTTAATGATATCTAGTATGTCTCCAATGGTGACCTTTGGTTTTGGTTGTTCGATTGGTATATTATTTTCATTCACATCAACCATTATTTTAACTCCTTCACTATCTATTTTACTTAAATTTAAAAAGGACGGCATTATTCCAAATTGGGCAAAGTTATCTGATTTTATCATGGCAAATAAGTATAGAATCCTTGTTATTGCCGTGTTTTTTGTAATTATGTCATTACTTGTTCTTCCGCAAACAAAAACAGATGTAAATTATTTTAGTCTGGCACCTGAGGATTTACCTGAGGTTCAAAAATTAGTTGAATATTCTAATAATTTTGGTGGTGCAAATTTTAATGCTATCTTGATTGAAACTGAACCACATGGTCTTACCCATCCTGAGGTGATCGATGCTATATATGATTTAGGAGAAGAGATCAGGGAGAATGATATTGAAATATTTTCCCTTGCGGATGAAATTAAACAGGTAAATAGTGTACTTCAACAAAATGATATTATTGCAAGTTTAAGTGAATATGTTGGTGTGCAGGAAATTATTTTCGATACTATTGCAGGTGAAGGAATCATCGATGAAGATTTTTCAAGAACCATTATGTTAGTATACATTCCAACCGGTTTGAGTATGAAAGAACTTGAAGAAAAAGTAAACATAATAAATACGATAACTTCACAAACAACCATCCCTCATAATGGAAAGGTTTCACAGTTAACAGGTCAAGATGCAATTTCCGTTGCTATAAACAATAAACTAGGAGATGAACAAACCCGATCGATGATCATTGCTTTATTATTAGTTCTTGCTGCATTAATCCTAATATTTAAATCCTCTATTTATGGATTTTTAACCATGATACCAGTGGCATTTGTGTTATTATGGGAACCGGGATTTCTGGTTACATTTAACATTCCTTTAAACGTTACAACGATTTCCATTGCTTCTATTATGATTGGTATCGGTATTGATTATGGTGTTCATATTACCCATAGAGTTCAAGAGGAAATGCAACAAGGATTATCCAAAAAAATGGCTATCAGGGTATCAATAGAACGAACAGGTCTTTCCCTAGTAGAAGCTGCTGCAACTACCATTGCAGGTATCTCATCAATTATGTTTATCTCCATTTCAGCATTACAAGAATTTGCCATGGTTATCATCCTCATGACAGCTTTCTCCTGTATCGCTGCAGCATTAATCCTTCCGATTTTCTATGGATTTAAATTTGTCCATTAAAAATATTTTATTCTTGAGGAGTAATGAGTTCTTTTTCCAAGGTCATAATACCTTTTTTACTTCCAATAATCACCTGATGTGCTAGGCCGATAAACAATCCATTTTCCACTACACCAGGGATCATATTAATATCTTGTTCTAACTGCTCGGGATCTGTGATTCTTTCAAACTCGCAATCAAGAATATAATTGCCATTGTCTGTTATAAATGGGTCATCAATAATCTTTCGTAATTCAACCGAACATCCAAATGTTTCCAATACTTTCTTTGTTGCTTCCCATTCAAATTTGACTACTTCCACCGGTAATGGAAAATCAATACCTAGAGATTTCACTACTTTTGAGTCATCAACCACGATAATGACCTTCTTAGAATGATAGGCAATTATTTTTTCTCTAGTGAGTGCGCCTCCACCACCTTTAATAAGATTAAGATTTGAATCTACCTCATCTGCACCATCGATAGTAATATCAATTTCGGGGTATTCAGATAAAGTTACGATAGGAATGTTATATCTTTTGGTAATTTTTTTTGTTTCAATTGAAGTTGGAATTCCTTTAATATTTAAGCCCTGTTGCACTCGTTCCTCTAAATTTTTTAATGCATATTTTACCGTTGATCCGGTTCCTAATCCAACTACCATGCCATCTTTTATATACTCAATTGCTTTTTCTGCAGCAATTCGCTTCATCTCTTCTGTTTCCAAGGGGTCACCATATACTATAATGCATCAGTAGTACAAAAATATATTAGGTGTCTTTAGAAAAATTGGTACTATTTTGACAAAAAAGAGGCAAATTTTTTATATCATGTCATTTAGGATAGTATTGAAAACAACTGTTTTTTGGAGGAGGTTTTATGAAAAATAAAGAATTGATTAGTGTCAACTTTAACCATACTAATATGAGATTAAATAAAGAAATATGGAATGAGTTAAGTCAAAGATAAAAAAATACAATAAAAGAATATGATGCTGATGCGGTTGGGAACAGATTATCATACTGGACCCGACGAACCAAAATAAACTTCTTAATGAACTTTGTAATAAAAATAAACAAAGAGTTTGATGAAGCCACAAAAAAAGATATCAATTATTTTCTTGGAATTCCCAAACCAAATGGAGAGCCACTTAAACAAACAACCCATGAGTCCTACAAAACATATCTCATTTCTTTTTACAAATGGTTGGGTAGAGAGGAAGCAATTAAACATCTCAAAATAAACCAATTAGATGACAATTTTGATTATAGACAAATCTGGACACCAGACGAAGTAAAACAACTCATCAAACAGTGTGACAGCAGTAGGGACCGTGCTATGATTGCAATACAATGATTCCTTCTTAATAGCATTACATTATACTGACTTGAGGTGTTGTTAATCAGAGCTGGAACATTTTTACAATTCTATTTTCAATTTTCGGTTGTAATAGTGTTTGTGAATCGGGTTGAATATGTGGATTTAAGTATTTGATAGGCATTAAGTTTTTATCAAAAGGTACATGGGTATTCATTGCAATGAGCCACATTTTATCTGCTCTTTCTTTCATTTTATTATAAAATGCTTCGCTATCGATACCCAGATTATCAACATCTTATATGGTTAAATTGAGTGAAGCAAAAATCCATTTCCAATATTCTTCTGGTGGTGTATCTTCTTGTTGCTTTTTTCTGAATAATCCCAAGATAGGATTCCCTCCATCAGGTAAAAGAATATAATCAAAACGTTTCATATAGTCTTTATGTTAAAAATTAGGACGAATATTAATACTGATTATCGAAACTTATATTCATTCATTATTGCTTTTTAGTTTAACAATCTCAAGACATTCTTTTATGAAATTAAAAACCCCTTTTTGTTGTTCATCTCTAGGTAACTCAAAGAAATGATTCTCATTGAAGTCGTATACTCGAGCGGGAATGTTTTGACCTGATAGGTTAATCGTATCCTTAAAAAACTTATTATTTTTTGTATGATGATTATATCCAAAAAAGATTTTTTCAGGGTCATCTAGTTGAATGCCCACCCAAAAATCATCATCTAAATAAAAACCACCATGACTTTTTGTTATTTTTATAGTGAATTTATGAAGAAAACCTTCTTCTTGTAATGATTCCAATGAAGTTTCAATCATATTCCATAGATTTAAAAATGACTTCACTCCATTTTTATATTGCCATGAAAC
>CAZWQV010000019.1:0-31938 GCA_964636235.1 uncultured Thermoplasmatales archaeon
TCAGATATGGTGTTTCTTGGAATAATGATCAAACTGTTAGTCAATGGACGGATTATGTGGCAAGTGGAACAGAGGAAATAATAGATTGTAGCAATAGAGGAGAAAGTGTTAGCATTATTGTTGAAGACGAATATGGCGGACAGAGCGAATGGGTATCAGTAAATCAAAAGAACAATATGAATACTGATCAAATAATAGATAACATGTTAAGGATCTTTTATAGGTTCTTGGAAAAATATCCTATTTTATCCTCCCTTTTTTCTTTTATGTAATAAAAAAGGATTAGGAATTTAAAATCTCACTTTTTTCTTTAAATATTACATCCATTTTTTCCAGTTCATTGAGAATAGGATTGTAAATTTCGGCTTGGATTGGAATATGTACTCCGGTTAGTGCAATGCCGTTATTCAAAATTAGCTTCACCGCTATTGCCGCTGGTAATGCAACTGTACGAGATACAGCCGTTTGTTCTTTTGGAATGCCATAATTAATAAGGGTTGAAGTAATGTGTTTTTTTCTTCCTTTTTCTTCAATAATAAAATCATGATACATTACAATCATATCTTGTTCCGATTCATCAAGTTTCATTTTTTCTGAACTTAAATTATTTAGAACATCAATTGGTGTTTGTTTATCTTTCGGCAGCGAGAGTTCATCAAAAATTCCTAGCCATTGAAGTCTTTTTATTACTGCCGCATACGGTTTTACTTCAAGATAAGAAGATACTTGCGTAATAATATCTGCCCCATTTTCTTTACCAATAAGATGTAGTGTAAGATCCTTGAAGCTTTTGCCATGAAACCCATTTAAAGAGGTCTCTTTCAACCAGCCAAGTTTTCCTAAAGCGTTCATAGTCTCGCACCAACCCATCATACGAAAAGTACCTCGATACACTGTATGAGCATCGTCAAGCCCATAGATCTTTTTATATGCAAAACTATCTCTATTTGAATAATTTTCAAAAACACCGACTCCAGGAATCTCTTGAATAGAATAATGCTGAAATAATTCATTGCTTGGAATATAAATAATCTGACCGTTTTTTAGCCATCGAGCATCATTATTAGATGCTAATAACACTCCTTTTGGTGACCAAGAAAATTTATAACCAATTGGATTCGTATTTGCAGCATGCGAGGGAAGTGCTCCGGTGGTTGATTTAAAACTAATTATTTTTCCACCTTTTTTTTCAACATCATGAATAATCCGCATCACAGACATATGATCAATACCTGGATCAAGACCACATTCATTCAAAAGAAGAACTCCAGCATCCTTTGCTTTTGCATCAAGCTGCCTCATATCACTGCTAACATAGGAAGTGGTAACTAAATGTTTCTTATTAGCAATACATAATTTAGCAACCTTTACATGAAAGACATACGGTAAAAGACTAACGGTAACATCTGCTTTACTTATCAATTCTTCAAGATTTTTATCATCTGTTACATCAAGATGAACCGAACAGCCATTTGGATGGTTATCAATTATCTTTTTAGCTTTATCTGCATCGATATCTGCCACAGTTACAAAAATATCTGGTTGATTTAGTAAATATCTGATTATTGGTCCGGAAACCATTCCCGCTCCAAGAATTAACACCTTTTTCATTACTTTTTACACCTTAGATTTATCGTGTTTTTTCCGAATGTTATTGCCTCCTGCGAATAGAAATATTTTATTAATAGTTATTGATAACAATCATAAATAAATACAAAAATCAATTACAATCTAATTACATGTAATTATATTTAATTACATTTCATTATAAAGAACGAAACTGGCCAAATTACACTACATCGTATCAATACTAAATGGTTCCTTTCGCTCCTTAAAAACAATATCAACTTTTTCTAATTCATCTAAAATAGGATTATAGATATCTGGATGAATAGGAATATGAACACCGGATAAATTGATTTTTTTATCAAGAATCATCTGAACTGCAATAGCCGCTGGAAGCGTAACTGTACGGGCAATAGCCGAATCCTCACCAGGAATACCATAATTGACAAGTGTTGATGTGATATATTCATTCTTTCCATTATAATCAGCGATGAACTCATGATACATCACAATCATATCTCGTTCCGATTCATTTAAACTCATTTTTTCAAGGGTTAAAACATTTAAATAATCAAGAGGATTGTTTTTATCAACCGGAAGTAATTTTTCACTGAATAAGCCAAGCCATTCTAATCTTTTGATAACTGCTGAGTATGATTTTAAACCTAATGAAACTGCTGCTTCTTCGGGCAAATTTTCATTTTCATCTGCTTGTAAAAGAAAGCGCGATACATCACCATAGGTTTTTCCAGAAAAACCATTCAAAGGTGTATCCTGAAGCCATCCAAGCTCAGCAATGGCTCGAAGTGTTTCGCACCAGCCAGTCAACCGAAATGTCCCTCGATAAACTGTTTGTGCATCAGATAGACCATATAAATCCTGATAGACAATACTGTCCCTATTAGGATAATTTTCAAATGTTCCCACATTTGGAACATCCTTTAAATAATAATGTTCAAAAAGATGTTTTCCAGGAATATTTACAATTTTTCCATCCTCAAGCCATTTGGCAGAATTTCTTGATGCAAGAAGGACACCTCTAGGAGACCAGGAAAATTTATACCCAAATGGATTCGTGTTTGCTTCATGTGAAGGAAGAGCACCAGTGGTTGACCTAAAACTAATGATTTTACCACCATTCAGTTCAACATCATGAATAATCCGCATCGCAGACATATGATCAATACCTGGATCAAGACCACATTCATTCAAAAGAAGAACTCCAGCATCCTTTGCTTTTGCATCAAGCTGCCTCATTTCTTCACTTACATAAGAAGTAGTAACTAAATGTTTCTTATTAGCAATACATAATTTAGCAACCTTTACATGATACGTATACGGTAATAAACTTACAATCAGATCATGTTTTCTGACAAGTTCTTCTAATAAATCATCATCTGATATTACAAATTCAACAGCAGCACCATTGGGATGGCCATCAATTATCTTTTCAGCTTTACTTACCGTACGACTTGCCATTGTCACAAATACATCCGATTGATCTAATAAATATCGAACAATTGGTCGTGTAACCATTCCCGCCCCTAATATTAGAACTTTATGCATCTTATTTACCCCTAAATTGTAAATGTTTGCCCCAGCATCAGTTATGATTTATAAATATTTATTGATATACTTATATGATGGGGTTAATTGACCTTTGAATAAAATAACTGCTTTTTTTATTTCATCGGGAAGTCTAAGTTCTTCAAATGAAGACGAATAATCCGCATGTAGCATAGCAGGGATGAATGGAAGTAACGCATTACTAAATTCAGTCGATGAATCTTTAGGAAGTTCACATGGCAAATTATCAACAGCCATGATAACAAGACCTTTTTGAGAAAAATCAAAGTCTATATCATCTGTTTTTGGGTTATACACATATGAAGGATGATCCGGAGTAGTTACTTTTGCCGTGGGTTCAATTGCACCATTAATGTCGACACTAATGTCTCCGATTATCTTCAGATGAAAATCTTGCTGATCGAAATGATTGAGAAGGTATTCTTTTGTTAAGATCCTTGGATATCGTTCATCCCAATAAATACAATTCATAAGAATTGTTAGATTTGGCAGATATCTTTCAAAAATTGACTTATATTTTTCTGGATGATTATAATAATCCTGCAAGTCAAATGTATCATTCGATTCAATTGGTCTAACCATATCTTTTTCTTTAAAAACAACCTTATATATACTAGTTTTAGAGGGATTCTTATAGACTTCTGCAATTTGATCTGGTTTTATCTCAATACAGGGCATTAAATCAACTATTTCTTGCGCGCCTTTTGAGACATTTCCATACCCTGTAAATCCTATAATAACTGGTGCAATTTCTTTTGAGAAACCATCTGTTTCAATGTTCATTCCAATCTTTTTTATTTGTTCCTTTAAAGATTGTAAATCATGATATTCATGTGTTTTTTTTATATTATTAAAAGGAGTTGATAAATCATAATAGGTTTTCAATCGTTTTCCAAAAGAATAGAGCGTGTCAACCATTCCAGCTATTCCAGCGTATTTACCGAAAAATATCAATCTATAATTTTTTTCATTAGAAATTTTTTCATAATCAATAAGATTACAATTCTTTATCATCATTTCTTTTAACATCGGCATGTTATATGATTGACCTTTTATGACATGAGAAAAAAACACATAGGTTTTTTCTCTTTCAAATAATTCTTTAGGAATCTCCTTTACAGCAAAAATAATTTTACAGGAGGATAAATCCTCAGATAATGTTCCTCCAGCATCTCTGAATTGATCATCTGTGAATGAACGGATAGATGAAGGTTGGATTACTGATTGAATTTTATGTTCTTTTAAAAGAATTTTTACATGTTTTGGAATTATAGGGGTCCGCTGTTCCCATTTGTTTTTATCTTCTCGCCGGATGCCTAGTTGTAACGTCATATCAAAATACCTCAGATGGTATGATTTAAAATGTTTATAAATAAGTTTTCCTTCAATTAAGAATAGGATTAAAATATCAAATTAGAATAGTTTCAATAAATCCCGATATTATTTTATAATCAATTTTATTTGAACAATTCATGTCTCCTAATAATAAAAAATCCAATGTTTGTTTTTCTGCATCAGAAATTGGAACATTTGTTTTTTGCCCAGTAGCTTGGCATTTACAAAAATGTGGTTTTAAACCGAAATCATCAAAAACAAAATCTGGAGAAAAGAAACATGATATTTTGGGAAAAAAACTAATAAAAATTCAAAGGCAAAGCAATATTGCAAATTATTTACTATTAATGGGAGTAATATGTTTTATTCTATCAGTTTTTTTAATACTGGTGCTTTAGTATATGTCAACCTTGGTTTTATTTTTACTATTGGTTTCAATACTACTAATTTTTATATCCCTAATAGTAAAATTAATTCATAAAAAAAACAAAAACATTTATTTTAATTATGATGGAAAAATCATCTATGAAGATCTACATGAAGTAAATCAAAAAATGAAATCAAATATTTTGGCTTTATGTGGAAAACCAGATTATATTCTACAAAAAAAAAGAAAGTTACATATTCCTGTTGAAGTAAAAACAGGGATTCATACAAAACCAAGAAAACATCATATCATACAATTACTTGCTTATTGTCAATTAGTCGAAGAATCATATCAACATAAGGTTCCCTATGGTCTATTAATTTATCATGATACAAAATGTCGATTTAAAATTCCTTTTAATCAAAAAAATAGAAAATTATTAATTTCCATCATTGAAACAATGAAGACTCAGATTAAAAAAGGAACAATCCTTAGAAATCATAAATCTATTAATAAATGCATATCTTGTTCAATGAATGAATATTGCACCCAAAAACTAGAATAAAAAAAAATAGAAAAAAGATGAATTCATCTTTTCCTTTCTAATATAATGACTGCGATTAAGATGACAATAATCATTCCTATTATCTCAAAACCAGGAGTTTGATCACTCTCATCCTTTATAGAATCTTGTTCATTATTCTGTTCTGAAGAAGCGTCTTGCATAGCAGCAGCTTGAGAGGTTGTGGACCAATTTGTTGGAGTGACCACTGTTTTATCATTTGCATCCATTGAAAAATTACCTAGTGAATAAGGAATATAATCAATGGATGGGTCATCATCAAATGATTCCGTACTCTTTGTTGTGACTGAAAATGAAAAAGGATCGTCAAAAGTTTCAATTACTAAATCATCATAATCTTCAGATACATACAACTCAACCTCAGCACCAGTCTCATGTTGTCCACTTGTGAAAGTGAACATCCGCCCAAAAAATGGGGAATTATAATATTCGTTAGCAAATGTTATTGAATAATCCATTGGATCATTTGCTCTAATGCTCGCAATATCCCCACGTTTGAATTTAAGGGAATGCATAGAATCAGCCCCCCGTAGTGATCTTGGTGTGAGAGTCAGTTCATCTTTTGTATCTTTTGTGCACGATACATTTTCAAGAAAATATGAGGAATTATTTATCCAAATCATCAAAGAATATTCTCCCATTTTACCATCTGAATCAATAGTACTTTCCATGTTATAGGTTAGAGTTGTATTTGTTGGAAGTAAAAACATATCGACGATATCGCCCTCTCCAGAAAATTCAGATATGGGTGCAGAATATGGTATGTCTGCAACGATTTCACCATTTACAAATCCAGTTTTTCTTCCAGAAGCATCTTCTGCATAAAAAGTAGAATCTCCAGATGATAATGCAAGAGCTTGTATAGGATCAGGAAGTCTTTGATCAGTAATAGGAGTACTGCCAATATAATTAATACTACTTGGATTTCCAATTACTTCATCATATGAAAAATAATAGATGTTTTCATTCCATGTGCTGGTACTATTCCACTCATAAGACCACCAACCATTTCGGGACCATCCAGAGTCACCAAATACAATATAGGGATATTGTTCAAAATTTGTATAATCAGTAGAATCATGTGTACTTACATAGGGATGATTCGAATCATAGATATACACATGATATAGGTTCGTTCCTTCCTGTTTTACTCTCCATGGTACAACTGCATGACCACTATCTCCTTCTCTGATACAAAGTACTCCGGGAGTTCCCGCATTTAAATCATCAATGATATCACCAAGGATGAGAGAAATAAATGGATGAAGTCCTGATCCAGAATATTCAGGTTGTAATAAATATTGAGCGACTCGCAAAGCCATTATATTCATACTATATTGCCCTGCTTGTCTCGCATAATAATACCGCCAAGTATTATTCCAATTTTCTCGTTCTAAATAATCAATACTAGTTGCTGATGGTTGAACAAGATTAGCATAAATCCTTGGCGAGGGTTGTGCTAACTCAAGAGCAGTTACGCTCATTCCAAAACAATGGCCACCTCTCCCACCAGTTTTTATTCCATGATCATAAATATATTCAGCATGTGGTGTTTTCCAACCTCTTTCTTTATTCCACCAGACTTCATCACCATAAATTGATTCCATCACTGACCAACTCCAAGTATGATTATCATCACACCCCCAATTTGCAAAGGGTAGACCCCAATACCATTGCCATGGGGCATTCAATTCAATATCATCTCCTTCAACTCGAGTTGATCTGTCTTCTGTATCATAGGCTCGAACTGAATAACGGAATGTACATGGAACAGAACAATCATCCAACATATCTACACCATTGATAAGGGATATTGTCTCTTCAACCTCTGTTTCAGGTGGATCATAGGAGTAATCATAGGGAGTTCCATCATAGGTTATGGTCATAAAATCAATTCCATCTGGATCCGATGCAGTTGCAGTGATTTCAACAGTTTGACCATCCATCGGAAGTAATTGATATCTTGCTGGAACCACATCATCGTCATCAAAAGCGATATCAAGGGTTACAACAGGGGCACTTCCAGATCCAATAACATCAATGGTTACCGTTATTAATTGTGGAGAAGAACTTCCTTTATCATTTGCTTCAATCATAAATGATTTACCTGGAGTGTAGAGCACTTCAGTATGTTCACAAGTTAATTCTGTAGTTGTATCATCTTCTGCAAAGGATGAGCACCACTCAATACTTCCTTCCTTTATGGTGACGTACTCAAGTCCAATATCATCTGTTGCGGTAACAGATAAGGTAACTTCATCACCGGATTGTGGATTTTCAGGATCTACAGTATAAGAAATCTCACATGGCGTGGTATCCTCAGGAGGTTCCTCTGGGGGGTCCTCTGGTTCCTCTCCGCTTGATGACTGATATAAAATCCATAATCTTGGTTCATATGCAGACTCATCACTTCTGAATTGGTCAAGTGCGTCAGATTCGGTTTCAAAAGCCACACCATAATTTGCCTGACTTCCATCTACCCAATCCTCAACAATATTTGTTGCATCCCACTCTTTCCATCCATCAGTTTTTATATTAAGACTAGAAATCAAACCTTGATATATAGGTTTTGAATTCCAAGTTACGGTACTTTCAGACCAAGTCTGTTTTATGGTATACATATTGACAATGGCTGAAGCATCTGGTTCAGTTGTTAGATAAAGACGAATCTCAGCATCTAATATATCTGCATCATCTGGAAGACTTGATAAATCAAATTTGACAAAACTTACTTGCTGATATTCAAATTCATCCTGATAGATATAAAGATAATACTGGTAAGATCCTGAATTGAAATTCGTTTTTGGCTGTGATTCACTTACATACACCGCAGTATCTGATTCTAATGTAGTACTATATGTTTCAGGCGTAGGTGGTGGCGCTGACTGAATGATGGTACTTATAGACGGTGCTACGATCAAAAATGTTAGAAATAATATCAACTCTTTTCTTATATTTTTCATAATAACTCTCCCGTAGTTTATTTTTACCTAGAAATACAATCTACCTATAAAATATTTCTTTAAATTTTCCACTATAAAAGATATTTTTATAATAAAAATATCATTATTTATTCATTTTTAGTAAGTAACTAAAACAATATTTGATAAAAAAATACAAAAAATAATAAAAAATAATTTTTCATTTCTATAAACACAATACTTATATATTATTATTATTTTAAATAATTATAAAAAATTCAAAGTGATTCATAGGATTGGTTTAGCATGAAGAATTGTCAACGAAAAACAATCGTTTTAGGCATTATATTCTTATTTATTTCAGTAAGTATCAGTCAATCAGCCATAGGATCAATAACTAACAGGAAAGTAATTGAACAAAAACAAATGGCGCTAATTGATAATAAACCTCTTACAAATGAACCATCATATTATGCAATCATCATCGGAATTGAACCAAAATCAAGTAGTATCTCTTCGAATAAATATATCGATGAATCAGCACAATCAGTCTATAATCAGTTAATAAAAGGTCCTAACTGGAATCAGGAAAATATTAAATTACTTATAAACGAAAATGCAACAAAAACCAATATTAAAGATGCAATTACATCATGGCTTGCACCAAAAGAATCACAAAATGATATTATTGTTTTTTATTTCAATGGAAATACATACAAAATGAAATGGGATCAAAAATCATTTGGAAACACATATAGTTTGCCTTATGATGTGAGCAATACAGACTATGATGCTGACAAAATAACCGACAAAGAACTCGACCATTGGTTTGATACACTTGATTCAGATCATCTTTCACTCATTCTAGATACAAATTATGCTAGTTACATGCATGCTCTTGCTCAATGGGGAAGAAAAATAATAACATCAACTGGTTTTCTCTTTCCAAACCAAGATACTGTTGATCATGACCATAAAAAAAGTTTGTTCAGTTATTATCTAATAAAAGGATTAAGTGGTCATGCAGATATTGATAATGATGGATTTGTATCAATGACGGAATTATTCACATATACACAAATTAAATGTGTTGATTATTCATTAGACCATTTAAAATCATCAATAAAAAACTCGAGCATCGCACTTCAAATTCCACGTATGTTCAATGGTCATCTTGGAAAATTATTAATTTTCACATTACCATTTGGATGGAAACAACTTACAGATAATGGATTCGGTCAGCAAACCAACTATGCAACAAGAGGAATGACTGTCTTTAAAGATGAATTATACATTGGTACACAGAATAATATGGTTCCAAACACTATGAACATGGAAGAACATAGTACAATGCTTATGGCCACTTCTTCAATAGTTCCAGATTTTTACTCACTCTTTGGTAATCTTACGAAGCTTCCGATACGAATCGCTATGCACATAATGACCTTTGCTAGTAAAGGATGTGAAGTATGGAAATATAACTATACTACTGATAGATTAACAAAAGTCATAGGAGAACATTCAATCTCAGGGATTTCCGCAGGTTTTAATTATCATTTTAATGCAGCTGCAGCAGTACTGAGTGTTTTCAAAGATTATATCTATGTAGGAACATGGAATACTCCAATAGGCAGTATGATTCATCCAAATAGAAAAGGATGCGAAATATGGAGAAGTGCTGATGGTATACATTGGGAACAAGTCGTTGGTCATCAAGCACCATATACATCAGGAGGATTTGGAAATCCAGACAATTCTGGGGCCTGGAGCATCAAAGAGTTTCATGGTTATCTTTATGTTGGAACTATGAACTGGGATTTCTCCGATCAAGGTGGATGTGAAATATGGAGAAGTCAAGATGGTCTTCACTGGGAACAAGTAATCGATCATGGATTTAAATCACTCATGAATGATGAAGAAAAAAAAGCCATAAACACCTATGCATGGATAATGGAAGTATTTAATGATGAACTATACATGGGAACTTTTAATTCTCGCCTTTGGTTTCAAAAAACTGAAGGGACTGGCTGTCAATTATGGAAAACAAGTAATGGAGTAGATTGGGAAAAGGTCATGCTTCCTGATGGTAAAAATAATGGTTATAAGGATGGGTTCGGAGAATCGCAAAACTATGGAATTAGAAGAATGGTAGTTTATAACAATGAACTCTATGTAGGTATTGCTTCAAGTTTTTTCCATGATCATGCAAGTGAAATTTGGAAATATGATGGAACCACTTGGACTCCAATCATCAGTGACGATGTAGCTGGTGCCACACCAATAGATTTCTGTTATGATGGATTCGGTAATAATTTCAATAAATATATTTGGTCTATGACTGTAACAGCAGATAATAAATTATGGGTTGGCACAGCCAATGGACAAGTCTATCTTCCATTTATCTTTAAAAGAGATCCAGATAGAAAATTAATTGATACTGATACGAATGGATTTGAATTATGGTGTTTTGATGGCGAAGAATGGGAACCAGTGATCAAAGACGAACTGGGATATAAACCTAATGGTTTAGGAGATATCACAAATATTGGAGCCAGATCAATGATTGAATATCCAGAAGGAAGCGGCAATATTATCATTGGAACATTTAAATTTTTAAACGCAGTTCCAGGGCAAATTCGTGATGGCTGTGAATTATGGATGCGATATAGTGTATCCTAAAATATAGATCTTAAACATAACATACATTTAATAATATTTTTTATTTTTTAATGAAAATTCCATTTGATTTTTTACTATTTGTTAATGGTTATATACATGAACGAGAATATCATTTAAAACAAAAAAATTTGATACTATTATCTTGCTATGGATATAGGGATGGTAAATGAGCATTCTAACTGCTATTGGAAATACTCCATTAATAGAATTATCGCATGTTTCTGAAAATCCAAATGTACGGATTTTTGCAAAATTAGAAGGAAGCAATCCTGGTGGCTCTATTAAGGATAGAGCAGCATTATTTATGGTTCTAAAAGCAGAGGAAGAAGGATTATTACATAAAGGAAAAACAATCCTTGAAGCAACATCGGGCAATACTGGAATTGCACTTGCTATGATCGGAGCTGCTAAAGGTTATGAAGTCACTCTTACTATGCCTTCTTGTGTTAGTGTTGAACGTCAAAATATTCTAAAAGCATTAGGTGCAAATATCATTCTAACTGACGGATGCCATGGAACTGATGGTGCAATTAATAAAGCCCATGAACTTTTACATCAAAATCCTGAAAAATATTTTATGCCCAATCAATTTGACAATACCTATAATTTCCAGGCTCACTATAATACAACAGGTCCTGAGATTTGGAAACAGCGGAATGGAAACTTGGATTATTTTATTGCTGGCATGGGAACAACGGGAACAATTATGGGAACCGGAAAATATCTAAAGGAAAAAAATCCCAATATTAAGATCATTGGAGTTGAACCACCTATTGGACACCGGATCCAAGGGTTAAAGAATATGAAGGAAGCAATTGTACCTAAGATTTTTTCTGCAGATCAATTAGATGAAATTATTACTGTAGAAGATGATGAAGCATTTGAAATGGCCAGGTTTTTAGCACTGTATGAAGGCGTATTTGTTGGCATGTCTAGTGGCGCAGCAACCGCCGGTGCTTATCGAATCGCTCAGCGAATAGACCATGGCATAATTGTTGTAATTCTACCCGACAGAGGAGATAGATATCTAAGTACGTCTCTATTTAAATCTATTTGTGCAAAATGTCCACCTTAGAAGTTCTATTATAGTATTCTAAGCAGATATATGAAAAACTTATGTATTGTACATTGTTTCACGTTTATGTTATATTATGAGAATAGCGGTATTACTTCGAGACAGATGCAAACCAAAAAACTGTTCAAAGGAATGCATAAAATATTGCCCACGAGTCCGCGCGGGCGATGAGACGATAATTGAAGGTGAAAATGGAAAACCGATTATTTCAGAAGAGTTATGCGTTGGTTGTGGTATTTGTGTTCATAAATGTCCTTTTGAAGCAATCAAAATCATTGGCTTAGCAGAAGAACTTGATACAGATTTAATTCATCAATTTGGTAAAAATGGGTTTCGATTATTTCGTATGCCTGTTCCAAAAGAGGGAAAATGCATTGGTGTCTTAGGACCAAATGGTATTGGAAAAACCACTGCGATAAGAATTCTTTCAGGTCAATTGATTCCAAATCTAGGCAATTATGAGATAAAACCTGAATGGGATCGAATAATTGAATATGCCGCAGGAACTGAACTATATGATCATTTTAGCAAAATAAAAGAAAATGCAATCGAAAGTATTGTCAAACCACAATATGTTGATAAATTACCCAAGGTAATGTCAGGTAAGATAAGTACTATTTTAAAAAATGCTGATTCCAATGATCGTTATGATGAAATTGTTGAAAAATTAGGATTAGAACAAATAGTTGATAAAGAAATTTCCGCAGGAACCATATCAGGTGGAGAACTACAGTTGATGTCTATTGCAGCAGCACTCTTAAAAGATGTTGATTTATATTTTTTTGATGAACCTTCATCATATTTAGATATTCATCAGCGGTTAAAAATAGCGCGTATTATAAAAGAATTATCTGAAAGAAAAAAAGTAATTGTTATCGAACATGACCTGGCAGTTCTAGATTTTCTCTGCGATTCAGTTCATTTAATGTATGGTAGTGAAGGAGCATATGGTGTGGTAACACATGTCAGAGGTGTAAGACATGCCATTAATACATATCTCTCTGGTTATCTTAAAGAAGAAAACATTCGATTCGGTGAGAGAATTGAATTCTTTGATCATCCTCCCAAAAGAAGACAAGAATTAAGAATTCTTTTAGCTTATGAAACATTAAAAAAACAATTCGAAACATTTACTCTTAAGGTAGGTAGTGGGATTATTAGACAGGGAGAAATTATTGGTATTGTCGGGCCTAACGCTATTGGTAAAACAACCTTTGTTAAATTACTCGCTGGAGTTATTAAACCAGATGAAGGAAAACTTGATAAAGAGATGAAAGTAAGTTATAAACCACAATATATTTCTCCAGATTTTGAAGGAACAGTTCGAGATTTTCTTGAATGGAAAGCTGAGGTGTTGTTCACGTCACCTTTTTATAAACAAGAAATCTTTGAGCCTTTTGGTATTAAATTTCTCTTAGATAAACAAATTCAGACCTTGTCCGGCGGTGAGTTACAACGAGTATCTATTGCACATGCGTTGGTTCAAGATGCAGACATTTATCTTGTTGATGAACCATCAGCATACCTGGATAGTGAACAACGAATGGTAACCTCTAGAACCATTAGAAGAGTAATAGAAAAAACAGGTAAATCAGCGATGGTAGTTGATCATGATGTTTACTTTATTGATATGATTAGTGATGCATTAGTGGTATTTGATGGAGATCCAGGCATCTCTGGTGTAGCAAAAGGTCCCTACAGCCTTCATGAAGGAATGAATCGTTTTCTTAAAAATGTGGACATAACGTTTCGACGAGATGAGGAAACCCATCGTCCACGAGTAAATAAACCAGGATCATATATGGATCGATCTCAAAGAAGTGAAGGAGAATATTACTATAATAGTTAAACTAACTTAACGAGCATACCTGCTATGTTATGATGAGTACTGATGTTATATTTTGATAAAATCCATTGAGGTACCAATTTTAATATCATATTTAGAGGAAAGTCCTTTATTAATTTCAACAACATACAAGACTGGACCAATACTGGTAATATTTTCCATACCAATTTCAGCTTCAACAATTTGGATAACTTTTTGTTGATCATTAATAAAGATGATATCCAAAGGAATTTGCATGTTTTTCATAGTATATGTTTTCACCGTTGGTAAATCATAGATAAATATCATACCTCTATCGGAAGGAAGATAAGTAACACCCGACAGTCCTTGATGTCTGAGCTCAGAAGTATCAGATATATTGCAAAAAAAAGTAATATTTTTTGATTCTGTATGAAAAATGACTTCAGACTCATAATCTTTACCAATCATTAATTGAAAGCTGATGAAAATAATAACTAACAAAAATATGATTATTATACTTGTTTTTATCAGATTATTCATCATTATATTAAACAAATACTCATTCTTTAAAATGTTTATATTTATTACTATTCATGCGTATTTTGCTTAAGATAACCACAATTTTTATAGAGCAGATATCGCATTCCCAATATCAATGCCTCGATGTGGGGGAATACGAAGATATTGTAGGGAAATAGCAGATTCACCTAGAGTTGAAAAGATAGCTTTCATCCCGCCATTTGCTATCTTAACTGCTGAACTAATATTGCTTTACCATGCACTTAATTTTGGAGAAGGATTTGTAATCCTATTAACATTGTTTTTGCTCATGTTATCTCTTATCGAGCTCTTTTTAATTTTACGCGAAATACATGAACATAGAAAACAAACTAATTTCGAACGGGAACTTGCCATTCGACTTGATGATTTTATCATTGAAAGACATATGGATAATGTTTCAAATATCGTTAAGGATTTTCTCAATGAATTTGAAGAATATCGTGGAAAACGAACCATGATTTATCATATTGCATGCCAGATCATGCAAACCCATAAAAAAGAATTATGGGAGAAAACATTAAAAACAAGATTAAAGCGCTACACAGAACGAGCAGAAGAAAAACAATTACGACCAATTATTAGTGGTTTTTTGAAAAAATTTCCTGAATATAGAAAGGATCCAGAGAAAGTATATCAGTTAACTGCAATATATATTGAGAGAGAGAAATGAATAAACATTTAGCTGATTATTTTGCCTTTTTTGATAATCGTTTGAACATGATTTACGGCAAAATGATAAGGAATTTGTTTATAATTTTCAACATTTAGCATAAGCACATCTGCCTGTTTTCCTTTTTCCAAACTACCAATTAAATGTTGTTTTTTAATTGCACAGGCAGCATTAAATGTTGCTGCTGTAAGAGCCTCTGCAGGAGTCATGTTCATATTAAAACAAGCAAGTTGAATCATAAATTGCATGTTTTCCACATAACAATTCGGATTTAAATCTGTGGCAAGTGCTAATGACACCCCAGAATCGATCATAAGACGAGCAGGAGCATATTCTGGCATCATCAGACAAAAAGGTGTTCCTGGAAGCATCACACCTATCACATTATGTTCAGCCATCTGGGAAATACCTTTTTTATTTACCTTTAACAGATGCTCAGCACTAATAGCACCAATATTAGCAGCTAGCTCTCCTCCTTTCATATCATGTAATTCATCTGCATGAATTTTTGGAATAAGTTTATGTTTTTTTCCCGCTTTTAAAATCTCCTCGGATTGTTCATAAGAAAAAAAGCCTTCTTCACAAAAAACATCACAAAATGTTGCTCTTTTTTCAGCAAGAGGAATCATTTCATCAATAACAAGATCAACATATTCAGTAACCGTTTTATCATCTGGAATAGCATGGGCCCCTAAAAATGTAGAAATAATATCCACGGGATGATCTTTATGAAGATATTTATGGACATCAAGAATTTTCATTTCATTTTCAATATCTAGACCATATCCTGATTTTGCCTCACAGGTGGTTGTCCCATAAGAGAGCATGATATCAAGCCGTCTCATAGCTTGACTATATAGATCATTAAAAGATGCTTGGCGAGTTTTTTTTACAGTATAGGAAATTCCACCTCCTTTTTTTTTAATGTCCATGTAATTAAGACCATTGAGCTTCCAATCTAGTTCGAATTCTCTTGAACCACCAAAAACCAGATGAGTATGAGGGTCAATAAATCCTGGAATCACTACTTTTCCTGATGCATCAATTGTTTTTTTTGCATCATATTCAATATTGCGACCAACATCAACTATCTTCCCACTATTAATGGCTATACTTCCATCTTTAATTATTCCCAGTTCATTCATTTCATTTTTTATCCGGGGTTTATTCCCCCCCTTTAAAGTGATAAGTTCATTTGCATGAGCAATAACAAGATCTACTTCATCCATTTATGAATCCCTATCGGTGAAAAGAATTTCTATGTCATAAGGATAACGGTTAAAAAATCATTCTACCTCGAGTGATTATAATACCTTATTTACTGCAGATAAATAATAAATATCCCGAGCCAACATGCGTGATTTGAAGATAAGCAGAGGAAGATTTTTGACAATCATATTTGCCTGGATATTAAGTGATGTTAATAATAAATCAATAAATTCATCTTGCTGGGTAGTATTTTTATAATGAACTAATTGTGAGTATAATTGCTGCTGAGTAGATATATATGATTGAAAATAACCTAATAATAAAGAAATTTCATCATTCATATACTGTTTAAACATATCAATTTGCGAATTAACCAAATCATCTAAGGAACTTTGCTGAAGTAAAGCATCGATCATCCTGATATTATCTGCTGCATCTTCTGATTCATTCTCATCATAAAGATATTGTTTTAATTGAGGGATGAAATGATCAAATTCCCAAGAGGAACCACCTCTGAGAGTATAGTAAAAATTAGTATCAATTAAATGTGAATCAGATAAATTATTAAATTGACTGAGAATAGATTCGTATCCTAACGATATCTCATCCAATTCATCTCTTAGAACAATAGTTGAATTATATAAATTATTTAATTCCGTTATATCGTTTACATCAATGAAATATTGGTCATATTTATCAATAATTGATTTCATCCAACTATAGGAATGGAAAAACTGATCGATAGATAGATAACTGTTTTCTGAGGAAACATAAAGAACTGAATTATGTACAGCTCTTTTTAGTAAGATATTTCCCTGTTCTGGATGATCACCAAATGTTACAATCTTTCCTTGATCATAATCCGATGAAATCCAAATGGTTTTTCCAATTGTAAAATTAATCCAGCGATGAAACAGATTCTTTATTATTTTATTATCCAATGAGTCAATAAAACGAAACCAAGAGGTATCAATACTTTCAATTGAGGCCAGTTCCTCGGTATGTTTTCCCACCCAGGTATAGACTGGTCCCCCCCGTAATTTTGAACCTGGTATCGTTCCATTCAACCCAAATAAAACAGGATTGTCAGAGTCTTTTATTGAAATATTAATATCAGATGGAACTCCAAGTCCTAATAATGCATCTGATAAAGATAAAAAACCAAATGATGGTAGTTTTTTAGTATAATATTGAGCAACAAGAAAAGGAGTATATCGCATTCCACTACTTGATATAAAAGCACCATAACATGAACCAACATAGCCCCCACCGTTGGAAATAAAACTTTTAATCATTTCTTGCCGGTTAATTTTTTGGAAAAGATTTAAATCCTTTCTAAATCCCTCCATTAATCTACCACCAGGAACCACCAATACATTATATCGATTATTTGTTAGATTATTAATGATATCTTCATCAGAAACCATCTCACATTGTAAAAAGCCTGCTTGTATCATTGGTGATAGATACCAATCCAAACATTCTATAGTAATACCTTCATCAAAATAATAAGCAATTCTTGGTTCGTGCAATTGCATTAACTCAACTAGTGGAATTGGTTCAGTAATATATTGAAATTGAACTTGATTACTTTGATTAATGTTGAATAAGGAATATCTTAATAGGATAATAGATAACAACATATCTTTTTGACAATTGTTAGCAAATGGAATTATAAATGATCCTTTCTCAAATAATCTCTGTTGATAATTAGAATTATAAAATGAATTTAATACGGATAATTCTATTGGTTGAAGATTACAATAAACCGAGATATTATTTCTTATAAGATCATTAATTAGATTCAGCGTCTCATATTGTATCTGTGGATTTGTAGTAATATCATTTTTTGAAGGTATAGGAACAATAAAACCATAACAATTAAGACTAGATACAACCAAATCCTGTTGTGGTATTAATTCTTCATTAAAAAAATGATTGATTTTTGATCTAGATTCGGAAATAGAAATATATGACGGGGCAACAATTGTTAATATTATGAACATACAGATTATTTTTGTTATGATTTTGTTATTCATTGCTTTCTCCCAAAAAAGTCATACAAAATAATTCATATATACTTCTTAAAATTATTGGTATAACTCATAAATTAAGAAATTACAATTAAACACGTTATCAATCAACTTTCCAAGTAAATCTTGTCTATTTTAATATTGCATTATAGATAATTTAAACATTATGTTGAGAAATGATTTTAAAGAATAAATAGGATTAAGGGATGCAAGGTGTCGGGTTATGAATACAATTATTGAATGTGTACCAAATTTCAGTGAAGGTAAAGATAAGGCTATTATTAATGCTATTTCAGCAGCTATCTCATCAGTTGAAGGAGTGAAAGTATTAAATGTTGATCCAGGTGAAGATTTTAACCGGACTGTTTATACTTTTGTAGGGGATGAAAAAAGCGTTCTTGAGGGAGCATTTCAAGCTGCAAAAGTTGGTATATCTCTAATTGATATGACAAAACATAAAGGGGAACATGCACGAATGGGTGCTCTTGATGTGATGCCCTTTATACCTATCAAAGGATCATCAGATAAACAGTGTATTGAATTATCAAAAAAATTTGGAAAAAGAATGGCAAATGAGTTGGGAATTCCTGTATTTTTATATGCTAAATCAGCACAAAAACCCGAAAGAGTTAGACTACCATCAATTAGAAAAGGTGAATATGAAGCATTGGAAGTAAAATTTAAAGATCCCTCATTCGCCCCTGATTTTGGAAACGCTGAATTTGTACCAAAAAGTGGTGCAACTGCTACTGGTTGTCGAGATATCCTTATTGCATATAATATTAATTTGACTACATCTGATAAATCGATTGCCAATAAAATCTCAGGAAAAATAAGAACAAGTGGAGTAATAAAAAAAGATAAAGAAGGCAATAAAATTATTGGTCCTGATGGCAAAGCAGAACGAATACCTGGCATGTTTAAGGGAGTGCAAGCAGGGGGGATGATGTATGATGAAAACATCGCCCAGGTTTCAATGAATTTACTTAATTTTAAACAAGTAAATATGCATGATGTTTATGAAACAGTCAAAGCAGAAGCGGCGAAATATAATGTTAAAGTCAGGGGCAGTGAAATCGTTGGTCTCATTCCAAAAGAGGCATTATTTCTTGGTGGGAAATTCTATGCAAAAAAGGAAAACCTTTCTATCTCTGATGAAGATGAATTAGTAACTCTTGCAATTGATAAACTTGGTCTATCTGATCTTTATCCTTTTAAACCAGAAGAAAAAGTAATTGAATATATGATCAAGGAAACCGGGCCTCTTGCATCATTGACAGTAAAAGGATTTCTAGATGAACTTGCTTCATCATCGCCTGCACCAGGTGGTGGAAGTGTTGCAGCGCTCTCTGGAGCGTTAGGCGCGGCTCTATCATCAATGGTCTGTAATCTAACCATTGGAAAAGAGAAACATAAAGATGTAGAAGCTGAAATTAAAGAAATTGTGAAAACAAGCGAATCACTTCGAAAACAATTAATCTTTCTGATTGATGAAGATACCACTGCTTTTAATGATGTAATAAAAGCATTTAAAATGCCAAAAGAATCCGATGAGCAGAAAAAGAAACGATCAGAAGCAATTCAAAAGGGATACAAAAAGGCAGCGCAAGTACCTATGAAAACAGCACAAACCTGTTTGAACGTTCTCGATGCAGCATTAGTAGTTGCTCAGAAGGGAAATCCAAATTCGATTACTGATGCTGGTGTATCTGCTTTAATGGCAAAAGCAGGGGTAGAATCAGCACTGTTTAATGTAAAAATTAATCTTGAATCAATCAAAGACGAAACATATGTTGATGCAACATTAAAAGAAATCGATACGATTTTAAAAGCATCCGAGAAAAAAACAATCGAAATTTTAAAAAGTGTTGATAAGAAAATGTAAACAAAATAAATCTTTGTCATCACTTAATTAGAAATCTTCAATACAAAAAAAGTTTAAGGACATGCATATTTCTACCATGTTGATTTAATATGAAATCTGATCTTGAAATCGCATCCTCAATTACTCCTTTACATATTCATGAAGTGGCCGAAAAAGCAGGGATACATGCAGAGGAGGTTATTCCTTGGGGTTCCTATAAAGCAAAAATTGACACATCTATCTTTAAACGAATTGAAAACAATGCTGATGGGAAACTTATTCTCGTAACTACCATGAGTCCAACTCCTGAAGGTGAAGGAAAAACAACAGTTACCATTGGTCTTGCCCAAGCGCTTGCAAAACTAGGGAAAAAAACCATTCTTGGCATAAGAGAACCATCTCTTGGCCCAATCATGGGTATAAAAGGAGGCGCGACTGGTGGAGGCTATTCACAAGTTATACCTATGGAAGATATTAATTTACATTTCACTGGTGATATGCATGCCATTACAAGTGCTCACAATCTTCTCGCAAGTTTGCTTGATAATCATTTACATTATGGTGATGCATTTCATATTGACCAGCGATATATTGTCTGGCCTCGCGTTCTTGATATCAGTGACCGAGCCTTACGTCATGTGGTGGTTGGCTTAGGAACTCCTTCAGATGGAGTTCCACATGAGAATTCATTTGCCATTACGCCAGCATCTGAAATAATGGCTATTTTATGCTTAGCTAAAGATCTGCAGGATTTAAAAGACAGATTACGGAAAATTATTGTTGCTTATACTTATGATCAAAAACCGATTCTGGCTGAAGATTTAAAAGCAGTAGGAGCAATGAGTGTTCTTTTAAAAGATGCATTAAAACCAAATCTAGTGCAAACACTTGAAGGCGTTCCTGCTCTTATTCACGGTGGACCCTTTGCAAACATTGCTCATGGAACCAGTAGCATTATATCTACAAGACTTGGGATGAAACTAGCAGATTATTTTATTACAGAAGCGGGATTCGGATCGGAGCTGGGTGCTGAAAAATTTTTCAATATTGTATGTCGAACCGGAAAATTCAAACCTGATGCAGTCGTTCTAGTGGCAACAATACGAGCATTGAAAAGAAATGGTTTAGGAAATGATATAGAGGCAGCAAAAAAAGGTCTAGAAAATTTGGAAAAACATTTGGACAATATCTCATTGTTTCATGTTCCAGTCATTGTTGGTCTGAATCATTTTAGTGATGATACCGATGAAGAAATTACCATTGTTGAAGAGTTCTGTAAATCAAAGCAAATTCCTTTTGCAGTCCTTGATGTATGGAGTGAAGGTGGTGAAGGAGGAATTGAACTTGCTGGTAAACTTATTAGTCTTATTCATCAGCATCCATCCCAATTTCAACCATTATATCCTTTAGATATTCCAGTGAAAGAGAAAATTGAACTGATAGCAAAGAAGATTTATGGTGCAGATCGTGTGGTTTATAGTGTTGCTGCTGAAAATGATATTAAACTATGTGAAAAACTAGGACTTGATTCACTTCCTATCTGTGTAGCAAAAACGCAATATTCATTTTCTGATGATTCAAAACTACTTGGAAAACCATCTGGTTTTAAAATAACCGTTAGAAACATCCGTTTTAGTGCTGGTGCAGGATTTTTAGTACCAATGACTGGGAAAATTACCACCATGCCCGGACTTCCCGCCCATCCAATGTCCGAGTTTATCGATATTGATGAATCAGGTAAAATCACTGGATTGTATTAAGACAATATAATGATACAAATTTGAAAATGGTAGGTCCTTGTTATTTCTCTTTTTTATTTCAATGGAACCTTCAGATCCACACTTCCATTGTGCAGGTTTCACAGTTGAATAATAGTCGATATCTCTTATTATCATTATATAAAATAAGTGGTGAATTTATTTCATTTGATTTATGACATAATCCAAGCTGATAACGGATACAGTATTTGGTCGTCATCACTTTCTTATTTTTTATCTTTTTATAAGGCATTGATTCAAGGGCGTATTCCACTTTTTTTACCCCATGTCGACGGTAAAATGCTTCAGCTTTTCTATTTAAAATATTAAATGAATAATCCAGCCTTTCAAATGGATACAAAGATTCATCTTTAATGACCTTAGAATGTATTATAGGATACCTTTCAATTCTAATTTTTTCCAATTTATTAAGAAGTTTTCTTCTCATCTGATTTATTTGACTTAGAGGTATAAAATATGCATCAGAAGAATCAAACTGAATGGCAATATGTGAACATCTGAAAATGCTATCACCTGTTTTGGATAGTTGTTTTTTAATTATGGAACGAGCCAAGTTTGTATTTTTTGCTTTAATTTTATCAGTTTTAACAGAGTATAGTGCTATATTTTTATCTTCATCGATCGCTTTTACGCTGAAGCCATTCTCATTTTCCATAAAAATAATATCAACAGCTATTTTTCTTGAAATATTGCTACCTTTCAGTTGTTTAATAAATAATATATCATGGTTCCTGTAAATTTCTTGATGTTTGGTAATACCTTTTAAAGAATTAGTAAAAATTCTGTCTTTTTCTATTCGGACCACATTGGTTCCACAGAGATTCTGATCTGCATCAAAAAAACAGAGTCCATCCCCACAAGAAACGGATACAGGCGCATCTAACACGAAAGAATCATTGTATATTTTTTTAACTGTTCCAATTTTTTCCCCTAATGATTTTGGGGTATGAATAGATGCCATGTCTTTGTTTCGTCCATGGCTAAAATAAGTTGTATATCTTCTATTAAATGTTTTATCTAGGTTAGGTTCAAAATCAATAAAAGATTTTCCGCTGGACGCTCTGTTATAATTTTTATGAGAAGTTATGGTATTTAATTTTTTATTGTAAAAAGAGGTTATGTTTTTTACATAACTGATATCCTTTAATCTCCCTTCAATTTTAAAAGAAGTAATACCTGCTTTAATAAGCTCTGTAAGGTTTTCAGAAAGGTTCAAATCTTTTAACGAAAGAAGATATTTATCCTTTGCAATTATCTTTCCATCTTCACTTTTAAGAGAATATTTATTTCTACATGGTTGAGCACACACACCTCTATTCCCACTTCGCCCACCAATGACATAACTTAATCTACATTGCCCACTATAACACACACATAGAGCGCCATGAATAAAGAATTCTAGTTCAAGATTGGTATGTTTTTTTATTTCTTTTATTTCTTCAATACTTAATTCCCTTGCTAAAATAACTCGTTTAATTCCAATATTTTCTAAAAATTTTATTTTCCTCCAATCATCATTATGCATTTGAGTGCTTGCAATAAGAGGTATAGGTGGAAGATCTAATTCAAGGATACCAACATCTTGAATAATAACCGCATCTACGTTAATTTCATATAGTCTTTTAATTAATTTCTCAACTTGGACCAATTCATTGTCTGTCAAAATTGTATTTATCGTTACAAATACTTTCGCCCAGAATTTATGGGCAAACTTCACCAATTTTCCAATATCCTCAATACTATTGCCAGCTTCTGCTCGGGCTCCAAATTTTGGCGCTCCAATATAGACACTATCAGCACCACATTCAATTGCAGCCATACCTGAAAAAAGATCTTTTGCAGGTGCAAGTAATTCAAGATTCTTTGTCATAAAAAACCAAGCTAATAGTATTGTAGAGTCATGTTTATTTTATTAAATCATCCTGTGTATTTTTACTCATCTGAAGTATTTCATCAAAAATCTTTTTGATAAATGTGTGATTCATATTATATTTTTTGGATTTATTTATCCAATTTTTTTTCATCATATTTTCCCTATCTTTATCAAAAAGAGGTAACTGATTATTCTTTTTTTCTAAAGCGATTTGTTTAATAATATCCATTCTTTTCGCAAGCAAACATAAGATCTGATCATCTACCATGTCCACTTCTTCTCTTAAATGATCTAATTGCTTCATCTTCTATTCACCATTCTATATATGTTTTATAATTCCCTATTTATTACTGATACAATCAGAGCAATCTGACCGATAAGTGTTTTAAATTCATCAAAGTTAAGTGATTGTATGCCATCCACTAATGCTTTTTCTGGATGAGGATGGACCTCTACCATAATACCATCAGCTCCTGCAGCAATCGCCGCCTTTGACATGGGAATGACAAGTTCTCTTCTTCCGGTTCCATGGCTTGGATCCACGATAATAGGAAGATGGCTAACCGTTTTAACAAAGGGAACAATGCTAAGATCAAGTGTGTTTCTGGTCATAGTCTCAAAAGTTCTTATACCTCTTTCACAGAGAATAACATTTGGATTTCCTTGAGAAAGAATATATTCAGCTGATAAAAGAAATTCTTCAATAGTAGCAGCAAGTCCTCTTTTTAGAAGTATCGGTTTGTTTATTTTACCGACTTTCTTTAATAAAGAAAAATTCTGCATATTTCTTGCTCCAATCTGTAATATATCCGCATATTGAGCAACTAATGAAACATCTTCAGTACTCATAACTTCAGTGATAATAGGAATGTTATATTGCTTTTTTACCAATGCTAATAGTTCAAGACCATCCTTTTCCAATCCTTGGAAACTATAAGGTGATGTTCTAGGTTTAAATGCTCCACCACGAAGAATTGCTCCACCAGATTTCTTTATTGATTGTGCACAATCAAATAGAATTTGTTTACTTTCTATTGCGCATGGTCCAGCAATAATGGTAATCTTTCTTCCACCGATTTCAACCTGGTCATTTATATTAATAATAGATGATTGTTCTTGAAATTTACGTGTTACTAATTTATAGGAGGTTTTTTCTCTTATGATTCTTTCAATTCCTTCACAATCAGCTAATTTATTGGATTTATCATTTTTCATTGATTCACCATAAGAATTTTTTCATTTGAATGATATGGGCTATTTGGATTTAAATCATTTATTATAAGATTATAACATTCTATTAAGTTTATTTTCCATAATACAAACTTTTCAGTCTTTCTTGTATAAATGGAAAGCATACATTGAAATAATTGTCCGTATATTGCATTTGTGGAATTTGATGGAGGAGGTTGGCTATTTTGCCTTCAGAGGATCTAAAAAAACATGCGCAAGATGTTCTTTCAATCTTAGGAAATGATACCAAAAAATCAGTAAATATTGATGATATTAAAGGGCAACTCGAACGATTCTTAGAATATGGGGTTCCCATCAATCAAGCAAAACAGACTATTTTAAAGAAATATGCAGGATCTAATGCATATGTATCATCAACTCTTGAGCGTACAAAATTATCCGATCTTGAATCAGATATGAGAAGCGTAAAAATTGTTGCTCAAGTTATTACTATTAACCCAAAAGAAATTACTGTTAAAGGAGAACCACGACAAATTTTTTATGGGATTTTACGTGATGAAACTGGAAGTGTTTCATTTACCTCCTGGCATGATATAAAAGTGCAAAATGGTGACGTGGTAGAAATCGCGAATGCATATACAAATGAATGGCAAGGAACAGTACAATTAAACATTGGAAATCGTACTCAAGTTGAAGTAAAAGATGATGATGCATTACCAAAAGAGGCATTCGAACCAAAAAAATGTACAATAGAGGAATTGCAACCAACCATGGGTGCAATTGATCTATCAGCTATTATCCTAGAAATCGATGATAAACAAGTTGAGGTTGATGGAGAAAAAAAGAAGGTATTTTCAGGAATTCTAGGTGACAGCACTGGAAAAGCTCCGTTTTCTGCATGGTATGATTTTAAGTTAAAAAAACATGACACCATCCAAATTAAAGGAGGTTATATTCGTAGTTGGAAGGGTATTCCTCAGATAACCTTTGATGAAAAAGCTACGGTCTCTAAAATAAAAAAAGATGCTATCAAAGTTGATGATGTACCAAGAAGAACTGTGAAAATGTATGAAATTGAGGAACACCCCGGTCTATATGATATTCAAGTAGAAGGCAGGATTATTGAAATTCAACGTGGATCAGGATTTATTTTACGTTGCCCACAATGTAACCGAATGATTCGAGATAATCAATGTAGAGAACATGGAACTGTTGATGGTATAATCGATTTTCGGATAAAATGTATTGTTGATGATGGAACAGGTACGCTGAGTACCACATTTAACAAGGATCTTTCTGAAGAACTTCTAGGTAAACCAGAATTAGAGCTGAAAGAAATGGATCCAAAAGCATTATCTGATACCATTAAGGATGCGCTATTTGGAAAAACCGTACAATTAAATGGCAACACGGTCCATGATCAATTCGGCACTACTTGTATTACAAATACAGTTTCATTTGTTGATCAAGACACTGAAGAAGAGGCAAATAAGTTAATGAAAGAATTAGAAGGGGATATGTAAATGCGTCGAGAACATGCATGGCGAGTATTTGCCAACGAATTTAATGATGCACAATTCGAGGAGAAAGGAACAGGAGAGATGGCTCCATCATATATTATCACGCCACTTGGTGCAAAAGTAAATAAAATGTTCATTGTTGGAGTCTTAACTGATGTCGAAAACGTTTCTGATGACGGCGGATTTGTACGAGCACATGTTTCTGATCCCACTGGCGTGTTTACTCTTTATTCTGGTCAATATCAACCTGAGATCACGGAGAAATTATCCTTAATTGAGGTACCTGCTTTTGTGGCTATCACTGGAAAATCACGAGCATATATTCCTGAGGATGGAGATATGCTCTATGCATCGGTTCGACCGCAACAAATTGCAGTAGTTTCAGCAGATATTCGTGATCAATGGATTGTTGAAACATGTAAATTAACCAAAGAACGAATCAGTGCTATGAAAGAAGCAATACAGATGACAGATAATTATGCATCTGAATTAAAAAAACTTGGTTTTAGTAAAACCATATCATCAAGTGTTGAACAAGCAGTCCAACAATATGATCATGTTGACATTGACCGATATATAGGTATGATAAAAGACGCATTACAATATGTAACAGAAGGACCTGTTAATATTACATCACCGTTGATAGAAAAGGAAGAATCTTTAGAAAAAACTGAACAACCAACAAAAGAACGGAAACCTGCATCGTCTCCAATAGCAGATGAAAAAGACAATGAAGCTGAAGATACTGTGCTTGAAGTTATTCGGGCTGTTGAAGGTGAAGAAGGCGCTTCTTGGGATGTGATCACTGAGAAATGTGAAAAACAGGGTCTGGATGTTGATACAATTGAAGAAGCGCTTAATGCATTAATGGAAAAAGGACTGATATATGAACCAGTGCTGGGAACCATAAAAACTACATAATTTACCCTTTTTTTCTTTTTTGATATCTTTTCAAAATCGTCGATTTGTCAACATACTTTTAAATATATTTAATGATAAATTGTAACATGATTGAGTTGGATAGTGAAACTATAATGAAAAATAGGTCAATAAATAAATTATATTTCTCCCTCTTTAAAACATTCAAACCTGGTGATCGGGTCATTCGAAAAGAAAATCAACAAAACCATAATTATGAGATAGTTGAAGGCATCATTATGTCTATGGATACTGATTTTTTAGAAGTGTATTGGGATAAAAAAAATGGCATATATTGTCCAGAACAGATGGATCATGATTTTACCTTCTGCCCTGTTGATGAAGTGGTTCATGGAAATGAGAAATTTTCGCCTATTAAGCCAAAAAAAACCTAAAGAAACGATATACTTATGTAGGTAAAAATAAATAAGAATTTATAACGGCTCATTGAACCTTAATGGAGTCGAGGAGTATGGTAAATCGAGAGGCTATTCCATTATTGGTAGGAATTTCAATTCCTCTTATTTTATTAGCACTACTTGTTATTCAGAAAACCAAATATGATTTTATTTCTTTATTATCATCAATTGATGTCATTTACTATATCATTATTTTCCCTATCGCTCTTGGGTTAGTTTTCGCATTACTCAATAGATCAAAGGATTAAAATCCTTACTTTTTTTGTTGATAGAATTGGATGGTTTCCTCTGATGCTTGTTTAAATGCTTTACTTACTCCACCAACCCCAAGTTTTATTCCACCAAAAATTCTTGATACCACAATCATATGATGTTGAAATTGATATTTTTTTAATACCTCTAAAAGAACTTTTCCTGGATGGCCAACTTCACCATCGTCATTTGATTTCTCCATTTCTTCATCATTTTCTTTAAAAATATATGCATAGCAATGATGATTTGCTTTTTTATATTGCCTGCGATGTTTTGTTATAATCTTATTAATATCATTACTTTCATCAATTTTATATAGATGCGTGTAAAACCTTGATTTCTTCTCAATAAATTTTCCAGCTACAAGTTCCTTCATAATACTATATCACGTTTGATGATTTATTTTCTCTTAAACAAAGTTTATTGAAAAGATTTACTATTAAATTTAACACGTAATAAATGGATAATAATCGTACAATAAATGCTTTTAAACATTATTATTACATAATTTTATAATTATGATAGTTGTTGGATTATTGTCAAGCGAACATGAAGCGCAAGAGATTCGATATATTGTTAAAATCTGTGCTGTTGAAGAAAGAATTCACATGCTGGCAAGAAGAGAAGCAATTAGACGTCTTTTTTCTCAAGATTTATCCTGTAAAAAGAAAGACTAATTATTAAATATTATAAGCTCTTTGCACCATGATTGAGGTTCTTTATATCATGACCACTGTCATTATATCTTCAACTGAGGATGAAGCAGGTACGAATATCAAAAAAGCTTTATTAAAAAATTCATCTTGGGAAGTATATGATCAGTTGTTTGAAAATCCTGTTTATAAAAGTAATGAATTTAATGATCTTTTTTTACTGACCATAAATGATAGAACAATTCGACATGAACACATTGAGGAAGAAATAAAAGAGAATATTGGTATTATCCCTTCAAAAGCTATATATATTTCACGACATCGAAGTAAATCAGGTGAACCAACACTTACTACCCATCCTATTGGCAATTTTGCTTCCGCCGATTTTGGGGGAAAAGAAAAAACCCTGACACCTTCCTTACCACATCTGATGACGGCTTTATTACGAACAATAGATAATAATAAAAAAAATTCAAACCTGACACATAACGTATGTTATGAAGTCACCCATCATGGACCCTATCTTAGCATTCCAACTCTTTTTGTTGAAGTAGGAAGTAGTATTGACGAATGGGTAAAACCAGAACCAGCAGGTCTTATTGCAGATTCACTTCTTTCAGTTTTGCAAAATTATGATGAAATCATCAAGCAAAAGAAAGACTACCCTATATTAGTTGGTTATGGTGGCGGCCATTATGCACCCCGATTTACCGACGTTGCTTTAGAAAAAAAAGTAGCATTTGGTCATATGATCCCAAGTTATCATATCAACCAAGATGCAATTACATTAGATATTTTACAAAAAGCAATTGAGGCTTCAGAGCCATGTTTTGGAGTGTATATTCATAGAAAATCACTGAAAAAATCACAAGTTACTCATTGTAAAGAAATGTGCGAAGCACTAAACATACCTGTTGTTTCCAGTAATGATTTTACTGATATTGCCTAAGCGTTTTAGTTGCTAATTTATGTGCCTGTCGTAATGGTTCCGGTTGTTTATATTTACTAATTTTTTGGATGATTTTTACTGCTGTTTTTAATGATATCATATGGCCCGGAGAAATATAAACAGGTTTTTTTACCTGGTTACTAGCCTTAAAAGCATATCCAACTATTTCATCATTCCACTGAACATAATTGTCTTTTTGTATCGTTCCACAAAGCTGTCTTTTTGCAACACCTATGGTGGGAACATTTAATGATACGCCTGTAAAACAAGCAAGCCCACATTTAATAGGGTGAAGGATACCATTACCATCAGTTAATAAAACATCTGGTTTCAAATCAAATTGTTGATATAATTTATCAATAAATGGATATTCTCTAAAGGATAAATAGGTTGGAATATAGGGAAACATGATTCTATCTTTATACGTTTGTTGTTCTACAATCGTCTTTGTTTTCATATCATAAATAATACCGGCTCCCACACTTTCTTTCCAATCATCAAAAAAGGGATAAGCTACATCAAAACCAGCAATATAACGAATTTCAGAATCCCTTAATACGTCAGTGGTTTTTACTTTAAATGCAATTTGTTTTTGTTGTTTTCTTAAGGTATGTAATGGATAATCTGTCTGAAAATCAGTAAATAAGGTGTTTTTAAAATCAATGATTTCATTACCATCAACCTCAATATTATCTTGTTGCAACCGCTGTATTTTATCATCAATACCCAGTCCAAATCCTCCAAGATGACCATCGGATTGAACAATACGAAAACAAGGCATAGTATCTGCATCAGGATTCTGATTCATCATCCGGCCAACAGCCCTTGATGCTTTAATATCCCCTAATGCTTTTGCCACCGATCCATAAGAAGAGACTTTTCCATGTGGGATTTGTCGTACTAAATCATAAGTATATTCATATAAATTTAAAACACTCATACCATTCCTACAAATAATTAAGTGAATAATCAATAACAAAAAGATATATTTAACTCTATAGTGTAAGGAGTATAATAAAAGTAAGTTGATATAGAAAAATAAAGATCACAGATTCGCAGGTTATACAATGAATTTCATTAAATTTCTTGGAACAGCTGGCGCTCGATTCGCAGTAACTCAACAAGTCAGAAAATCTGGTGGCATGTGGTTATCACTTGATGATACAAATATTCTAATTGATCCTGGCCCCGGTTCATTAGTTCGTTGTTTGGCAAGTAAACCAAAACTGGATCCGAAAACTTTAGATGGCATTATTCTTTCTCATAGACATATTGACCATTCCAATGATGTTAACATTATGATTGAAGCTATGACCAACGGAGGACATAAAAAGAAAGGTCAATTATTTGCCCCATCGGATGCACTTGATGATGATCCAGTAGTCCTGCATCATTTTCGTAATCATGTTCAAAGTATTCAATATTTAAAGGAAGGGGGAGACTATAAAATAGGCCCTATATCTTTTTCAACACCTATACGACATATACATGATGTTGAAACCTACGGTTTAAAATTTAAATCAAAAGAATTGACCATTTCGTATATTTCTGACACGAAATATTTTACGGATATTGAATCATATTACTCATCTGACATTCTCATATTAAACATTGTGATGATAGAGCCAAGAGAATATATTAATCATCTTTCCATTCAAGATGCAGAAAGAATAATTTCATATATTCAACCCAAACTTTCTATTTTAACGCATTTTGGTATGACAATGATTCAAAATAAACCATGGGATATTGCAGAAAACATATCATTAAAAACAAAGTCTAAAGTAATTGCAGCATCGGATGGATTAACCGTTTCACTCGAAGAAAATGAATTTAGCTAAATATTTAATAATATATATTTTTGTATCAATACTTAAATATACAATAATGTATTGGAAAGAATATGAGCTATATCAATATGCAAAACATTATGAGGGTGAAAAAGAGAAATAATAGAGTAAATCTCTTTATTTATTCTTTAATCGTTCTAAAACAAGGGCAGGTAAATGTTTTACCAACTCCATCAATTTGACGTATTTTAGCGATTACATTTCTTCCTACCTCATCAAATGTTCTTCCTCTTACCTTGATTAATAGGTCATATTCACCAGCAATAATATGAATTTCA
>CAZWQV010000020.1:0-31346 GCA_964636235.1 uncultured Thermoplasmatales archaeon
CCTATTGTTATCTGATGGAATATAATCAACCCAAGAAATGTACGTTGCAGTAAATAATGCACCATATTCAATATTGAAAAAACCATTATATCCCCAATCTGTTCCCCAACTATTCTTGCAAATCCAGTATCCTCCATTTTGTATTTGATCATCATCATGCCATCCTACAATGACAATTATATGGTTTAATCTGTTTCCCCATAGCATATGAGGATCTTGGAAATAATCTGTTTCACTGTGATGCCAATTTCCCCATTGTATCATTTCCTCAGATACATTAATACCTGTGGCAACTGGTCCAATTTCGTAAAGTAATGATTTTACGTAATCCCTATTTTCTTCGGAGTCAAACCCAATCCATTGTTCGCCACAGTCTGAAATAGGTATAAGTTGATTTTCCCAATCATAACATTTTGCATCACATGGTATTTGATCATTTGCTCCATAATCAAAACAATCTTCTGGTAAAGCACCATTACAATTATTTCCTTGTATTCCTTCATCCATCATATAAAAAAAAGCCTTATATGGAGTTCCACCAAGACAGCCTAATCCATAATTGTTTGCAGCTGCTGGTAGACAGGAAAGAATATATTGTTCTGATAGGTCTGGATTGATATCAGATCTGTTTTCTCTTATTTTGATAATACTCTCTAATGTTCCAATAGCTGCAAAATCCCAGCAACTACCACAATTACCTTGATGTTTTGCTGGAGTTGTCCAATCTTTACCATTATTATTTTTCCAGGAAAATGAAGGAGGCAACGATGACTGATCGATAATTAAAATATTTTTATTTTTTATCATCTCTTTTGTTAATGGTAAATCCATTGTATAATCGGTAATGTCAATAGTACTGATTATTTGTTTTTCGTTTTCCATTGCCGATATCAATGGAACATTGATTATTAGATTAAATATCAAGATAATGATTAATTTTTTCATTTGTATTCACAAATTTATTTAATAATATTGAAAAATATTTAATTGTTTTTTATTGAAATTTGGACAAATCATCAATATTGATCAATAATTTTAATCAATCATACATAAATAATTGAAAATAGTATTATTTATTTTAAAATCAAATACATAATATTGAACTATTTTTTATCTTTTTATCCAAATCACAAATGAAGAGATTGTTTTATATTATTATATTATAATTAAAATTATTATCATAAATTATTATCATGTATTGTTTCTGTATTGTTTCCATAAATTATGTGTCGCATCAATTATTATCATTATATTTTCTTGATATTGTAATAATCACAATATGAAATTGTTTCACCTTTTATTTAAATAATAATTCTGACAAAATTTTTCATGCTGAATTATAACATGATATTTCAGCATGGATGGATGAAATGAAAAGAAAAAAAGCAACAGGATTTATAATCTTTATCATATTAATTCATCTTATTAATTATGTTCCTTTAATCAGTGCTCAAACCATTTATATTGATTCAAAAGACAATATCCAACAAATAATAAACAATGTAGAACCTTACACTACATTATTTTTAAATGAAGGAGAATATAATCAAACTTTTGAGATAACAAAACCTTTGTATATAACGGCAAGAAATCCAACTTCAACTATTATTAATGCAACAAGCAAAACCAATAAACCTGCAATAATTATTTCCTCGCCCCAGGTATTAGTATCAAATATTACTATTCAAAACAATGGTCCAGGATTATATACATCTGCTGTGAGAATTCTAAAGGATGATTCTTCCATAAGAGGCTGTATTTTTACTGATACACCAATTGGGATAAGCATCTGGGCAAATAATAATACCATTTTGAATTGTCAATTCATAAATTGTTCAGATGAAGGAATAGTTTTATTGAGTACTATGATTTCAACTTCAAATAATAATTTTATTGGCTATTGTACATTTGTTAATAATTGTGATGGAATTGAAATGCAAAAATCAAGTATGAATACTATTGAATCATGTTATTTTAACAATAATTATCATAGTGGAATTGATGGTATTAACTCAGATAACAACAATAATATCATTCAAAATTGTACTATAACTAATAATACGGTCCATGGTATTTATATTACTAATTCGCAAAATAATACCATAAAAAATTGCTATTTTTATAATAATGCTGATGGAGATATTATTACTCCCCAATCAACAAGTTTAACATTGGATAATAATATTATTAAAGAAGATATACAAAAAACAGATACATTCTCTGAACCAATTGGAAGTACGATCGAACAACCAAGAAAAACATCTCCACTACGTTCAATTGTAGAAAATTTTTTATCATTTATATCAAATATTTTTTCATTGAATAAATAATAAAATTCATAAGTCATTTATAGAATTAAGGATTATTTTGACGAACATGTTTTTTCGCTCTTAATTCCACTTCATTTAACTCACGATGATTAATTATACCTTTATTAATCAGTTTTAGCATAAATAATCTATGAAATTCCTGATAATATTCAACTTGTTGTTTTAGTTCATTTATTTCATTAATTGAATTAGAAAATGTAATTCTATCTTTTTTGATTTGATCCAATGCATCATTTAGTGAATTTGATTGTCTATCAACTAATTTTTTCGTTGATTTTTCTAGTTTTTCAAGAGTGAGATTTATTGATTTTTTTATTTCGACAGAGTTAGTTTCATTAATTTGCTTGATTGTTTGATCAGTTATTGTTTCAATATCTTTCAATTTTTTTAATAACTGTTTAAAGCCTCCTAATTGATCTTCAAGACGTTTGAACTCAGTTTCTTTGAATTCCAAGCGATGCTCAAAATTATTTATTTTCTCTGAAAATTCTACAATTTTCTTTTGAAGATATCCTTCTTTCATTTACAAACCACACCGTTTAATAGAATGCAGATATTTTAGATTTTTTACTTCAACATTTCATTGTTTTATTTAATTCATTTAAAAATGGTTTAGAAAAAAAGGTAAAAAGTTGTAGGGGACACATTATTTACCTTTTCTCCTTTTGGATAATACCAATTATATAATATATTATAACAAATATATAAATCTATTTATTGCAAAAGAAACATATGTAACAATAATTTTATTTTTGATTTTTTAAAATCAAATGTATTTCAAGGGTCAATCTTTTTAGAACAAAAGAAAAAATTGGTATCAGAATTTTTTAGTATTAAAAAATTAGAAAATAATTAAAGGTACTATGAGTATACAATACAAAAATCAAAAGAGGAAAGAAAATACAAATGGATTCATCATCAAATATTTATTGCAAAATAGAGTTGATCAAAAAGGGGATACACTCACTACATTTAAATATTCATTTAAACCCAGATGCACCAAATATAAAAAATGGGCAAACTAGTATAACCTGGAGTCCGACTGGTGAAGAATTAGATTTTCTGAATGATGCACTTTCATTAATTGATCAACATAAAAAAAATAAACATATCACCTTTTCAACCAGATCACAGAATGATGCTGTAAAAGAGACTATAGAATCTCAGATAGATAATAAGCTTGAACAAAACAATAATAAATATTTCCAAAAAAGAAATAAAATTAATGATCCAACTAATGAATCAATTGAACAAATTATAAGTTGATTTTTTTTACGGATCTTATTTACATTTCTTTAATTTCATATAGATTATTGGAAAAATCCCGAACGAATACTAACTCCTTTCCATTTTTAAGAACATTAAACGGTTGCAAACCAAATTGAATACACTTCTCAATAAATCTATTTTTATTGGGAACCTCTAAACAAATATGATTAAATGAATCTGTTTTTTTATGAGAAGTCAAAAAAACCTCTATATAGGTATTCTGATTATGAAAAACAAGAATGTTAATTGATTTATTAATAGAAAAGATTTTTTCAGATAATTGTTCATTTAATTGATATTTTTTTAAAAGAGTTAAACCACAGATTTTTGTAAAAAATGTAATAACTTTTTCCTGATTAATACATTCAATACCAATATGACTTAATTTCACTTCATCCAATTATTATCACCAAAAATAGAAGAAAAAAAGGAATTAAATCAGTTTTAATTCCTTACCAAGTTTTTCATAGGTATCAATAACTATATCAAGATCTTTTTTTGTTAATCCAGCATTTATCATATTACGAATTCGTGCTTTATCCCTTGCTACCATCGGAAATACAATTGGTAAAGCAAAGACTCCTTCTTCAATTAATCTGTCACTTAATTTTTTAGCATTTTTGGATTCTCCAACAATGACTGGAGTAATTGGTGTAGCACTATTACCGGTATTAAATCCCATTGACATTAATTCTTTCTTGAAGTACTTTGTATTATCCCATAATGTTTTTACATGTTCTGGTTCGGTTTCTAAAACTTTTATTGCTGCAAGTTGGGCACCAGCTACTGCGGGGGGATGTGAACCGCTTAAAAGCCATGTTCTTGATTTGTTATATGCAAAATTAACTAAATCTTGACTTCCAGCAATTAATCCACCAACAACTCCAAATGCTTTACTGAATGTACCCATTTCAACATCAATTTTTCCTTCTATTCCAAAATGGGCTCCGATACCTCGGCCATCAGGACCGATTACTCCTTCACCATGAGCATCATCTACATAGGTCATTGCACCATATTCGCCTGCTAATTTTACAATTTTATCCATCGGTGCAATATCTCCATCCATACTAAACACGCCATCGGAAATAATTAAAATTCGATTATATTTTTTATCCGCATCTTTTAAAACTTTCTCCAATTCACCCATGTCACAATGTTTGTATACTGCTCTGTCCGATTTTGTAAGTCTTACTCCATCAATAATGCTGCCATGGTTCAATTCATCACTGATAATAATATCTCCTTTTCCAGCCAACTGGGGTATTAATCCTGAATTAGCAGCAAATCCAGTTTGATAGATAAGTGATGATTCAGTATGTTTAAATTTTGCAAGTCTTTTTTCAACTTCTAAATGAAGATCCATAGTTCCGGCAATGGCTCTAACAGAGCCAGATCCTGCACCAAATTTTTTTGCAGCATCACAAGCAGCTTTGATTAATTTTGGATGATTACTTAAATTTAGATAATTATTTGAACAAAGCATAATCAATTCTTTACCATCAACTATCGAATGTGGAAGAGAACCAGATTGAAGATTTCTTAGATTCCAATTCAAATTCTTTTCTACTAATGCGTCATATTCTTCTTTTAAAAAAGCAGTTGGATTTCGTTTCATATCTATCTAACTCCGATAATTAATTATGGAATATAATTCTATTTCCCAGTTGCATCAGTGAAAGAAAAAACGCTATTAAAATCTTTGCTTATACAACATATAATGAAAATATAACAAAATTGATATATTTTTCAATGCATAAGAATAATAGTTAATATTATTTATAGAATCAACTTCATTTTATTATATTAATGGTTTTTGATATAGTAATTATGTGTTTTTTTGGAATGTTATGCATGTTTGTAATATCATTAAAAGTGATAACCATTGATTTGAAATGAAAATTCATACATCATTGGCAGATCACGCCAGAGATTGCCGCCATCCCTTGTAAACCAAAATGCGCCTCCATCATATTGATTGCCAAACGCATATCCCCATTCATAACCATTAGAATTTGTGACGTATTCTGGTGCAGGCATGCATACAATGAAGTAAGATTCATTTTCTATTAATGATAAATTATTCATATCGATAGTATACCATTCCCATGAATCAATAATATCTTCAGGATGAAATATTTCTGAATGAAGAATGGGTCCATTAAGAGAGCTTTGATGTATCTCAACAGTTAAATTAAATTCAGGAGTTCCAAATCTTCTTAATAATAATTGAATGTTAGTAAGCATATTAATTGTAGGAGTAAAATTTTGAGCACCGCCCCAATTACCATAGGATGTAATTCTTATTGGAAATCCATGATCGAACAGGCTTTGGTTAATATCGTTAACTTCCAATAAATTTACCATAATCGTTTTGGTTTCGGTATCAACTTGTCCATTATTATTTGTTATAGTTAAACTTACTTCGTAGATATTGCTATGTTCATAACTATGTGTTGGATGTTGAAATGATGAAAAATTTCCATCACCAAAATCCCAATACCAACTTGTAATATAGCCATTATTATCATATGATTGGTCAGTAAATTGAACTTCTTCATTTTGATTAGGGTTGATAGGATTAAATATAAATTCTGCCACAGGGGTTTCGATTGTTTTTGATTTATAACAAATGTAACTAGGTGTGCTCCCGTATAATGATCTATCTCCCCATACGATATGAACACTTCCATAAGGGTCAACGATTGCTGATGGCCATCTACTATGAATACTACTTTCAGTAGATACAAGCTCTGCTTCGGTCCATATTCCTTCATCATTTTTATATTTGTAGAAAATGTCATTATCAGCTCCGCTTCCGCCATATGTTGTTATCTCATCCCATATGATATGCACTGTTCCTTGATCATCAACAGTTAAGGTATGATTGTCACTTCTTGTATTACTTTCATAGGTAACAACTTCAGTATCTGACCATGAACCATCAGATGCTTTATATTTATATAATACGTCCCAATCATCTGGATACCCATTGAAAATTTTCTCTTTCCAAGCAATATGTATCCCTCCATCGGGATCATCATCAAGTATGGGATATAAACTATAACTTTGACTATCAGCTGAAACAACCTCTGTTGTTGTCCACAATCCATTTGTCGATCGATATTTATAGAAAATATCATTATCCGTTCCACTACCATCATAATTACTATAATCATGCCAAGCAACATGAACAATATTATTGACATCAACACATAAAGAAGCATGAATACTATAATCATAACTCTCTGTAGATACTAATTCAGTGGTACTCCAAGATTCTCCTTGAGGTTTGTTTTTATAAAAAATATCAAAATCACTTCCGCTTCCACTAAGATAACTTGAATCTTCCCATGCAATATGTACAGTACCATAACTATCTATATCTAAACATGGTTTCAAACTAGTAGAAGAACTTTCAGTTGAAACAACTTCAGTTACATTCCAAGAACCACCAGGTTGCTTGTATTTATAAAAGATATCGCCATCACTACCACTCCCATCATAATTACTATAATCATACCATGCAACATGAATCACATCATTAGTATCAACACGCAAGCAAGGCTTAGCACTAAAACTTATACTTTCACTTGAAATTACCTCAGTCTGACTCCAAAATCCATCAGGCGTCTTATATTTATAAAAAATATCAGAATCACCGCCACTCCCACCATATGGTGAATTATCCATCCAGGCTACATGTATTGTACCAGTTGAGTCAATATCTATTGAGGGCCATTGATTTGATCCTGTGCTTTCTGATGAAACGATTTCTGTGTCAGTCCATTCTCTTGATAATAGACTGTTTTCATAACCATGTATCATTGGAGAAAAAATAAACTGTATTATTAATATTATAAAAATAACCATTAAATTTATTTTTTTTAAATGATGCACACTAGACATCCTCCGCAAATTTTTTATATAAATATTAACCACCAATCCCTTAATTATTGCACATTTGTAAATATGATTTAATTTATAAAATATTCTAAATTTTTAAAATATTAAATAGCAATATAAGCGATTTTATAAATATATAATAATGTCATTAATTAATTTGTTTTTTGTATTTTTACCACTCGTTTCAGTCGGTAGCCAATAACAACCATTATCATTTCTAAATCCTGAAATTGTTTATCCAGGTCAATATCGCCAGAATCCACTCGTAAATACGGCGTAACCAATATTTTAGAGGGAGTACTTACAACAATTATATTATCAATGCCAATTTTTCTTATGACTAAAGGACTTAACTGAAGGTTCCCTCTTCCGATAATAAAGCCTTGTGCGCCAATTGGACTTATTATTAATTTAATTGATTTATGTTTATTAATAAGTTGAATTATCTGTTTTTCATTTAGGTCTTTTGCAATAGTTTTTTTATTAAAAACAGCATCAATTCCTAATAATGAATTTTCTAGATGTAATTTTTCAGCAATATAATCTATAGTTCCACCAGATCCAAAAAGAAATAATGTATCTTTATTAGCATTCATTTCATCAAGAATATGTTCTGCTAATTCATCTTTGATGCTTTGTTCATCCATCTCTGAAAAAACTTGTTTACCAACTTGTATGTACGTAGGTTCAACAAGACCTTTTGCATTAGCATATAATCGTACTTTCCACTCACCTTCCCTATAAAGATCTTCATCAAGATCTAAAATTTCAACATCTCCAGTTCGTAAAGTACCAGATATGAATTCCTGTAGAATTTTCGCTGTAGCTTCAGGAGTTACTCCAAAAATACCAGAATGCATTTTCACTCCAGAAGGAATTCCTAACAATGGGATTTTTTTATCAATAACATTTACAATATCGCGGGCAGTTCCATCTCCTCCGCAAAAAACAATTAAATCAACATTATTTTCCAAAAAAATTTCACAGGCAGATTTTGTATCATATGCAAGAGTAGATTGTTTCTCTGATGAATAAACAATTTTATAATTATTAATATGTACTTTTTCAAGTGCATATTCTCCCATATCTTTACTACAGGTAATCCATTGAATGGGATCTAAAGTTTCACAGATTTTTTTTAGTTCTTGTAAGCATTGCACCGACCTTTTTATTGCAACTGGTTTAGCGCCAAGAGATACTGCTTTATCATATACATTATCAGTTCCCTTAAGACCAACTCTGCCACCCATCCCTGCAATAGGATTTATTACAAATCCAATTTGAATAGACATATATTTTTCTCCACAAATACACATCAATGCAATAAGAATATATAAAAATAAGTATAAAAAAAAGAAAAATGTAAGAGTGATACTTACACTTTTCAGCGATCAATTACTTTTTTTTCAAGTAAGGTAATCCCGTTCTTTTATTCACTCCAACAGTATATTCATTGGGTTTATCACAGGGTTTACCGCTTTTTGGTTTTCTTTTACTGAAAAAATAAATATTTTGTTTTCTTCCACCCTTTAAAGTTACTTCTCGAGTGTAAAGTGTCCAACCTTCATATTCGAATGCCATATTTCCTATCCACCAGAAGTGTGAAACATATCCTTTATTTATAAGTCTTTTCTTTTTAATCTTTAATTCCTGCTTCTGTTACCGTAAAAACTGCTTCTCCTTCTGGAAGATATGGTGAGTCGATTAATCGTGCTATTCGCTTTGGTCCTTTACTTTTTCTAAGATAGATTCGAAAAGTTGCAGTATGACCAACAATATGTCCGCCAATAGGTCTGGTAGGATCACCAAAAAATGCATCTGGTTTGGAAGATACTTGATTTGTAACGCAAACAACCCCGTTATTTAGATCGCTCCATCGTAATAAATCATGCATGTGTTTGTTTAATTTTTGTTGCCTATCTGCAAGTGCACCACGACCAACATATTCAGCTCGGAAATGAGCTGTTAATGAATCAACGATAAGTAACGATGTTGGCCTTTCTTTAGATAATTCAATAACTTTTTCAACTAAAAGCATTTGATGATTCGAATTATAGGCCCGTGCGACATGGATATTATCAAGTATTTTTTCAGGATCTAAATTTAAACCTTCTGCCATTTGAACAATTCGTTCTGGACGAAATGTATTTTCTGTATCAATAAAGAAAGCACCACTACTCATTCCGCCTTTTTCTTTAGGTAATTGAACGTTAACACAGAGTTGATGAGCTATTTGAGTTTTTGCTGAACCAAATTCACCGAATAATTCAATAATGGATTGTGTTTCAAATCCGCCACCAAGCAATTCATTCAAAACATTTGAACCCGTTGTTATTCTACCAATATTTGATCTTTTTTCAAGAATTTTCGATCCAGTTTCAAAATTACCTAAATTTGCAGATTTTCTTGCATGAAGAATCATTTTTGCACCGGTAGTCTCACCTATTTCTGCAGCATCTGCTAGCTCCCGAGGTGATGAAACAGCAATACTCATAATATCAGAAAATCCTGCTTCACGAAGTTTTTCTGCAGTTGCTGGACCAACACCTGGTAAATCGTCAATATTACTTATTTCATTTTCTTTCCCCATGAGAATTCCTTCAATTGAAGAGTATCTTAATATCATTTATAAAAGTACCTTAATTCATTGAAAGTATTCGAGAATATACTCTCATGATATTAAATATAAATAGGTTAAAATTTTATTTTAATGCCTAATGATGTTTTTGGCAAAGTTGTTGATAGAAGAGTAATATATCCTGATTAATATTGTTCCACTTCATTGGTTCACGAGCTAGTATGTCACCATGAGATGTGTTACTCCAAATTGATTTTTCTTGTGTCATACCTATTTCAGTTCCATAATAGATAATAATAGGTTGATTTATTGAAAATTGAACTTCAGCAGCCATCTTTAATAGTTTTATATTGTTCTTATATAAAAATAAAAATCGATCCATATCATGGTTGTCTAAAAAAAGAGGCAAATAGTATGAAGAAGGAAATTTTTTATAATGTTTCTGTAAAAGTTTTATTATTGTATTCTTTGGTTGTTTTGCAATATTTTTCAATATTATCAGTTGAGCATTAAAATCAAGGACACCATCAAGATATTTGATATATGATTTGAGGAGACGATCTGAATTTGCGCCTAAGAACCATAACAATCTTTTTTGTTTCATCTTAATGGTCTTTAACTCATTATATTTTATTCCTGCCATCCAGGCTTCACCAATGAGAATAAAATGTGGATTCATTTTTTTTATATGTCTTGAAAATTTCCTCCAAAATTTATGAGAAGGCCCGATTACATGATCTAAACGGTAGCCATCTAAACCTAATGACATCCAATGTCTTGCAGCATTGAGTATATGTTCGTATGTATCTGGGTTATGAAGGTTTAATTTTGGAATTTCGGAAAATGATAAAAATGAAAGATACTCATTTGGCCATTTTGTAAAATAAAACCATTTATAATATGGGCTATTCTCATTTTGTTGTGCGTCGATAAAATAAGGATGATATTTCGAACAATGATTTGGAACAAAATCTGCAATTATTTTCATTTCATTTTCATGAGTTTTTTCTATTAGCCTAACTAAATCAGATTCAGATCCAAAATGATCATCCACTGAAAAGTAATCGGTGATATGATATCCATGATACATATTTGTTTGATAGAATGGTGAAATCCAAATGGTGGTAATACCTAGATTTTTTAAATAGGGTAATTTCTTTTCAATTCCTTTTAAATTTCCACCGCAAAAGATTGGCTCTTTCCAATTTTTATTCGTGTCATAATCTGCAAATCGATCGATGAGAATATGATATATTATTTCATTTAACCAATCGTTTTGTATTCTGCTCACAAAAATAACTAATGATAATTATCATAATGAATGTTATGAAAAATTGAAAGAAGAAGGTTTAATTATTCACCTGAAAAAAGCTCTGCAACACGGTCTACTTGATCCTTATGTGCTAAGATTGTTGCTTTATCACCTGCAAATAATTCTACATCTTCGGTTGGAATAATGAATTTATGATCACGTTCTATTGCCACGATAAGACTTTTTTTCGGAAGACCAATCTTTTGAATTGTTCTACCCGAAAATTTTGAATTTGGTGAAACAGGTATTCTAAAGATTTCAGCATGTTTTCCAACATTCATATAATCTTCAACAGACGGGTGTTTAATTGATTTATAAAGATGTTCAGCCATTACAATGTTAGGGCTTTTTACCATTTTTACTCCTTTTTCCATATACATTGGCTTACTTTCTTCTTGATTTACAACAGATACAAGATGTTTTACCCCTTTATTTTTTGCAAGAGATACAATCATTAAATTTACTGCGTCGTCTCTTGTTGTAGTTACTAGAACATCTGCTTTTTTTATTTCTGATTCATCAAGCGCTTCTTCTTGAGTTGCGTCTGCATTTATAGCGATCGCATCATATTTTCTGGCAATTTCTTCGCAGCGTTCTTGATCTTTATCAATTACAATAATGTTATTCTTTCCTTCGCTTAAGGAAAGTTCGGTTAATCTTTTACCAATGCCTCCAGCACCAACAATAACGATATACATGATAATTCCTTTTGTAATTTGTTTGAGATATTTTAGTTTAGTAAATTTGTTATGGATTTAAAAGTTTTCTATAAATTCATTCCTAAAGTTAATAATTTTAATAAGTTTATTTATCAACGAAATTTTTTAATCTTTATGATTAATTTCTTAAATATTAAATTATTATCTAATGTATTTTATTATTATATAAAATATTTTAATGTAAAATATAAATAATTAATGCAGATTTATTATTTATTAATGCTAGTATAGTTTTAAGCTTAATTTTTAAAGATTAAATATAAACTCATATAAATGTGTTATATTGTAACATGATATTTTTTCAAAGATTGATAAATTGTAACACGGATAAATAATAATCATAATTAAAATTGCTAGATAATATCTATCATACATAATATAAACTAAAAAATGAAAATCCAAAAAAAGAAAATTTAATTTTTTTTTTTCAAATTACAAACATAATTTTTGTAAAAATGATCAGAAACCCTTAAATTACATGGAAAAGTAGGGGTAATTAGGTAAAATGTTTATCAACTTCGGTAGTCCGATGTTGATAATATGCTATGGGGAAGCTAAAAATTTGGGATTTTTGGTTAGCAATTTTGACTGATTTTATAATGAATGAAATTTTAGACATTTGAATTTTTTGTTTTGCTAATAAAAAATTGATAAATTGCAGATTTTGAAAAAGTAATTAAAATTGCTAGATAAAATCTAGCATGATGATGTTTGGTATAATTTTTTAATAATTAATTAGATCTAATAATGATAGATATTAACTAGCAAACGAATTTTTCAATAAACACAAATTTTAAAATTTTACCAAAATATAGTTTTTTAACAAAAAAGTGGGGATTTTCATATAATTTTAACTAATTTAATCAAAAATTGAGAATATGTAACAATAAATAAAGAAAATAAATAAAAAAATAATATTATATTAATATTTACGCTTCATTTTTATCATATTTTGAATTTTATTGTAATAATCAGAATCTATAATTGAAGGATATACATTTTTATGTTTAATAGTATCCCAATGAAAGGTTCCACAATAAAGTGGATTTTTTAAAATTTTAGATATAGTTTGTGATCCCCATTTACGATTTTGTTTCGTTGGAATATCGTTCAGGTTAAAATCATCAGCAATATGCCGCATGCTGTAACCAGAAGAATACATATCAAATATTTTTTTAACATTCTTAGATTCGTTTGGATTAATATGTAAACTTCCATCAGTGTAATCATATCCATAGGGGATATTAAAACCTAAATTACCACCATTAGTTTTTGCTTTTTGATGCATCCCATCATAAACTCTCTCACCAATTTGTTCAGATTCAAGTTGAGCGATTCTTTGAATAATGTCCATAACAAATCTTCCCATGGCAGTTGATGTATCTAAAGATTCGGTCATTGATACAAATTCTTTATTCTTCTTTTTTAAATCCTCCATCATCAACATAAAATTTTTTGAATTTCTATGAATCCTATCCATCTTAATAACAAGTAATGTATCCCAATAATCGATATCTGTGATTAATCGTTTATACGCTGGTCTTTTGGTATTTCGTCCGGAATATCCATCATCGATATATTCATTATAGATATTCCAATCTCGGGCTGTACAATATGCCTTTAATTTTTCAAGCTGGGCATCCAGTGAAAAACCTTCCTTTGCTTGGTCTTCAGTTGAAACTCTTGTATAAAGCGCTGCTTTAATTTTTTTTTCTTGCATCCCAAGAACAAAAAATACATTTTAGTTTATAAGTATATCGAATGTAGTTGAAATTGTTAGATAATATAAAGCGATGTAAAATTGTAATGAATTATTTATGAACAAATAAAAATTTTTATTCAATAAGTATTATTTTAAACAATAACAAAAGTAAAATAGTTTAATTAAATAAAAAATATAGTAAAGTAATAAAGTATACAAAATTAAGTATGATGTTTAAAATGTATAATTACATGGCATTTAACGCAAAGAACTAATAACAGAATTTATATTACATCACAAAAAATTTTGGTTGGAGACAGGTACATATTATGACAAAAGAATTAATAGATAAACAAAAAAGTTTACTTAGAAATATTGAAGAAATAAAACAAAGTCACGCAATAATATTGCAGGATCATTTACAACCACCAACACTTGAAAAATTAGGGAATAATACACCTCCTAACACAGCTTTTCCAACTCCAAATATAACGTATGAAAATCAAATAAAAAACACAGTATTACATAGAAAATACATTAATGATGCGAAAGAATAATCTTTTTTTAAAGTATACTTGCGTGGTTAAAAAAACTTCCAGATCATTATATCCCGATCATTAATTTGGCCTTGTATATCAATTGCACGGACGCTTATTTTTTGTTTCCCAAAGCTAAATTGATCAAGAACGTATTCATATGGATACTCTGTATCAACATATAATTCCTCATCATTTCGAAGAAATGTAACCGATGCAATGCCATAACCTGGATTTGTGATTTCTGCTTTTAAGGTTATATTACCAAAGATAACCGGAAAAATAAATGGAAAAATCAATGAATCCTTGATATAGAAACCATTTGTAGGTTTGGTTATATCAACGTGCAATCTTGGATTATCAGATGAAAACACGGTAAGAGTGGGATCACCACAAATCATCATACCATAAAACCACTCTTTTTCCCAGAGTGCAAATGGTGCTTGACTATTAAACCATTCTTTAAATGATTCACCGATACTTTTTCCTTGTCCAAGTGGTTTATAAAAATCTTCAAAAACAAGCATACTTCCGCTTTTCGCTGAAGCAATAGATATCAATCCATAAGTAGTATCAAAGATATAGGATCCTGCTAAGTAATCTTCATCCGTAAATCGTCCCGGCCCACAAGCAAATAAGTTATAAAATAAACAAGGAGGATCAACTTCTTGAATAGTTTGAGAATCCACCCAATCGCCGTGATCAAAATAACTATTGATATCAAACGGGTGACCGTTTCCAATTGCTTTTTCCCATGTTCCACTTGAAAATGTATCTCCTTTTGTTGGTTGAAGCATTGCTTCATTTGGGATATACTCTGTTGAAAGTCTGCTTGAAACATCAGCATTTTCAAATGTTCCTGCGATCAACCATTCACCAATATAAGTAATTGGGGATGGTTCAGGAGTATAGGATAAGCCATTGATTTGTTCTCCATCCGAAGTGCAAATACGGGCGGAAAAACCATGGGTTCCCATCCATTCAGACACTTTCAATAATAAATGATTTTGACCGGCCTGCAGCGTAATCGGAATCTTACTCATATCAGATATATATTCGCCATATCGATTATCAAGAAAAATTTCTTGGTTATTAAGCCAAACACGGACACCATCATCGTATCCCATCCAAAGTTCACAATCAACTGTCTCTTGTGAATTAATAGTGACAAATGCATAATTTACCCCGAAATCTACCGTTGGTTCTATGGTATTTAAATCAATATAAGCGCAGCCTGATTTCAGAATAGACCAAGTTTTTCCACCCATTTCTTCTCCTTCAAATGGAATAATTTCAGATTCTTTTTCACCCAAATAATTAGTAGTTAAATAATTCCAAAAATTGTCTTGCGAATCTCGGTGAAATCCGTTCACAAGCCAACTTCTAATAAACGGTGCCTCAGTTTGACTTTCAATGGGATTATTTGTTTGAAACTTTAGATCAGTCAAAGCCTGCATGGATTTATCTGTAAATCGAACTGAAAGATCATAATCGCCGTTTTCTTGACTGACCTTACATAATAATGAATTCCAGCCTTGATTTAAAGTAACATCATTTCGATATTGATCTGGTACCCATCCAGTGTATACATCTTTTTCTAAAATCTTTTCTCCATTGAGCCAAACCTTAACGCCATCATCGCTTCCAACCATTATTTTTGCTTCTCTTTTAACGGGACTATAAACATATGAATGTAAATAGCTGACCGCTTCTGTTGGTCTCCGACCAAAATGATGACCTTGAGGATAACTATGAGCACAGACTTGAACAAAATGCTGACCTTTCTCTAAATTAGATAAATAATCATCAGCAGTAGTTCGATATCCAAAATCAAAATGACTAACATTGGTATTATATACCATGTCCAAGTGCACATCCATATCATACCAATCTTCTTCTATATATTCCAATCCTCTAAAAGGTTGCGTTAATTCACCGGTTCGATAACGATGAATTTTATCAAAGTAATCAGATAGCATCTGCTCATCACTTTCCCAGTGCAGAGTGGATGTATAAAGCCTTCCAACATATACCTCAGGTCCCATATCCCCTGATCCAGCATCATGTTCGTCGTATATCTCATCGTTATCACTATCTACCCACTCCCCGTCAAGATCCATATAAAATAAATCACAGGGGAATTGATCTCCAGAGACCTCAGCCCATGCAGCAGCTATATCTCCAATAAAAACAATGCCTGTTGATCCTTGATTATATTGGTTTTTTATCCATTGTTTAATCTCCTCGGGCGTACCTCCTGTTATGGTTGAGGTTGAGGTAATAGTATATCCTTCATCAATTAAATCTTCAATGTATTCATCAATGTCAGTTATTAATTGATTCTTATACAACTTTGAATCAATAAGAATCGAGATTGCCAGCGCGTTAAGTGATTTTAAAGTTTTATTATTTATGTAATTTATTATTGTACTTTTGTAAGGATGTGATGCGATATATGAATCAAATGTTCCCATCTCATAGCCGGGTGGGTAAAACATTTCCAAAGATTGTATCTCTGGAAATGGAAATGAGTTTGATTCCTCAGTCTCAAGGAATCGAACAGGTGTTTGTGAACTAAGAATGATACAAAATAAAATACTAAGAACTATCCCTTTTTTGGTATCAATGCCAATCATTTCAAATGTCCCCTTTTAATTTATATTGGAATATAATTTATTAATCTTGTGTTGTATCAATATAAAAATTGATAGGGCAATAAAGATTATGACGTAATTATAATAACTCATAAATGAAAAAAATCAATAAAAATAAATACACCTAATTCATTTCTTACATTGCAGGGGATTTTATGAGAAAATACGAATACACTATTTACTGCCCACATTGTAAAAAAATTTCGAAAATCGTTGAAAAAAGTATAAAAGATAAACTCTTTCCAGTTCGTTGTCCAAACTGTGGTTATGTATTCACAAGAATCGAAAGTTACAAAAAGATAATTTCTGCATAATAACAAAATTTTACAATACTTTTGCTATCTGATTAAGTAATGTTTGTTTTGTATCTTTTTTATCTATAAGAATTCTTCCTTCTTTTTTCCAATGTCTTGCCGAATGGGAAGATTCTTTTTCAATTATAGGGTGAAGATTAAGATTTTTTGCTGCTTTTGCTATGTCCTCAACGGTTGGTTTTTCAACGGCTAGGTTTTTTGGAACTCTCCTTCCATTTTTTCTGGAGAGCATTTCATCAAAATAAAGCGGATAGATTATATATTTGTCATCTTCCCTATAACCCATAGTAAAACCATCAAGAAGGTTGTATTATTTTATTAATATCGCATTAATAACTCCGGTCTGTCCTGGTCGAGAAGTAACACGAGCCTTTCCTAAAGGTGTATCAATTACTGCGCCTTTGTTTATAATATTTCGCCGGATATAGTTCATATTTGCAGGATTATCTATAACGGAGGTGATCTCGGTTTTACTGGTTTTTTTCGTAGCTGAATCGACAACATAGGCAATATTAATTGTCTTAGCTGAATTTTTTCTTTGATTACCTCGCGTTCTAATTGGTTTAATCGTTGGGGCACCAAGTGTGGTAAGATGTGTTTCCCTTCCGATTTCAAATTTTCTTTTTCCACGAGCATAACGTATTCTTCTTCCAGAATCACTTCTTCTAGATTTACCCTGCCATAATGCCATAGTGATACCCGAATATAATTATAATATATAAAATATATGGGGAAATTATCATATTGTTAATCTATTTTTCGAAATGAACTTTTCTCAATTTGAAATATTATCAATAAAGATATATAAATAATAATTACAAGAGAAATATATGGTGGAGAGATATAACCAAGAAGTTGGAAAAAAGAAAAATCATTATCATCATGCAATGTTTGATGAATTTTTGGTTAATGACTTTGCTCTTAACATATTGACTCAATAATCATACATCTGCATGGTATCAAACATAAATAAAACAGGTCAATCTGTTTTTTATTTTTTATTTATTAGAATTAAGAAATATTATAAAAGTATAATTGTAATTTACATACTATTTATATAGAGGACATGATATTTGGTCCATGATTCAAAATGCCTGAAGAAACAGAGGATAATGTCATTTTCATAGGAAATAAACCTCCGATGAATTATGTTATTGCTGTATTGACTGAATTTAAAAAGTCTTGTGAAGTTGTTATCAAAGCTCGCGGAAGATCTATTAGTAAGGCAGTTGAGGCTGCGGAATTGGTCCGTAAAAAGTTTATCAATGAAGTTGAAGTTGTTGATATAAAATTAGGTTTAGAAAATATAATTGATAATAAAACAAATAAACCAATGGATATTCCATCAATTGAAATTTATTTGACAAAGCCAGAATCATAAATCTCTTCTTAATTATAATTTTCATTTTCTTAATTTTATTTATACTTAAAAAAAATCAAACATTTTTATTTTAGGAAAAAATATTTATAGGGGTCTATGATGGGGGTATACTATACTAATTATAGGGGAAAAGGTGCCTCTTTTTGTTTTGCCCCCTTTATACCTTTTCCTCTTTTCCCCCTTTATAATTATTTTTTAAACAATATATTGATTGTTTTTCCAAAAAATTATAAAAAAGAAGTTTATTACCATAAGGAAATCAACAAAAAATTATTGGTGATACAATAATGAAGTCAACTACCTATGCAAGTTTAGTTACTATAGTATTTACTATTCATAAAGATCAAATAGCAACCAGTATTGATGGTGCTTTAAGAGAAGTCGATTCTCTTTGTAAAGATTTAGGATTAAAATGTGATCTTAGTCATATGACAAAGTATCGAATTGTATCAGATATGTTGGAAAATAATATTCTTATAACTCGTAAAACAAAGAAAAATAAAAAACTACGGCTATCAAAACAAATTCGTACAATTCTTGATGAATCTAACTAATACATCCCATCATTACCAGGTTCTTTTCTTTTCAATCCATGCATTATCAACAATATCTCTCATCTCTATTGGTAAATTTGGTGTTTCATCATGAAACAGGCCATTATCATCTTCCCAATAAATGAGTTTATTTACCGTTTCATTTGTTTTTTTATTGAAAATTGTTGCCCAAATTTCTGTTTTAGTATTTCCTTGGAATCCTTCCTTGAGAATTTTATGTAACTGTACTTTATATCCTGACATAACCATCAACCCTGAATTTTGTAATCATAAAAAAGAATGCTCTATATATTAAAAAAGGTTCCCAGCAAATAATAAATAATATACATAGAACATGCATTTCAGTACAATGATGGTGTTTTAGATATGTTGACGGAAGAGATACAAAATAGGGTGGAAAAAATAAAACAAAATAATATTGATGGTGCGACAACATTAACAAAAGAAACAATTCAACTTTTTATTGATTACCTTAAAAAATATTCATCATCAAAGGGGATAATACATAGAGGAGAATTAAAAAAAGTAGTCAACCTATTTGCAAATATGCAACCTTCAATGGCACCGATTATCTTGTTTTGTAATAACCTTTTGATATTAATTGATACAGTAGAAGAAAAAAGACTCTATCATTATTTATTGAACTATTGTATGAAATCTTTATTATCCATACAACAAGCATCAGAACAGATAAATAAATACGCAAAAGAAATAGTAACCAATAAAAAAAAAATTGTTACATATTCATCGAGTAAAATGATAGTAGATTTTTTAAAATATTTAAAAGATAGTGATAAGGCTTTTACTATTTTTTGCTCTGAATCTAGGCCAATGAATGAGGGAATTAAACTTGCAGAAGAGTGCACAACATATGGGATTGATGTCACTATAATGACTGATGCAGCTCTTTTTTCATCTTTATCAGAATATGATATTGTATTGCTAGGTGCTGATGCTATATCAATTGGAGGGTTAACCAATAAAATAGGATCACAAGTGATAACAATCTTAGCGAGCCGATACAAGATACCAGTATATGTCCTCTCATTAATTGAAAAAATATTGCCCATACCATATGATATCAAATCTTATCAACATCACAATCCTAAAGAGATAACTGATATATCTAATTCTTATTTAACTGTTGAAAATACCTATTTTGACAAATCATCTCTCCAAAATTTTACTGGTTTTATCACCCAAGAGGGAATATTTTCACTAACGGATATAAAATCATATATGAATTCAATTAGAATACATGAATCGATAAAGAAAATATTAACAAATGTTTCTGATTAAATAATGGAAAAGAAATGACACATAAAACGGTTCTTCGGAACTATCAACATATCATTCAAAATTGTTCCCTACCAAATTATTTACGAACGAAATATACTCCAGCACCGTTTAAAAAAACTGATTCAACAAAACAATTATGGCAGATTCATCAAGATATAATTGGCAAAAAACAATTTCAATTTAAGCAGGACATTTTACCTCAACAATCATTATTAGATTTAAAAATTGAACTCGCTGAACGTATCTATCACTCTTGCAGTTTCTGTGAACATCAGTGTCATGTTGATAGGTCATCTGATAAAGGGATATGTAACATAAAAAACTCCACAATTTCTTCTGCATTTATTCATATGGATGAAGAGCAGATGCTAATTCCTTCATTTACCATATTTTTTTCGGGATGTAATTTTCAATGTGTATTTTGTCAAAACCATGATATTAGTCAACATCCATCTGCTGGGATTCAAGCAAATAAATTAAAAATTTCTGATTATCTGATGAAAAATAAACATAAAATAAGAAATATAAACTGGGTTGGAGGTGAACCAACTCCCCATGTTAAAACCATATTGGAATTCTTAAAACAAATCGATTTTCCTCTTGCTCAAATATGGAATTCAAATATGTATTGTTCTTTAGAAACCATGAAGCTTCTTGATGGTGTTGTTGATCTATATCTAACTGATTTTAAATTTGGGAATAATTACTGTGCCAAACAATTATCAGGTGTTGAAAAATATTGGGAGACTATAAGCAGAAATCATGTATTTGCCTCTAAAAATGGTGATGTTCTCATTCGTCATTTGCTCATACCGAATCATCTAAATTGTTGTACGAAGCCTGTTACCAATTGGATTCCACATAATATGGATAATTATGTGTTACATATAATGAATCAATATCATCCTTCTTATAAAGCAAAAAATGATCCAGTATTAAATTCATTTATATCTAATGAAGATTATTTATCCATTATAACATATGCTACTCAAAAAAATGTTATGTTATATCAATAATAAAAACCCTGTAATGTGATCCCGCTTTAGTGTTTGACTCACTGCTTATAAAAGAGTAATTATTTTTTTCAATTTTTTTTATAATAATTCAGATTTATATCCTTAAAAAATTCGATTGAATGGAAAAGTATAAGTGTATTAATTTCCTTACACGATTGCAGTGTGTGAGGATGTACCAAATGGATGAAAAAAAAATTGGAACCAATGCAGGAAAGGTTTGGCATGCTCTACATGATAATCGTTATTTAACAAAATATCAACTTATTTCAAAAACAGACTTGAGCGGTAATGAAATAGATGCTGCTATCGGTTGGCTTGCATGTGAAAATAAAATCAGAAGAGATGGAGAGTTCTTTTTCCTTGATCAAACAAACATGAAAGAAACTATTTCTCTTAATGCAGAAATTTTATTTGATGTTTTAAAAGAATTTCCGTATTCAATAAACAAATTACCTGAGATTACTGAGATGAACGAAGTCGAAATTCATCAAGCGATTGGTTGGCTTTCAAGAGAGAAAAAAATAAATTTAATCCAAGAGCCCGTGGTGAGCGAAATTATGGATGAAACTGAACAGAAAATAAAAGTATTACAGGATGAAGTAGAGTTTTTAAATCAAGACCTTGAGAATAGAAATAATCTTATCGGCCAATTATCAAAACAAATAACAGATAGACAAACGGAGTTTATTCTTCAAACCGGAATAATAGATCAAATGCATGAACAAATGAGTCAAAAGAATGATATTCTTTCTAAAAAGCATGCTGATCTATTAGAAAAAGATAATGAAATTACTCTGTTAAAAACAGAGATTAGTGATCTTTATTCTGATTTAGAGATCAGAAATCAAATTATTGAAAGTCTTACCAAACAACTTACTGATAAGCAAATGCAATTCATGCAAAAAGCAAATGCTTTTGAAGAACTTCAAAAACAAGTTATCCATGGTCAAATACATATCTCTCCCTCAGCAATTGGATCTGATCTTCAGGAACGAGTGTCACATGTTTCAACGTTACAATCTATGATTGAACAAACAGCTGTTGAGGAAAAAGTTCAATTTGAATCTTGTCTTTATAATAAGACACCTGCTGCCCTTGAAATCCATGAAAATCAGGAAATCTTTGAAACAGTTGTTCAACCAAAGACAATTGATGAGATTCATCGGAATGTGGATCATGTTATCCATGAACGAATTAAGACTTCAAAATCATTTCATGGATAATCAAAAAAGTATTATCCTCAAATCTTTCTTTTAATATTGACCAATTTATCTGGTGGCAACACGAATGGAATTTGAACAAGTTATTGAAAAACGAGTAAGTACTCGTTCATTTCTTCCAAAACCAATCCATGATGTAGACATTGAATTTATTTTGCAATGTGCTCGTAAGGCTCCTTCTTGGATGAATAAACAGTGTTGGCGATTTATCGTGGTTCAAGATTTATCTGTTATTCAGCAACTGGCAAAAGCAAGTATTATCAATCGATGGATACGAAATGCACCGGTGATTATTATTGCATGTGCAGATCCAAATCAGAGTGGTTTTAATAATGATATACCTTATTATGTGGCTGATGTGTCGATTGCTCTTGAGCATATTGTTCTTGCTGCAACTGATCGAGGTCTTGGAACATGTTGGATTGGAAGTTTCAATGAAAAAAAGATTAAGGAACTATTAGAGATTCCACCAAGAATCAAAATTGTTGCTTTAACTCCTGTTGGTTATCCATTAGATAAGGATACTATTGGATCAAAAACAAAAAAGATTTTTGTAAGAAGTACCAAAAGAAAGTCTCTAGAAGAATTTATTCATTGGAATCACTGGTAATCTATCAACATAATAATAATGATAAAATTATTAAATGTAATAAATAATTATTATGATTGTCTATGGAAATTATCGAAGATGTATTTGATATCAAATATGAACCGCTTGCAGGATCAAGTCTTTCAAATATTTGGCGACTTCTTGCACAAAATAAAATGAAGATAACTCCTAGATATATACCGCGGTTTTTTTATGCTTGTATGATGAGCAGTATCTTATCACCATTTCGCTTATTAGAACATGTAAAAATGAATAAAAAAATAATAAACACCCAAATTGAAAATGATCCTATTTTTATCATTGGTCATTGGCGGAGCGGAACAACTTATTTACATAATGTACTGTCATTGGATTCCCAATTTGGTTTCTGTTCCACATTTCATGCCACCATTCCTGGTTTATTTTTAACAAAGGAAGATGCATTCAAACCAATACTTCAAGCAAGTATACCTGAAAAAAGACCGATGGATAACGTGAAAATGGGTCCAGACCTTCCCCAAGAAGAAGAATATGCTATTGCTAATATAACCCCCTATGGCTTTTACAATGGCTGGTGTTTCCCTCAAAATATTTTGAGATACAATGATTATATTTCTTTTGAAAACTGCTCAAAAAGAATTATTACAGAATGGAAACAAACATATGTTCATTTTATAAAAAAATTAACACTTTATCATAAAGGAAAGCAATTATTGTTAAAAAACCCTAGTAATACTGCTCGTATCAAACTAATTCTTGATATTTTTCCAAATGCAAAATTTGTTCATATTTATAGAAATCCATACGATGTGTTTAATTCTATGTTAAAATTCATGCGAATTGTATTGCCAAGATATTGTGTCCAATCACCACCTTCCATTAATCAAATGAAAGAATATATTCTTTCAATTTATAAATCATTATATACATCATATTTTAACCAGAAAAATCTTTTATCAAATGATCGTTTGATTGAAATCAGATATGAAGATTTTATTAATAACCCTCGACAGAATATTGAAAGAATTTATGATTATTTTTCCATAAGAGATTATAATCAATTAGGGTCACTTTTAACTAAGTATATCTCAGAACAGAAATCTTTCAAAACTAGCTCTTATTCACTTTCTGAAGAGATGAAAGATAAAATATATGATGAATTAGCATTTGCATTCACTACGTTTAACTATTCGAAATAATGATTTTGAAATAATAAAAGATCATACTAATCGTATTTCAAAGAAGAATGCAATAAGTAATATTATTGTTCCTCTAATTGCTCCTGCGATAATATTTATTCCTACAAAGGAAACCCGCGTCATTGCTCTTTTACCATCCTCCTTTGCATTTAATAACGAAAATAAATAGAGAGTGGCAGAATCAATCATCAAAGGAATACTCATGATTATAAGTAATCCAATATAACCATATTTTATTACAAATCGTTCACACCAATCAATTATTTTTTTGGTAAGCTTTGAACCAAATGATTTTCCTTTGAAAATATCACGGACTTTCGAGCCTATCTCAAAGGCAATAAGTGAACCAACCCCCTTTCCTAAAGCTAAAATGATTACAAGTAGAATCGGATTTATATAATAATTGAAAAGGCCAATTTCTACGGGTATGGGAAGGATTACTGCAGCTAAAACAACATAAATAAAAAAAATAATGGAATATAAAATTGGATTTTTCACAGTACCAAGAAGAATATCAATCAGATTCATTTTTCAATACATTCATTGATTATTAAATAAGATTGTTGGTTTAAATTGAGAAAAAAGAAAAAAAGGAGAAATACCTTATTTTTTCCTTTTCAATCGATCATTCATGAACGATTCCATTTTGTTAAATGCTTCTTCTAATACTTCCATCTGAGGAAGTATAACTGCACGGAAATGATTTTTCCCATATGTTTGGCAGAAGCCAGAACCATGAACAACCAGAACATGTGTTTGGTGTAATAGATCCAAAACAAATTCTTTATCACTTTTCCAAATTCCTTCACTCATAGCATCAATTTTTGGAAAGATATAGAATGCTCCTTCTGGTTTAGAAGTTGAGATACCTGGAATTTCATTTAACCGTTTATAAGAAAAATCACGGCGTTTCTTTAATTTCTCATTTACCTTTTTGATATGATCTTGCGGCCCGGTCAATGCTTTGATACAAGCGATTTGGCAGACTGAATTTGCGGATAAGCGAGATCGAGCAATTCTCATAAATGCATCTTGTATCTCATCCAGTTCACCTTCATGATGAAAGAGTACATATCCTATACGCCATCCAGGGACTAGATAGACTTTGGAAAAGCCATTAAAAGTAATAACAGGAACATCTTTGGCAAGAGAAGCGGTTGCGGTTTGTTTTTCTGAAAAGGTTAAATCATCATAAATCTCATCGGATACGATTGGAATATTATATTCTCCTGCGATATCTATAATTTCTTTAATTATTTTTTTTGAATATACAGAACCGGTAGGATTATTTGGATTAATGATGACAATTGCCTTGGTTCGGTTACTCATTCGTTTTCTTATCTGTTCGACATCAGGTTGCCACCCTTCTTCTTCAATACAACGATAATTAACTGGTAATGCATCATTTACTTTAGTAATAAGATTATATTGTGGATAAGTTGGCCCTGGAATTATTAACTCCTCATTTGGATCTAAACTTGCCTCAAGTAAAATCTGCAATGATTCTGTTACCCCGGTGGTGACACAAATATTTTCTGGCAGGTATGATAAATTATTACGCGTTTTTTCTCGATTAATGATAGCTTGAACTAACTCAGGATATCCTTCAGATGGGGCATATCCATTATATCCATTTTTTGTTGCTTCATATAAGGCATCTTTCATATGTTGCGGTGTGTCAAAATCATATTTATTTGGATCACCAATATTTAAATGGAGAATTCTTGCTCCTTGTTTCTCTAGTTTTCTTGCAGGAAGAACTACATCTCGAATAGCATAAGAAATATTTTTTGATCTATTTGATGCTCGAACCATAGATTACCACATCAGGCATGAATCAAACCCTGTTTTAAATAAGTAATGGTGAAAATCAGTTTCAGAATACCTATTTATGAAATTAAATAGGTATCTAAATCAATTGAAGTGCCACTATAAGTAAGAAGATCTTGAAAAGATTGATGATATTCATTGGAATCACAAGTTAAAAAAGTATCAGTATATGATTGTAAGAATTCACCGGATTCAACTTCATCTTTCTTAAATTTCCATTTCATATCCTCTGCCTTATTAACAGATAATAAAAAGGCATAACATAATGATTTACCATGGGTGTTTTCAGGATATTTTTTTGCTTCGATAATCATTTTTTCTTTTCCATCAGTTCTATATATTTTTCCAATTCTGTGAATATATGAAGCAATCGGTGGTAAATTTTCGTAACTGGGAAGATTTTGTAAAATCTTTCTGTGTTTCTGCATTTCAAAAGCTGTTTGCAGTATTTGTGAAGGTGAATCTGGTAATGAATATAGATCACTTGCTTTCTTTTTATCCGCGACAATTTCTTCTAGAAATGATAGTCCAAGATCGTCCCAGACTATTTCGATTACTGCATTTGGAGTAACATCTTCAACAACAATTGATTTTTGATATCGCGGCAATAAAGATAATAATGCTTTTTTTTCATAATTATTTGGATGTAAGGCATCGATAAATTCTTCAAAATTTTTACCAAAAGATACACCATCTAACACATATGATAATTCATCTGATTCTTTTAAGTTGGTTAAGCGAGTATTCATATTTTTTTGGATCATTTGTTTATCAAATAAACTGCCCGATAAATATTCATCAATAAATTTTGTGTCATATTTGTTTATTTCAGATCCTTGTTTAATCACTTTTCCAATAACCTCAACTTCAAAATCCTTAGAAAGATTAGGCTCAATCATATATTTTGTAATTTCATAAATAAAGTTTTTATTTGGATATGCGCAATGCTGACAAATACCAATATGTGTTTTTGCTGATTTCCAATAAATATCAAGATATGGTTCTGTAAGTATTTTTTTATTTTTAAGATCATTTTCTTTTATATGAGAACAAGTAGCAATATTATTTTTTATCTTTAGATTATTTTTTTCCATAACAAACAAGACAAATTCTTCAGGTGGATTTGCTGTTTCTCCCGTACTAATAAAAGAATGATCCCATGAATAGATATGTAATTTATATTTTAACGCTAAATCTTTGATAGCAAATAATCGTAACAATGGATCATTGGTATGTTGAACACCGATGAGATGTTCTTTTGTGGCATTACCTCTTTGAGCATATAATACATTACCTGAAGAAAATGGGGCTGCGGCAAGAAATGGGGCCTTATTTGCATGATGAATGAGCATTGTTCCAGCGATAGCGGCACTTAAGTTTTTTTTATTTGCAATTTTTTCTAATTTTGATAAATCATCCTTTACTTGATCAATTTTTTCTATCAGCTTACGTGTTTTCTTGAATCTCTTAATTGATACAGGATCATCATATTTTGGAAGAACAATATAAGGATCGTTATAAATGGTTTCAGCTTGTATAAGCATTTGTTTTTCCATCGTTTTAGATGCATTACGAACAATGGAACGTTTTCCACGTCGCATTTTTTTTGCCATACTACTTCTTAATTTGCATTTACCTAATAAGGGTATTGGATAATTTCGCATGAATATCTAATATAAATAAAAAAAATATGGCAGAAAAGCCAGGAGGAGGAAGGTGGGATGCATCCTTCTCTGGCGGTTCCCCCGCAATAATCGTCTTCTTACCATGTAATTGTTCATTTCTCTATAATAATAAAAATATGGGGTAATTGAAAGTATTTTTATGAATAATTTATTTATTTTGATTTCAAAGGTTATGAATTGTTATGAAATAAGGTAAAAAATTTATTAATTTAATAACTCTATTTATTCTTAAAAGATTAAATATCATTATAATATTCACTGGACTGCAATGATCTTTACTGATATACTACTCACCGGTGCACTCATTTTCTATGTGTTTTGTGTATTCTATACCCTTAAATTTCTTTATGAATTCATGATTAATCGGAAAGTTGACAAGGATTCAGCAATCTATTACAATAGAAAGATGATACATATTTTCGCTGGTGGTGTTACCGCTTATTTTATTACCTTTTATCATTCATATTGGTATCCACTTCTTGCAGGAATGCTTCTTACTATAATAACCTATATTTCTCATAAAAGGGGCAGTAAATTATATTGGTTTCAGACGAATAATGATCTAAATGATGTTAATTTTTGTCTTATGTGGGGATTAAGCATTACCTTTCTATGGATTATTACTGGTAATCCCTGGGTTGCTATTATTCCTGCGGTATTTATGTCATTTGGAGATGGTATAACAGGCGTTATAAGAAATATATTTTATAAAAAAAGATGTAAGCATCCCATTGGTAATGTTTTCATGGCATTGATTTGTATTCCAATTGGATATATATTGGGATCACAAGGATCGATTGCTATTGGAGGTGCGATTGCTGGTCTAATTGCTTCAATTGCAGAACGATATGAATGTGGGCCATTTGACGATAATGTTATTATAACCATTAGTACAACATTATTTATTTTAGCGTATTTTTACTCAGGTTTACACATATAATCAAAGAGAGTATATTAAAATACGCAATTAATTTTTTTATACTATGGATGATGTTATTTCAAAATAAGTGAATAACTATTTAAGTGATGATGAAATTCAACATAATTGCAATGGAATAAAAATACTTAGATTTTTGAGAATAAGATTTAGGATTTTTGTTAATATAAAAAAATTGCATAGAAGGTGGTCATGAGATGAGTACTGTAAAACAAGGAGATGTTGTTAATATTGAATGTGAAGGTAAATTACCTGATGGAAAAATATTTTTCAAAATTGAAAAAGAAAAGCCATTAAAATTAAAAGTAGGTCAAGGTGCTATTTTCCCAGAGTTAGAATCTAATTTAATTGATATGCAAATTGGACAGACGAAAGAGGTTACATTAACTCCAGATCAAGCCTATGGTGAATATCAAGAACAGTTATTATTATCTGCCCCTTATGATAAATTTGGTGAAGATTTTAATCCAGAGGTTGGAAAAAAAGTAACTGTTGAACTGCAGGATAATAAAAGAATTATGGGAGTTATTACTGAAATTGAAGACAATATTGTTACTATTGATTTTAATCATCCACTTGCGGGTAAAACAATTATTTTTATAGTTACAGTCATATCGATAGAAAATCAATAAATAATTTATTTTTCATTTTTATTTGGTAAGAAATTAAGTTTATCCAATGCAGAAAAATAGTAATAATCAAATGATTTAATGCAATTTGGAAACTGCTTTTCAATATCCCATATGATTTTTTGTATGGTATCAACACTAGATGATCTAATTCCGATAAGTAGATCTGAATCACCAATTGATTTATCAATCATTTTTACAAGAGGGTTTAACTTCACATAATTAATAATTGATATTCTATGTTGGTACTTTTTTAATTGAATCCGTATTGTATAATATTTTAATCCAAGTTTTGCAATGTTAATATTTAATCTGAAACCTTGTATTACTGCTTTATTCATAAGCTGTTTTAATCGATATTTTACCACCATGCTAGTGGTGTTCAAGTTTCGAGCGATTTCAACAATTGGTATTCTAGCATTGGATGCTATTTGATTTAATATTTTCCAGTCTATTTCATCAATTGATACAAGTTTTTTATAATTAATGATTTCATTTTTTAATCGATCATTTTACATATTGTTACCTTCAATCAAAAAAGAATCAATATAATGATATGTTTTCGTAAAAATACTAAAATCATAGTATTTAAAATAATATCGATATTTTTCCAATGATTTGTCCCAATATTTTTCAAATGTATCAATATCTTTTACCCAAAAATTCAATATGAGATCATATGGTCCCTCAATTAAAGCAAGATACCAGATATTTGGATTATAAGAAAAATATTTAATGATTTCATTTCTTTTTTCTTCAGATGCATATTGAAATGAAATTAAGAATCTAAAACTCATAAAACCTAATTTAAATGCATCAATATTGGTAATAAAAGCCTTGATAATATCTGCATCTATTAATTTTTTCACGCGATACATTACAACATTTTTATGAAGACCTACTTTTTTTCCAATTTGTGAAAAAGGTTGACGAGCATTCATATCCAAATGATATAATATTTTTTTATCAATTAAATCGATTTTTTTCATTATTTAGTTCAAATCTATAAAACTATTTAAATACTTTATCGAAATGAATGAATTGTTAAGAACAATATCTTTTATATAATACAAATATTATATCATGTTAGGCTTGCTCACATAACAAAAAGGGGACGAGTACATTATCTGAGGGCGTTTATTATTGATCAAATAGTCATCAAATATGATTCTAAATTCAATAAAGGTTCTTGAAATGTATACGTTCATAACCCTAACATATATTTATATACTATATGTTATATTAAAATAATAGGGCAATAAAATAAGCGCAAACTTAAAGGGGAATATAAAATGATTGCTACAACAGCATATAAAAGTAATAATAAAATAAAAACGTTATCTTTTTTTGTCATTTGCTTTTTGATAATGACTGCGTTTTTACCTATAATACAAACAGGAAAATCAGAAGAATTATTTGAAAATCCAGGTATTGATATCACTTGTGAAACATATTCTGATGAAACGATTATAACATATACTATTCTAGGATATCAACAAAAAGAAATTACTATTGATGATACCGTATATTCAAAATTTACTATACCCCGTGAATCAAACACCCATGATCCGGGATATCCAGATATTCCAACTATTAGGAGAGGTATCATCATTCCTGATGACCAAAAAATGGACATTTCCATAGTAGATATTGATTACACAGTTATCAATAATGTTGATATTATTTC
>CAZWQV010000021.1:0-31200 GCA_964636235.1 uncultured Thermoplasmatales archaeon
CTGTAGGAAGTATGGTTGAAAAACGAGATGCGAATATCTTTTTGTTCTTTATTTTAGGGCTATAAATAAAGCCCTCTTCTTTTATTTTTTATAATTAATCAATACGTTCTAGTGCTATAGAATAATTTGTAGATATATTTGTCATTATTTATTCAATTGAAAATAATAATTAATTCAATAATTGGAAAATGATAATTAGGAATAATAAAAAAAAAGAAAAAGAGTTGGTGAAATTATTTAATATCCACCAAACTGAAGGCTGGGATCACCAAAGAGTTGTGTTATGGTAGCCGTAAAAGCCTCTCGTTGTTTCACATCATTATCGGTCACATATTTCATAACCGCCCCACTATGTGCCTCACCTAATTTTTCAGCGTTTTCATGACCTATGGCATAAAAGAAATCTAAATCAATTTCTCCCTGAAGTGAAATAGGATCATTTCCTGATGCTGGACCAAGACCCGTAGCACCAATACTAGCAATTGCACCCCCATTTGGTTTCACAACCATTGCCCAGCAGAAACAAAGCGGTGTAGGCGTATAAGTCCAGTAATAATTAGAATGGCTATTGCGGGTTAGTAAAATTTTCAGAATAGATACATTATAAAGACCGTTGTGACAGCCTCCAACCATTACCACCGGAAGTTTATCACCATTTGATAAATCAAGGAAATCATCAACACGAATGCCACCTACCCAATCATGGTTATCATACTCACCATCTGCTTTAATAGTATCCCAAACAATTGGATTACCGTGTCCTTCAAAATCGATAAATCCTGCTCCTTTTGAAAACTCAGTAACAATCCCTTCTGTATCAGGAATTGAACCTTCACCCGTGAGAATATTAGATGCATACACTCGTACCACATCATCAGTCACTCCACTCATATTTTCAATGGCTCTATCAACAAGATATTCTCCATCCGGTTGATCCTTCCATAAATCAAAGTTCTTGCCACTGATGCCAATTATTTTATTAAACCATGGTTTTTCCGCAGGCGATGTGGATTCATAATTTATGATTTTATCCCTTACTATTCGTAATTCAAATTTATTTCTACAAGGAAGTCTACCAACATAAATATCTGGTACCAGATCTAGTTTATCGTTTTGTCCAACAAACATAGACCATTTAGCAAAAACACCATCACCATTGCTATCCCAATCTTCAAACTCCCATTGCTGAGTATCTTCATTATATCGATATAAATCTGCATAATACAAATCAGATATACATCCTACCTCATCACTTTCCTTAATAAGAGTATATCGAACTGGAACATGCCAACCTGAAGCACCATAATTTATACCATCTTTATCCCTTCCGAGAAGATATGATTTTAAACCACCTACTAAAAGAATATATTTTGCATCCATGTTTTCTTTAGCATCTTTTATAAAATATTTGATCTGTTCGGGTTCATCTCTTCCATTATATTCAGATAATATCTCCTCAGTTGTTTTTAATAATGTTCGCACACCCATTGAAATTTTATGAGTAACAAGTGGCTGCAATTCTGATACGAATTCATTTGGCGCAATAATGACCAAATCATATGAATCAGCTGAAATTTTTTGTTCATCATTTGTATCTTCCTTGTAGGATATTTCAAGTGAGACTTCATCAACTGATTTAATTACTGATTTTATAGGATTATAACAGATAGGATAGATATCAAAACAAACAAATGTTGTCTCAACTCCATTAAAATCAAGTCCACAACGGATAGAATATTCAATCCTATCTGATGGATAAAACGCATCTACACCATAAATTCCAGTATCCTGAATATATTCCACTGTTTCAGATGATTGTTCACCTGTTGATTTATAACGGATTTCAGGAACAGGTTCAATGCTGTTTGATACTGATTGAGTGATTTCCTCTGAAAACGAATAAGATATATCAGTAATTTTTATTTTACCTGGAAATGAAAACACTTTGTGATATCGAGGAAGTTTTGGACTTCCAGGCGTATCAATAACATCAATATTATCACTTAAAATAGAAAGATAATCTTGATTCTCTACAAATGATATTGGACTAAAAGACGAATGAAATTGTATCGTCTGTTTTTGAAAATCTCCGGCCCCTAAAACTTGTAACCCACTTACTATAACTATGATAGTAAGAAAGAAAATTCCTATTTTTTTCAATTTAACAACCCCATATTAATAAAAGCGGTCAATATAGATAAAATTACCCCAAAAATATTAGTACAAAATAACAAAAATAATAATCTATTTTTTTAATTATTAGAAAAAAACACATAATTTTAATGAAATGAAATTTGTAATAGATGGTCATGAATTAATGAGCATTATTCATTTATTACTTTTTCTACTACTTCCAATAGGATACGTTTTTTATCATTTGTAATTTCAAACATAAAATTATATGGACAATCTTTATCCAAGACTGGCTCTTTTGTATCCAAATCAAAGATGACTGGATATAATTGACATCCAACTGGTCTGTTTTTATAAATTGTACATTTTGTTCCATCGTGAAAAACACACCGGTGATTTTTATTTTTTAATTGCTTCCATCCATTCTTTATAATCACAAAATCTTTCTTCTTATAACCACATTGTTCAATTCGATGGATATCCTCATTTGATACAATCATCATGGTATCTTGGCAGCATTTTATACATTGATGTTGAAAACAGGGGTTTTCCAAAAATCTAACCTCCAAATAATCAACATGAAAAACACGTTCTTTTTAAAAAAGGTACGTATAATTTTTGATGTCGAGTATAATAATACATCATAAAATTTGGCAGAAAAGCCAGCGAAAAGAAAATGGGATTAAGGGGATGCACCCTTATGCTGGCAGTTCCCCCGCAATAGTCGTCAGGATGAATCTAGAATAGTAGTTCTGATATTAATAGTGAAAATCTAGATGACTGAAAGTATTCAACATTTTATACAAAAACAATTATAGTAATCAATATTATCCAATAACATCATGATGTATTCATATTCATGTTTATCCACATTTGAACAATGTCCATTAAAATACAAATTTCGATATATAGATAAGATTGAACCAGAAATTCCTGAACCAATTGAAGCTTTTTTAGGCAGCAGAGTCCATGAAACATTAGAGAAATTATATCAGGATCTCAAAAATGATAAAATAGACACATTAGAGGAGCTTGTATTTTTTTATCAAACTCAATGGCAACAAAAATGGAACGATGCAATCGTTATTAATAATAGAAACTGGAATGCATCCTACTATCAACAGATGGGGATTTCTTATATTACGTCATATTATAATCGCCACTATCCATTTGATCAAACAACCACAGTTGATGTTGAAAAACATATTATTTTTAATCTAGATGAAGATGGCAACTATAAACTGCAAGGATATATCGATAGATTAGCTTCCAAAGATAAAGAAAGCATCCAGATCCATGATTACAAAACCAATTCAAGACTTCCAACCATTCAAGAATTAAAAAACAATAAACAACTTTCATTATACGCACTTGGAATCAAAAAAATTTATCCTAAAGTTAAAGACATTTCATTAATTTGGCATTTTTTAAAATTTGATAAAGAATTGAAAATCAAAAAAACAGAAAATGAATTAGAAAAAGTGAAAAAGGAAACCATTCAATTGATCAATAAAATTGAAGCAAGTAACATTTTTCCAGCTAATCCCTCATTTCTTTGTAAATGGTGTGAATATCAAACCATATGCCCTCAATGGAGTCATCTCTACATGGTAAATGAGGAATCTGAAGAAAAATCATATCATTCCAATTCAATAACAAGATTAATTGATAGATATATAGAATTAAAAAAGAAAAAACAGCAAATGAAATTAGATACATATGCTGAAATTGAATCTATTGAACAAAAGCTGATAGCACATATGAAGAAAAAACAAACAGAAAGAGTACATGGCTCCACTTATGATATCAAAATAAGTAAACATCACATATTTATTCTTCCTCATTTAAAAAGTGCAAAAAGAACAAAATTACTTCATTTTTTACAGGAACAGACAAACATAACTATTGAGGAGGAACTATCTGATGAAAAAATACAACAAATTCTAAAAGATGAATCATGGAAACCATCTCAACTTACACAATTACAAAAATATGTTACCATCCAAACCTGCCATTCATTTCATATTTTAAATAAAAAGAATTAAAACAGCCATGGTTTTTTCTTTAGACTTGTTTGTTTCATTTTTTGAATTTCAGCAAGGGAAATAGTACCAAGTTTTTTGTGTGATTGAGTAGCATCAATAATTTTGCATACCCGCTGACTTTCCTCATGGATGACCAAGAAACCAATACCATTTTTTTTAAGAAGATGACGGGCTTTTTTCAACACATTATAAGATTTAGATAACGGAAAGGCAACATATACAAAATCTGATGCAAGTTGATAGTTTTTGGCTTGAATTAACGCTTTTTTCCAATCAGATAACTTTAATTCCACTGAGACTACTTTTTGTTCTGGTGTAAAAGCCACTATATCTGCTCGGCAAAATCCTATTTGAATCTCCCTATGAACAATGCATCCTTTTCGTTCAAAAAAACTTGTGACTGGAGAAAGTAACTCTAACTCATAGGAAAATGATTTCATCATGACCCACCTCGACTCCATTGTTTCAATAACATTTTTTCAAACAAATCAATCCTATAGCCAAAAGGAAGAAGAAGGGTTTCAGCACATCGTGCAAGATACCGCAAATAAAACGCTACATCGATACGGGTCTCATCAGTGATAAGCTCCTGAATGCATATTTTGTCAGAAAACCTTCTTGCTCTCTGCTGCTGAACAACATATCGGACAAGTTGACCCGGTTTTAAGTGGATATCAAACTGGCTGAGCTGTTGTAATGCGGCTTTGACAAGATTGTTAACTTTATATGCTCCAATATCCTTTGAGATGCGAGTGGTGAACACAAATTCCTGAGGGTCAACAGAATCACAGATGATATGGTTGCCAGCATCACACATCACCTGGATTGCTTGTGGGATAAGCGCATGAAACTCTTTTGCCGTATGTGCAAGAGAAAAAACAGTTAGCATCTGCTGCTGCACTTTTTTGAAAAATGGTGGCGTATTCTGCTGTCGAAGCTCAATACCCCTCGTTTTTAACTCACCAGTATCATACAATCCATAGTATCTATTTAATGCACCAACACCCGTTCCTTTACTAGGAAGAAACACAATCCAATAAAATGTGCCTTCAACCTCAATGCGAATACCGGTTTTCATACTAATCAGCCGGGCAAGTCGTACTGGTTTTTCACAAGCATTACGAGCCTTTATCCAAAGCGAATCTACAATACCATGCAAGACCTGATATCCAAAAGATTCCGCCAACTCAATAGCAGCAATAAGAATCTCTCTGCTGATAGCAGTAATACTCTCATGACATTCGATCCGCCCATATCTAGCATTGCGATACCCAGTATATCCAAAACAAACAATGAGAACCCATTTCCACGTTTGCTGCAGTTGCGCATATCGTTGTTGATCATAGTGCACATTTTTGGATCGAGCTTTAAATAAAAAACGTCTATGCAATATCGGTTCTAACACGGTGGGAAGAAGACCTTTGTTCTTAGAACAAATATGATACCCTAATTGAGGTACTTGACGGTGATCCGGTAAACAACACGAACAAAGCAGTGTTTCCGGACTAATATTATACAAAACCATAATATTAGGATAAAGAGAGGCAAAATCAAGCTCAACTACCTGTTCATGAAGACCAACCAGTGGATCAAGGATTAGGCCGCCTCGATCAGAGATAAGCAAGTGAGATGCAGTTTTCCAATTTTCAGGTCTTGTTTTTTTCCAAGGAATCAAATAGTTTTGACAAAGAGCCTCATTTACTTGTATCTGACTAATAGCCGTACCCGGGCCCAAACGAGATAATAATTGAAAGGATATATTAGAACATCGAGATAAATCAATAAGCCCAGAAAGGCCGCCTTCACCATGGAAAAAAGAATGCGTAGTATCAATATGAGCTCTTCCTGCAAGCATGTAAAATGCAGGACGATGAAGAATCCGTCCATAACTTAGATAAGAGGATTCTTCTTTCATAGGAACAAGATATTTTGTTGGATCCCGACCGAAGGTAAGATGTTTTAATATACCATGTTTTTCTGCACGGCGACATATCCAGGGAAAAACAATACTGTCTCCCTGCTTGGTGTAGATAAGATCCAGATCTTTTTTTTGAATATATCGAATTGCTGAAAGAATGGTATCTACTTCATTTTCCTCTTGAAAACTGATATCATCAACAACTATCGTTGAGAGAGGATAATCAAAAGACAAGACAGGATGATGTTTATCTTGATGAATGAAGAGATGGCAGGAAGAAAAATCAGGAATCTGATAATCAATAGCCCATTGGTCATCATGCAGGATAAAGTTATGGGAATCAACCGTAACAAATGCATTGAAATACACTCCTTGTTGATGAAGATATCGGGTAGGAAGACGAAGGTCAACATTATACAGTTGATAGGTGTGATATTTTCCCCAACCATCGATTTGTTTTGCTACTGCATGAAACTGAGAAAGAGATGCGGGAGTAATCTGAAGGACATGGGAATGATGCTCTGAAGCAAGTTGTGTTTTTCTCTGAGTAAGGTTTATTTGAGCAACAGTGGGAAGTTGTTTTACATAGGGAATAAGACGCTCTAAATTTGATTTTGAAGAAGAAACAAAAAAATCAGGATGATATGAACGTTGAATACACCTTGGTCCTTTTTCTGTAAGCAGCCAGATGACCATAACATCCTTTTTATAATCTGGATAGACATCAAAAATAAACCCGCTAATCATAGACAACCATCATGTTTTGGAAAATATGGTTGTTTTCTTAAAAACAGTAAAAGAAGAGCGGTGAAAGTATTTTAAAAAAAAATTATTTCTTTTGTTCCTTAAGTATTTGTTTCCATTCCTGCAGATCTCTACATTTTAAACAAAGACCATGATACATTTCATATTCAATCTTATTCATAGGGTTTTTACAATATTTACATCTATACTTCGGTTCGCCCATAATCATCGCACCAGAGACTTATATAAAAAAATAATTTCATTTATTATAAACATATCTAATTCATAAAATTCTATTTTCAAAAATCCCTCAATATAATATATGTTGGCGAAATGATAACTAAGCTATTGTTGGATTGGAAAATGAAATGTATTTCATGTTTCTATTAAAGTACTTTCCACATATCAAACCAAAGATCGTCAAGAGAATCATCAGCATTCAATTTATTTTGCTTTTTCATTTCCGTATCATTATTTATGATCTGATCATCTTGAATTTGATTTGCATTATATGCTTCGTTATTTCTTAATTCTTCAACAATTGATGGTATGTCTCTCATCATTCACCCTCATCAAGCAATTGGAAAATAACTGGTTATTTTTAAATTATTCCAAATATTTAAAACAAAATTGATGAAATATTTTGTAGTAAAAAAAAAGTTTTTTTACATTTCTTTGAATTAATTTAAATATCTATTCATTATTAATGTATATTATATGGTCTATTGTTCTCGATGTGGTCATAAAAATGATGATGATGCAATTTTCTGTGGTAATTGTGGAGTAAATTTAGAACATCCAGAAGATCGTTATAAAAAAGATGATGATTGCGTATGTGAAAGTAATAATAGAAATCCTTTGACACCTGTTTTCTGGGGAATTGTAGTTATTTTAATTGGTATTTTTATTATTGATCAAGCGGTTTTCAATATTTTTCCTATTGATTTTTGTGGTCTGATATTGCTTATCATCGCAATTGCTATTATTCTTACTGGGATTAGAATTGCTACAAAGAAAAAATAAATTTTTTTATTTATTTTTAACCCATTTATTTATTAAAATAGGACAATGTTTATATAATATTATTATTTTTTTTAAGGGGGGTATAATAGATGAATAAAAAGATTTTGTTTATTGTTGTCTGTATGTTGTTTTTCGTTCCATCTTTTGGATCTGCTTATTCTGGTTATTCATATACAGTAACAAATGAATTGAAAAATTGTAATGTAAATGAAAATACACCGCCTAATCCACCAGTTATAAGTGGTCCAACGTCGGGTAAAATAAGAGAGTCGCATCCATATGAATTTCTCCTCACCGATCCAGATTATGGAGATTTTATGTACACCCTTGAAATTGACTTTGGAGATGAAATAGTTACCGAAGGTGGTGCAGGATGTGGAGAAACCTGGTTAAATGGAACAGTATACGAAGTAACGCATTTATGGATGGCAAAAGGAGATTATGAGATTAGAGCCCGTGTGAGAGATTCTTTTGATGCATGGAGTGAATGGTCAGAACCATATCCAGTCAGTATGCCAAAAACCAGCTCATCAACAACATTATTTCAGCTAATGAACCATGAGATCTCAATTAATGAGTACCTAATTTCTCTACTTTCATTTTTTAATTAAAACAGGAAAAAATGAAAAAGAAAAATATCTTTTCTTTCTTGATTCTATTTCTTCTATTTATCTCAATAGAAGCAGCAGCATATAACATAAACCAACAACCCGTAAAAGAGAGAGAAAACGATCAAATACATAATGAGACAATACCAGCTGATCATCCATGGCCAATGTTTCACCATGATACAAAACATACCGGGCAAACAAATAGTACTGGCCCTGCCACACCAACGATAGCATGGAAATTTCATGTTGATAATGGAATCGTCTCCTCAGCAGCTATTAGCAACAATAATACTATTTATGTCGGTTCTGGTTGGAATTTAAGCTCAGTACAAAAAGGAAGTCTTTATGCATTTTATTCTAATGGAACATTAAAATGGAAACATACCGTCAGCAATGGATTTTTTTCATCACCTACGATCGGACCTAATAATGTCATATATATAACTAGTCTAGATGGAGAGCTTCATGCTATTCGTGATGATGAAACAAAAGCGACAACTCTTTGGACAAAACCACTAAAATTCTTCTTTAATCTCTGTTCACCCCTTGTTGACAAAAATGGCATCATCCACGTGGGAAGCCCCAGTTATGAGTATTTTCAGATTTATCCAAATGGTGTATTAAAATGGATATATAAAACAGACTGGTGCATCATTTCATCAGCTGCCATTGATGACAATGGTATTGTGTATATTGGTTCAAAAGACCATCATTTATATGCGTTCAATTCTGATCCGCCAGGATTACAATGGAAATTTAAAACTGGAGATTTTTATGATGGACACCTGGTTGATTCTTCACCTGCCATCGGTAAAGATGGAACAATCTATGTAGGAACAGACCCATATGGAGCGTATCAGATAGAGCCAATAGATGTGAAAACAAATGTTTGGGCCGTTTATCCAAATGGCACCTTGAAATGGGTATTTGAAACTGAAGATGGATGTGAATCATCACCAGCAATCGGGCCAGATAATTCCATTTATATCGGCTCTTATGATGGATGCCTTTATGCGCTTACTGATGAACAAACTCATGCCACCTTACAATGGAAATATAAAACCAATGGACCAATAGACGGATCACCAATAGTGGACGGTGATGGCAGCATTTATGTTGGTTCAAGAGATGGATATCTCTATGCTGTTTACCCAAATGGTACACTAAAGTGGAAACTGCGTACTGGAAATGGTTTTGAATCATCACCTTCAATTGATGATAAAGGCTATTTGTACATCGGTGGATTTGATGAAGATTTTTACTGTATTGGCACTGGGAAACCAGACGTAGGAATATTCTCTGTCGATTTCTCTTCACATCTTATTCCAGAATCAATGTTTACGCCTAAAATATCGATAAGAAATAATCGAGCAATTCCATCAAATGGAACCATAACCTGCAGCATTATTAACAATAACACTGTACGCTATAATGAGTCCTTACCATTTTCATTTTCAGATGATGGAACAGAACAATTTATGTTTCCCGACTGGCCAGTAGTCTTACCAATCGGTTCTTGGTTTAATGTATCTATAATTGTTACCTGTGAAAATGATGATAACTTTTGGAATAATGAAAGAACCCTTCAATTATTTATTACAGAAAATAATCCTCCAATTGCACCTCTTATCTATGGTCCAAAAGAAGGCACAATTCAAACGGAATATATCTATGAGATAACAGCAAATGATATGGAATCAGATCAAGTATATTACCAAATTGATTGGGATGATGATACATCCTCTGATTGGATTGGTCCTTTTTTATCTGGACAAACAATCTATCAGAAACATATCTGGGAAAAGAAAGGACCATATGAAATAAAAGTGAAAGCAAAAGATAGTTATGGTGCAGAAAGCGATTGGTCGTATTATTCAGTAAGCATGCCAAAAAATACATTTCTTAGCATAAGACAGATGTTTTTTGAAAAAATTGAAATGATGTTATCAAAATATTGATAATTAAGACATAATGACAAAACACAGTGTTTTTTTGATTTATTAGTATTAGTTTTTATAAGAAAAATATTTAAGGAACTGGTATCTTTTTATTATGGAATGATTTAACATATTTGATTAAATCATGGAATCAATTTAGGGGAAAAATATGAGAAAGAAAATGATTTTATGCTGTATGTTTTTAATGATAGGTTTATTAGCACCCACCATTACTTCAGCAACTATTGAACAAGATAATAAAACTATGATCATTTATCAAATCACGCCAAATGAATTGATACCAATATCAATTCCACAAAACCATCATAATAATGAATTAAAAACGATTCAGCCAGATAATATACAATCCACTGCGAACAAATTATATCTTATCCTGACTACAGATCAATTGTATCCAACAGTGATGTCATCAGAATTTCTCTCGTGGAAAACATCATTGGGCTTTGATGTCCAAGTTATGACTATAACTGATTCTGTTATTGAGGAACAACAGGGACATGATCTTGCTGAAAAAATAAGAAACTCATTAAGATCCCTTTATGATACTACTCAACTTGAATATCTGTTAATTATTGGCTCTATTGATAGTATACCTATGCGATATTGTTACCCAAATCCGGATAATCACGATTTTGATATTTTTGTTTTCACCAGTGGTGAAGTACCTACCGATTACTACTATAGTGATTTATCTTATCCTGATGATGAATCATGGGATCTGGATGGAGATGGATATTACGGAGAATATACTCAGGATACTCCTGATTTTTATCCAGAGATTTATGTCGGTCGAATTCCTACAGATACTTCTTCCCATGTAACTTATACACTAGATAAAATTAAACGATTTGAAGAAGATATAAATGGATGGAAACATCAAGCCCTGAATGCAGGAGCATTTTTTTATTTTGATAATGAGGATTATTCTGGTAATCCTGCAATGGACGGTGCAGTTTTATCTCATTATATCGAGCAGGATGCTATGGCCGACTGGCAAATCGATCATTTCAGTGAACAGGAAGGCCGTGAAACATCAGCCTATCAATGGGATGCAATAAGTGAAAATACTTTTATTAATACTTGGAGAAATGGCCAATATAGTATTGTTAATTGGCAAGGACATGGATGGACCAATAGAGTTGCCCGAAAAGTATGGCGCACCGATGATGGTGATTCCGTACCAGAGGCAAATGAAATAGATTGGCCAGATATCATAGATAGATATTCAAACCTGGATGATGATTACCCATCAGTTGTCACCGCTGTTTCCTGTTATGTTGGTTGCCCTGAAAAAGATCCCAATGCCTATGGAAATCTAGGAATTGATTTAGTAACCAACCCGCAGTTTGGTGCTGCAGCGGCAGTTATCGCTTCAGCTCGATCACCGTATGGCTCATCAGATTGGCCAAACAATACTGGAGGATCAGATCAAATCATTTATGAATTTAATAAAAAATTTATTCTTGATGAAGAACCAATTGGAAAAGCATTATATGAATCAAAATATGAGAGCAATGCATTGTATGGCTGGGATCACTATGCTGAATACATAGACATGTTCACTTTTAATCTGTATGGTGATCCATCAATGCTTCTTTTGTTATCATCAGATAATAATCCACCAGAACCACCAGTAATTACTGGTCCTGAAAATGGAAAGATTGAACAAGAATATGAATACGTCTTTTCAGCTGTTGATCCAGATGGTGATGAAGTCTCTTACTATATTGATTGGGGCGATGGAAACAATGTAGAATGGACCCGATTTAGAGAATCTGGTGATCCATTACATGCTCCTTACAGCTGGCAGAAAAAAGGTACCTATCAGATCAAAGCCAAAGTAAAAGATGAACAAGGCGTGGAAAGTGGATGGAGCACTCTATCAGTAAGTATGCCAAAACAATCTAATTATTACAGACTTATAATCTTTCTTGAAAAATACGTTCCATTCTTATCTATTTTTTCGCATTAAGGACAGATAGAAAATATAAAGAATAGAGAAAAAAAGCATACAATATGTACTCTGTGATTACACGTATTATTACCCCATCAGAGTTAACAGTTCATTCATCAAATAGATACCTGTTTAAAGCCGTTTGAATGCAGCTATGGTAGTATTCATAATATCCTTGAAGACAGGTTTCGCCTTTGAAAAATTCATAGATAGGTTTTTCACACCCGCATTTTTTACAGATCATTTTGAGTGTCATTACTTTGTTCACCATCCTTTTTTTCTTGGAGTTGTTCACAGAGCAAATGAATTGTTTTCTCATGTTCTAGCAGCATACTGATCACAATTGGTTCGAAGGGACTAGGATGGGGAAAATTATGACCTGCTGCAGCATGTTTTCTTGCATGATTCAGTAATGATTCAAATGCTTCTTTATCTATGGCTCGCAGTGTTTTTTTAAAATCTGTCCATTCAAGACCAAAGGATTCAATCACTCGTCTAAATGTCGGAACGGTTCGTCCCATTAGGCTATCACCATACCAAAATCCTGTAAACAAAGTTGCCCTTGCATGCCTGTAGTAACAGTAGAAGCATGATGATACTGTGGAAGCCATATGCGTGGGCAATGTTTCATTTGTTTGATACAAATCACTTCATCGCAACCGGTGAAAAGAACTTGATGTAAAAGGTATGGAGCATGAGCCCAATGACGCATATTATTTGTAAGTACTGCAATCAAATGATGTTTTTTTGTAAGTTTTTGTAAAAAGGAAAGCGTTTCAGTAAACAGCGTATGTGCTTCTTCATAAGAAGCATCTGGGTTTTGATACAGGAAGGGAAATGCATCAACGATGACTGTTTTCGGTAGACACTCTTGTATCAAATCTTCAAGATGATCATAGATTAAACTGCTCAGCTGATACATGGTAAATGCTCTGCTGACATGAACATGTTGCAACAAATCAGAAGGAAATATCTCATAGGTTTTTGCATAACGAGCAAGTATATATGGATTCATGGAAGATCCGCCATCAAGAAAAACGCTATGCTCATGGAACATATGATATGTTTTAGCACAGAGATCATAGGAGAAATGACCCAGCAGAGGACTTTCCCCATACATATACGTCATTGATCCTGCTTTAAATCCTCCAATAGCTTGATCAATCAATGCAATATTCGATGGGATGAGTACTTGTGCTGAAAGCACAGATTCTTCCATTGTGTTCACATGACATTGTTTTTGAATCATAGATGATTTTAACTGTTTCATAGAATCCCCCAATTTCATTAGGCCACCGACAATGAAAAAACAGATAAAAAAACCATCCTGTGGAATAATGAAAGTATTTGACTGGAAACAAACACGATTTACATGGATTGTTTGAGATGATACAAAAGAAAACCAGTCACTACTAGAACACCACCCATGATAAGAATATGATATTCAACGTTTATAATCATAAAAAGAGATGATAGAATGCCTAATAGCGGAAAAACGGGCATTTTACCTATGGATATGGGAGATAAGAATCCTGTGGATATGGGTTTTTTGTATCGAAAATAGATAACTGCAGCATTTACGAAAATAAAAACTGCAAATACGGTGAAATTAGTAAGATTAGCAACTGTTTTCAAATCTCCAATCAATGAAAAACACATTGCGGCTAAAACAACTGCGATAATGGAAACCCAAGGGGTTTTTGTTTTCATCGATACTTTTGCAAATATTTCAGGCAGACCTTTTTCTTCAGCCATCCCATATACAATTCTTGAGCCGCTAAGTAGCATAACAAGAGCAGTGTTAAACGTTGAAAAAAGCGCTATAACGGATAGAACTAGAAAACTGCTTGATCCGAAAGCCTGCTCTGCAACAAGAGCAAGGGGTGCTTCTGCATCAGCAAGTTGATCAAATGGAATGACACTTACTGCTGCAATGCCTACAAGTATGTAGAAAATAGTAGTGACACCAATGGAGATTAAAATTGCTTTAGGAATTGTTTTTTCGGGATCTTTTGTTTCACTTGCTAGTCGTGTGATTCCCTCAAAACCTAAATATCCAAAAAAAATCAACACGCCTGCTTTTATGATGCCCTGGACGCCTTCTGCGATTGCTAAATAATCAATAGTTCCAATCCTTGGGATACCTATGATAATTATGATAATAAGACCAAGCGCCTCAATAAGGGTGAAAAGTATGGTTAAAGAAGCAGTTTCTTGAACCCCTGCAAAAAGGACAACTCCAATGATAAGTAATGTAATCAATGCTACATAAAGAACTGGTGTTTGAAAAATTGCTGAAAAATATTTTGAAAAACCAATGGCAACAGTCGCACTTCCAATAATGCTCCCTGCAATAATAAGCCATCCAGTAACCCATGCAAGTCTTGATCCAAATGATTCTTCAACATAGGTATATTCAGCAGCAGCAGTTGGAAATCGAGATGAAAGTTCTGCATAGCTTAATCCTGAAAACATGGCAACAAGAGCTGCGATAATGAATGAAAGCCATACCGCATTTCCTGCAAGTCCAACTGCTTGACCAATTACAACATAGATACCAGCCCCAAGAATGATACCTATGCTCATAAGAGTAACTTGGGTTAAACTCAGCGACCGTTCTAACTTGCTCATCAGGTTCTGAAAAACAAAAAGAATGTTATAAATTATTCTTTAAAATAAAAATAGAAATGTTCTTAGTCTCAAAGTTTATTGAATTGCGGTTCAACATGGAAAATTATGAGGGTTATGCAAAATTTATGTTTGAGATGGGAATGTTAAAACGTGTGCAAAGAGAAGGATGGAAATTGCTTGGCATAACCAATCCCGAATCTGTTGCAGAGCACAGTCTTAGAGCTGCTCAAATCGGATTTTTACTAGCAAATCTTGAAGGATATGAAAATCCTGAGAAAATCTGTACTATGCTAGTGTTTCATGACATTGCAGAATGTCGAATTGGTGATATTCACAAAGTTGCTAATAGATACGTATCTGTTAATCAAGAACAAGTTGTTAATGAACAATTGAAATCTCTTGACCATATTGGCTTGAAAATACATCAGCTTTGGGATGAAATTGAACAACAAAAAACAACTGCAGGAATTATTGCAAAGGATGCTGATTTACTTGAGATGATAGTTACTGCTTGTGAAACCAGAACTAGATATGGAGTTAATGTTGATAGCTGGATTTCAAATACCAAAAAACGATTGCAAACCCAATCAGCAAAAAAAATGTTATCCATTCTTATTTCAATAGAACCAAATAATTGGTGGAAAAGCCTGAAAAAGATATAGTCAGTAGCTTGATTTTAGGCGATTTAACATTTTAAAGGATAAATTTTTTTATTTTGGATAAATAATTAATAAAATAGTTTAAATATGTAAAATTTGGTAGTATATTGGAGGTAATTTATGAAAAAAATATTATTAATATTTATTATATGTATAATATTAATCTTTGCAGGATTGCCAAGTATATGTGCTTTTGAAAAAAATAGTAGAATATTAAGAAACAATAATAATCAACGTTTTTCAAATTGTTATCTTATTGCATCAGGAGATGTAACATTTACCTTTCAATTATCAGATATTAAAATAGGGCCTCAGAGAGATCTAATTGTATATTGGCCAATAATTTTTAATGAGCCAAATGCAAATGTTACCATCCTCGACAAAAAAGATGGAAATATATTGTGGCAAAATACTGGTACTCAGGAGCAATGGATTCTACACCTTGTTGGTTTTAGAGGTATATATAATAACGATGGATCAACGTTGGAAAATTTAATTGTAAATCTTGATGGAAAAGCAGCATTTATATCCATCAATATGGAGGAACGTTAAAATGAAAATAATTAAAAACAAATTAAAATTGAAAATGATTTGTTTGATCCTTTTCTCGATTCTTCTATTTGTTAATATTCAAAGTGCTGAAGCACTGCAAAATATTAATACAAAACCTGTAAATGATAGAAGCCAGTGTTTTACCCAATGCTATGTTGAAATAAATGGCATTCTTCATAATGACTGGCCAGCGGTTATCAAACTTCCTAATCATTATTGGTTTTTTCATCATCAGAAGAATAATGAGTTTTTTATTTTGTACGGGTATATCTTATTTGAATCTGAAACAGAAATAACAATTTATGATTCTAAAGACGGAGCAGTTCTATGGAAATATGATTCAGATATAGATCCATTGGTTAGTTTCATTGGATTTCAAGGAGCATATACTTTCACAGATAATAGTCCTTATTTACCTCAAATATCATACCAGGGAGAAGTACTATTTGTTCATATCCAATTAAAAAATTACGGATAAACATTATTCTTCAATAAACTTCTATTTTTATTTATCAATTATTTTTATTATTTATTTCATATTACTTGCTAAGTGATATTCAAAAAAAAATTTTGTCTAATTACTTTTTTTCATTTTCATCTTTCAAGATTTAATCTTTTGTTAATAATGAAATGTTAATATTGGTAAAATTAAATTTTAATATTTTTTAAAATTTTAAGACTTATTAAATAATCAATGTTTGTTTTTATTGGTAACATATTTATACAATGTTTGTTATATCACGGTTGGTGATGGGATATCAAGGAAAGAACAAATGATGTCTTTGATGAAAAAGATGAGAAAGTAGTTGAATTGTTTACTGAGCTGGGGATGCCTCGAAATCTTGCAAAAACATTGATGTATATTTGTCAGGTTCAAGAATGTCGCTCCACAGATGTTGAATTAGGAGCTGATCTTCGTCAGCCTGAAGTTAGCGTGGCTATGCAAGAGCTTCGAAAGAGAGGATGGGTTGAGAAAAAAGATTTGAAAAAGAAAGGAAAAGGTCGTCCAACACATATGTACACTGCTACGACTACTCTTGATTCAATAATTGATACACTTGAACAAGAAAAACTTTCTGAAATTGATATGGTCAAATCAAATATTACCGAGCTGAGAAGTACTATTTCAAAACTCTAATTTTCTTCTTTTTTTATTTTTTTTATTAATGTTTCAATTGATTTTTTAAACTGTTCCTTTTTTGCGGGAAATGCTGCCAGCTTTATTTTGATATGGATACAATTTCCTGAATCAGTCAATTGAAATGATTCATGAAATAATTCTTGTTTATCAAAACGAATATAAAAATTACCTTCATCATCTAATCTAGAATCTAATTGATTAAGTAATTGTTTCTTTGTTTCTTTGTTTATTTTTGATAAAATGGATTCAGAAAGGATTTTATTATGTCTTTGCTTCGTAGTTATTAAGGAAAATGAATGAATGATTTTCTGTTCCAATCCTTCTAGTTTTTCATGTTTAATGTCGATTTGTTCTTTTTTAAAATCGATTGGAAAAAGATGAAAAAAAATATCATGTATACCTTCCAGATTTTCTTCGTTTTTTTCAAGAATTGTAATCTGAATGGAATGGATTAATTTATTCATAACTAAGTAAGATAAATCTTTTTTTCATTAATTAAATAGTGATACGATTCATTATTGTTATCTGATGGTATCCATATATGGGTAATAATTGTCGATATCATCGGTTTGGTGAATTTGTTTACTTCCACAGTAAGGACATATTTCTCTGTTCTCATGCTTTGAGTGGCTTGGTTCTTTGAATTTAAAATTACAATTACGACAGAACCAAATACGATTCAAATTTTATTTCACCTTTATAATTCCTTTCGTTATTATATGTTTTATTTTTTTATATGTCTTTTGATTAATTTTTTTTTAATTAATTTTTTTTGACTTTTTTCGTTTATTTCTATAAAATTCTCGTTCTCGTTGTCTTAATTCGTGTACACGTCTATCGATGTGGTCTTGAAATTTAATTGACATTTCAGTTTTACTCCTTTTGAATTGAAATAATACCATTACTATTTAAATTTTATCCATTATTTTTAATAAATATTTTTCAGTAAATTTCTTACAATCCATCTAGAAGTGTTTTTTGAATAATTTCTTCTATATATTTAGCAAATAAATTAATAAATAAATATTTTTATTGATCATAATTAATTAATTTATTTTGAGTATTATTTAAAAAATGATAGTAAACCTATATTATACCAATATTGTACCGATATGTAACAAAACCTTTATTAACCCGAAAACAAATAAATATAATATGCGGGGAGAGATTTCAACCATCTCATGGTTAAATCTTTTTTTTAAGCTCTCCCCTCCCTCCCTCCAATTTTATTTATTAAATCACATCATTTTTTCCATAAAAAGACCTAATTTTTAACAATAAAAAAAAATACTATATAGAAAATATAGGTTCAAATGAAAAAAATATCAATTTGTGTACTTTCAATTCTATTTATTAGCATATTACTGTCTGGTTGTTTGGAAGAAGAATCTGAAACCACATTAGATTATTCTTCACTTCAAACCAATGGATTAATAGGGTTTTGGATGTTTAATGAAGAAGATTCATGGCATCAAAATGAAACAACAATTATTGATCTTTCAGCCTTTTCAAATAATGGTATAGCATATGGATCAATACAAGAAAATAGAGGTATAAATGAGGGCCCTTGTGCATTTTTTGATGGAACCGATGATTATATTCTTATAAATAATAGTCCATCACTTGAACCTGAACAATTAACCGTTGAATTATGGGCTAAAGCAACTCAACAAAATGGATCTTTTTCATACCTTTTATCAAAAGGAAGTAGTTATTGTGACTGGTCATCATATGCAATGTATACCGACACAAACGGTGGGATTTGTTTTTATATCCATGGTGTTGATCAGGTTGTTAAATCACCAAACCCTGGCCCGTCTATTTGGGATGGTCAATGGCACCATATTGTTGGAACATATGATCATGAAACGATTCGATTATATATTGATGGGCAAGAATATCAACAAGGAACTGATGGAAATGTAAATATTTCATATAATCTTACCACAGGCAACAATCTTATTATTGGCAATTATATAGGTAGTTGCACCCTTCCGTTTTCAGGTTATATCGATAATGTTCTAATCTGGAATAGAGCATTAACCGATGATGAAGTCTATCAGCATTATCTATTTGGCTCTCAACATACTACACCTACCTTAGAAGATATTGACACAGTTTCATTTGAAACCGCAAAATCAAGAATCAAGACATATCTTGAGCCATACACGGTCAATAATATCCTTATTATTAAAGGAAGCCAATTAAGCATCCAAGACAATCTTATATTGTCAATGGTTGCATCTCAAATCGAAAATGCAGATGAAATAAAGAAAGTGACCGATAATCAAACAAATGATATTTTATTAGAAAATTATGATTTACTCATTCTTCTCGGAAGTAAAAAATCAAATACGTACACTTATGAATTACAATCAACAAATAACTATATTGAAACTTCATCATTTAAATCAATACCATTTATCATTCATTTTGGAATAGATAATCAACAAGACAAGAATGTTTTAATTGCTTATTTAGAATCAGAAGCGAATAATCAACAGAATTATGGAGCTGAAAAATCACCATTAAATGGATTAATTGATAAAAAAATAATTCCAATAGTTGCAACATCAATAAGCATCATCTTGATCTATATATGGAGTGTAATAGGTAATACAGTTACTGAGTTTATATTTGATTTTATATCAGAGCATATTGCCGAACGGAAAATGAAGAAAATAAAAAAAAGTACTTTAGAACTTGAGGAAAAACAATATGCAAATATGCTATGGAAAGAAACGCTTACGACAATACTAGCAATTATTATTTTTTCGGTTGCTATGAGCTGGACATGGTCAGCAGATATGACAGAGTTCCAACAATTATTTTTACTCAATATTTTCATCATTAGCATCGTTTTCATCCTGCGAGAAAGCATCAGAATTCATCTCTCAAAAAAATATGAAATGCAAACAAGACATGTCTTCTGGCCATTTGGAGCACTTCTTACCTTAGGAAGTACAATCTTAGGAAACACCTTTTCACTTGCATCTTTTACTATGCTTGATAATGATGAACAACAAAAACAATTTGGGAAAATGTATTATTTTATTTTCAAATTATTTTACGGACTTTCTTTGATATTTTTCATTATCAATTTCTTTTTCCCCGCAGTGTATTTACAAATGTCTTTTGTTTTTCTCATGATGAGCATTGTAATTGATATGACACCAATTGAGCCAATGGATGGTCATGATGTACGCTTTTGGAATAAAAGAAAATGGTTAGGATTTTACATCATTGTTATTATCTCATATATTTTTATGAATTTTTCAATCACATTACAAATAATATAAGATATATGAATTATTGAGAAATGAATAATCTATCAATTTTTTGTAAAATTTATATAGAATGCAAGTATTATTGTCTTTGTTATAACGAGGTGCGTGAGGAATGGAAAATAAAAAATATATTGGGTTAGGTTTAGGTCTGATACTATTACTAACCATTGGCCTAACTGGTTGTGTAACAGAAGATAACGAAAATAAAATAATTGTTGGAACATCAGCTGATTTCGCCCCATTTGAATACATAGATGAAAATCAAACAATTGTTGGTTTTGATATTGATTTAATAAAAGCAATATTAGAAGATAAAGGCTATACTGTTGAAGTAAAAGATATCTCATTTGATTCTTTAATTACTGAACTTTCAACTGGAAAAATTGATGTAATCGCCGCAGCTATGACTATTACTGATGCGCGAAAACAACAAATCGATTTCAGTGACCCCTATTACGAAGCAGATCAATCAGTTCTTATTAATGCTGGAGAGAATATAACAATTGTAAATGAAACAGATCTAGCTAATTATACACTAGGAGCTCAAACTGGAACAACTGGTGCTTCATGGGTGCTTGACACACTTGTAACACCCGGTCTGATGAATGAAGATAATCTAAAAAGATATGAAACTTATACACTGGCAATTCTTGATTTAAAGAACGGAAATATTGATGCAATTGTCCTAGATAAACCAGTAGCAGAAGCATTTGAAAATGATGCAGGGTACCAAGTGATCTATACGATAATTACCAATGAATCATATGGATTTGGGGTCAAAAAAGGAAATACGGTACTTTTAGAAAATATAAATGAGGGACTTGCAGCAATAAAAGATACGGACGAATGGAATGCATTGGTATTGAAATATTTCTAAAAAAAGGATCATGATAAATTAATATCATTGATTATGAAGTGGTCAATTGGCAGCAGATACTTTAATCACATCAATACCACAATTACTCGAAGGACTCAAAGTTACCATAGAGCTTACAATATTAAGCTTAATATTAGGATCAATACTTGGCATTATATTTGCTATAACCAGAGTATACGGCATAAGAATATTTTCATTTCTGGTCTATATTTATGAAAAAATATTCAGAGGAATACCACTTCTTGTCATATTTTTTTTAATTTATTATGGTTCATCTCAAATAGGTATTAATATCGATTCATTCTCAGCCGCAGTTCTTGGTCTTGGTTTGAGAGGAACAGCATATCAAGCCCAGATTTACCGATCGGCGATAAATAGTATACCAAAAGGACAGATGGTTGCTGCTCGTACATTAGGAATGACCAAATTAAAAGCAATTAGATATATTATCCTTCCTCAAATGCTACGGTTATCCATTCCAGGATGGTCAAATGAATTTACCATAGTTTTAAAGGATACATCTATTGCGTTTAGTATCGGTGTTATTGAATTAATGAGGCAGGGACGATATATTTATTCTCGTGATCCAGAGCTCGTTTTACCTGTTCTCCTCTTTATCGCTTTACTATATTTCATTACAGTCATCATTATAAATAGAAGTCTTTCCTATGCTGAAAAAAAGTATAGAATTCCAGGTTACGAGTTAAAAGTAGAAAGATGAAAATGATAAGATTTGGGGAATAAAAAACCATGGCACATATGTTAAAAGTTGAAAATATTCATAAAACATATGGTAAAAATGTTGTCCTTGCTGGTGTTTCCTTTACGATGGAAAAAGGAGAAACAAAAGTCATTATCGGCCCAAGTGGGACTGGAAAAAGCACACTTCTTCGTTGTATTAATCAATTAAGTCCGCCGGATAAAGGACATGTGTGGTTAGAAGGAATTGAAGTTACTGATCCAAAAAATAATATCAATCATCTTAGGCAAAAAATTGGTTTTGTTTTTCAAGATTTTAATTTATTCAATCATCTCACATCACTAAAAAATGTTAGTATCGCACTTGAAAAAGTAAAAGGAATTGAAAAACAAGAAGCAGAAAAAATTGCAATAGAACATTTAAAGCAGGTAGGACTTGAAAAACAAGCATCTCAATATCCTGCACAACTTTCCGGAGGACAAAAACAACGAGTGAGTATTGCCCGTGCTCTCGCAATGAATCCTTCGATAATCTTGTTTGATGAGCCCACCTCAGCACTTGATCCCGAACTTATCGGCGATGTTCTTGAAGTTATGAAAAAACTTGCAGGTGAAGTAAGTATGCTGGTGGTAACCCATGAAATGGGTTTTGCCCGAAGCGTAGCAGATGAAATAATTTTTATGGAACATGGAGTCATTGCTGAAAGTGGCACACCACAAAAAATGTTTAAAAACCCTGAACATAAACGAACTGCGGAATTTCTAGGAAAAATTGCTCACCTCTATGGAGAAACATAAGGAGGGAATAAAATCGCGTCATCATTTTTTGATTTTCTCATAGAATCCCTCCCAAATCTTCTGGATGGTCTATCAGTTACACTATATCTTACATTTTTTGCACTTGCAGCAGGATTCGCCCTTGGTATTGGTCTTGCATTGGGAAGAGTATATGGAAATAGAATTGTTTCATGGATTTGCATCGGATACATTGAAGTTTTTAGAGGTACACCGCTTCTTGTCCAATTATTTATTATCTATTTTGGATTACCATCAATCGGATTTTCATTTTCACCAATTAATGCAGCAGTTATAGGTTTATCCCTCAATAGTGCTGCATATCAAGCTGAATACTTAAGAGGATCAATTCAATCTGTTCCATCAGGTCAAATGATTGCGGCTCGAACATTAGGGATGACAAAAGTTACTTCTATACAACATATTATTCTTCCTCAAGCACTACGTGTATCCATTCCAGCATGGTCAAATGAATTAATTTATCTCATAAAATATACCTCAATAGTCTATATAATTACAGTAAAAGAATTATTTGCAGAAGGTACATTAATCGCTTCAGTAAACCTTCGTTATATCGAAATTTACACGATTATTGCATTAATCTATTTATTTTTCACAGTCGTTTTTACAGAAATAATTGATTATATTGAAAGAAAAGTAAGTATTCCCGGTATTGGAACAATGAAAGGAACAAAATTAAGATACGATTAATTTCACTTACTTTTTTATATATTCTCCAACTTTTTTGATTCCTTGTCTTATTAATTCATGATCATAACACAATGGCCCATATGATAATCTCAATCCGTAATTCATAGATGGTCCAAATCCAATACCTGGAATTAATAAAACTTCAGTATGTTTTAATAAATCTTCAACAAAAGCAACCGGGTTTTTTCTACCAGGAACCGGACAAACCGTGTATAAACCACCCATTGGATTTAGATAGGGCCATTCTAAATATGTTTCAATAGCATCAGTCATAACTTTCGCGGTGTTTTGATATAAGGAGCGAATGGAATTAATGTAGGACTTTAAAGAATTATGTTTCATACTTTCCTGCAAAAAACGAGTGGTTGCCATGGTATGAAGCGTATCAGATGAAAGAAGAGTGGATTCAATGACTTTTTCTAGTCCTTTAATGGTGCTAGGATGAGCTTCAATCCATCCAAATCTTCTCCCCAAACTTGATAGCCATTTCGAATTCGAATGAATCGCAATCAAATTTTCATAATCATTTGGGGACCAGGAAAAACATCCAGGTTTCTCATCGAACCATAATGATTTATACGCAAAATCAAGGATTAAAAATCCATTATAATCCTCCATGATCTGTTGAGACGCTTTTATAAAAGAATGAGGTGGTATTTGACTGGTTGGATTATCTGGTACCACTAAAACAAATGATTTTATTCCCTGTGAACAATGATTTTTTAATTGTTCCAAAGATTGCTCTGGATCAATAAAATATTGCCAGGTATCTGAATCAAGTGCAGGAACATAGTACGTCTTGCTTTTAGGAAGGGCACATTTTACTGCATTATGATAATTTGCATAGGTTGGATCAAGAAAACAAACCGGCTCACCAGGATTTTGGATGATTCGAAGTACATCATGAAATAATTGTGTTGCTGAATGACCTAAAATAATGTTATCCGGTTTTAAATTGGTAATGTGAAATATGTGTTTTTCAAATGCACATAATTGCTCACAACAATCAAATTGTCCTTTTATAGGACTATATCGACCACTTTTATGAAATAATTCATCATCTTCAATAATGTGCTTGTAAATCCTTTGTAAAAGTTCCGGCGATTTATGATTACACCAACCCCCACCAAAAGAGATAACCTTTTCAGGATCCAATCCCATCTGCTGAATATTTCTTGGCTCAGCCATTTTCATAATAGTTTGAATAGGTGATAAACCCTGCAAATCTTTTTCAATAAGATCAGAAAAATACAAAGCCGGATTTGTTGATTTATTATTCATTGATACGTGACATGAACCATGGTCTTTTTTATCTTTCGCGTGAAAAAAATTAAAATAATTTTAATAATTCACGATCCGCTGATGCAGTAATTTGACCATCTTTATAAGTTGCCACATTAAGCAAATGCGTCCCAAATGAAACTTGATTCCAATCCCAGGTATAAGGTGGTTCATCATCAACAAAAACGGTAGATCCATCTACCATGAATGCTACTTCATCAATCGGCTGATTAGAAGAGGTTTCAACTTCTACAGTGATAGAACCAAACACAATAGTGGTGGTAAAGGTATAGAAATCATGCCAGAGAATACTAAATGATCGTTCCTGGTTTAAGAAATACATGTGTTGATAGGCAGGTTTGGTTATCACAATAGATGGATGCTCATCTGTTCCTCCTAAAGCAACAAAATCAATACCGGATCCTTGTACTCCAGAGTATCTTTCTTTTGAAAAAATATCAACAGAGGTATCCCAATGTTCATGAACACCTAAGCTACCACTTAAATATGTTCCATCATGTTCTGGATCATAATAATTTTCTTTAAGAACTGCGGCTTGATGTAAATAATTTTGTGATCCTTCTATTGGACAAGGTCCTTCGGTATGTAAAAAATCATACATTACAGAATCAATGGCTATGGGATCTTGACTGAAAAATAAACTATTGGTCCAATCATCATTAAAAGGATACATCTGGAAATGATAAATAGTCCGATGATCATTAAGAGTAGCATATAATCCATCTCCAATAAAAAGTACTGTTTTTCCGCCTAATTGATCAGAACCTAATAAATCAACTTGTGGAGCGGGATTTCCCATTGTTTGTCCAGAAATATGATAATTATGAATATCTGATACTGGTTCAATAAAGCTGCCAAAGAAATTTTTTCCAGATAAGGTGACCCCATGATTAATGGGATGTTGTTTTAATAGAGGCATATCAATTAAATAATCAGCTTCAACCACACAGACCGGAAGCGTCCGTATCACACCATCAGCAAAATAGAATTTATCATCACTTGCCTGAACTTGTGTTCTACCGGAGGCTCCACCATATGCATCAACATAATGCACGTTGGGATATTCACTTGCTACTGGATCATAAAACCAATTAGGCATTGGTCGAGAAGCATCATAAACAGTAATATCTGATTGAGGGATGCCAACTACACTGGTCAATTGATACAGTAATGATTTAACCACTGCAGGATGCGCGTCTCGTTCATTATCCTCATGGGTATAATCATCAATATAGCTGTATGCATTCCAACAGTTATTCAGATTTATTTTAATGGCAATTTTTTCTCCTAATTGATACCCTCTCAATTCATTATGTTTTTCTAGATTAAAATCAGTAAACAATACATTCCATGAATCTCTGTCACATGCACTATCCGTTAATGTTTGTAATCCATTGGAAAACATAGCATTAATGGTTTCCTGATCATTATTTTGTGGCTCAAACCAGTAGCCATCAAGTTCTTTTTCGGTTGCATTCTGATCCCAGACCCATACCACTCTTCCAGGGTTAATCCCTTGGGGTATTCCCATAGGATCTTTTGGAATGGGATTCCATTCATCATACGGCAATGTTTGAATATTCATAGGATCAGCAAAACCAAAACCGGTAATACTAAACACTAAAATAAAAATCATGAGAAAAGCAGGTAATATTGCACTTGCTTTTGTTTGAATTTTTTTAATCCAAAATACTGCACCATACATCAGCGCACTCCAAAAAGCAATATAGCCAAATGCAATGGGAATTGCTATTTGTTGGCAAGGATATTGTGATCGATGTGGCGCAGGAAGCACTCTAAATAATACCCAAAATAAACTAATTATACCCGCGATGTGAAACCAAAATCCTTTTGCATGTTTCATTTTATGTAAGAGATGATGTTTCCATTTTTTCATCATATTGTCCCCTTATTATTAATATAATATTAATGCTTTAAATGTTTCCCTTCAACGTACTATTGAAACAAAAAAGTAACATTTGCATATAATTATCGAAACAGGTGATTAAATCACGCCTTTTTCTTTAAGACTAACAAATCCCTGTGATCCAATAATGATATGATCGAGAATAGAAATTCCAATCAACTCTCCTACAGATGCAAGGTTTTTTGTTACTTGCTCATCTTCAGTACTAGGAGATGGATCACCACTGGGATGATTATGCAGTAAAATAATAGAATTAGCACTTACTTTTATAGCTGTTTTAAAAATTTCTCTGGGATGAATTAAGGAAGCATTCAAGGTACCCTTAGTAACAATGTTTTCAGTAATAATACGATTTTTAGTATCAAGGTATAAAGCAATGAAATGTTCTTGTTTTTGATGTTGCATATGTTCGATATATTTATGGTAAACATCCTCTGCTGTTTTTATTTGTTGTTTGAATCCTTTATTAAGTAACTTATTTGTTCTTCGATGTAATTCAAAGAGAGAAACAATTTGCATTGATTTGACATCATCCTGAATAATCGCTTTAATTTCTTCATAGGAAAGATAAGATAATGCCGGAAGATTCTTTTGTTGAAGGATTCTGTTTGATAAATCAATAGCGTTTTCAGTTGGATTACCCCTCCCAATAATAATAGCTAATAATTCTGCATCAGAAAGTACTTCTACTCCAAGTCTTTTTAAGCGAGTATTCGGACGGTTAAACCAAGGCATCTGGTTAATTTTCATCAAAAACAGTATGGAAAGATTTCATTTAAAATTTTTTATTAATATATTAAAATAGAAAAGAAAAGGTCTATAATTTCTCTCAGACCTTCATGTTGTAAGATATAAGTTAAAAGGTGGGTATAAAATGTATTGGTTTTTGGCATAATAACCTGTAATGTTGCCCATTCACTTACAAGATTATAATTATCCTTTGCTCGTGCCTGAATGGTATAGGTTTGTTCTCCATCCCAAATATGATCGAGTGTTATCTCTTCACCAGATGCATATGGGCCCATCCATTCTGTTACAGTTCCATCACCCCAAGATACATAATAATAGATATCATTTTGCTCTGGATCAGTAGTTACAATTGAATAGGTATACGGTTCACCGGCTCTCCCTCGTTGGTTTCCCTGAATTGTTGGTTTCATAGGAGGAGAATTATCAATAATGGATTCATTTAATCCTTTTATCATACTCCAATCACCCCAACCATATGCTGTATTAAAACCATGTACCCGATAATAAAAATCATCACTTGGTTTATTTTCTAGATTAATACTTGTATCCTGCCAATTATCTTGAATGGTTTCAATCGCATCATATGTAACAACAGGTGATATATCATCAATAAAGAATCCTTCACCCGTGGTTTGCTCATCTGTGATATATCGAAATCGAATAAACAAGGATTTACCAAGAAATGCGTCAAGAGAATATTCATGATAAGTCCAGCCATTTGATTGTCCAGTAAATGTATCTAAAACCGTGAATTCTCTATTATCTTCACTTATTTCAATAAAAGCCATATCCCAATCAGTTTCAATATCATACCAGCTATAAAATGAAATATCCATTGGAACATTTACCTTAATAGGATATTTTGTTGTCATTGATGAAACCACATTATTTTCCTGTTGCGCAGCATAACTTTCATCAGATGAATATGATCTATCTGATGTTTGCGAAAAACCATTTAAATTCCATCGATCATCTGAATCAGCAGTATCAGTAATTATCGAAGATTCAGATAATTCTTGAATTTCATATTTAAGAGGTTGGGATAAAGGATTTGCTACATTCCAACTCAGTGTATACACATCATCTTGTTTATTGAATACAAGATTATTTGGTGGTAAAACCAAAGGTTGTAATTGATTGATGGTTTCAGCTTCATTTAATAGATATATGGCTCCATCTAAATTTTCCTTACAGACTTGGGTGAGGACATCTTCATCGGGATGAAATGATAAACAAGCTTCAATGGTATAGGCAAATACGTTTTTACCAAGCACATAATGACTATATCCATACATCCAATCAGCAGTATCACCTGTGGTTGGATAGAGACCAGATGATTGAGTAGGCGTATATGTACCAGATCCATCTTGGCTTGTTATACGAGAAGCGATTTCTCTGCCAACTTGACCCATATATTCATCGTCCGGTGCTTGTATATCATCTGTATAGCCCCATGGCCATAAAACTAATTCACCATGTGTGTGCCAGCTTATACATGCACAAATGTTATGATTAATGAAAAATTGTTGTATTGCTTGTGTTTCCAATTCTGAAAATTGATTCGAGCCACAATATACTTCGCTACTTGGATAATGGCTCATTCCAAGAGAGCCCCACATACCGTCTGGATCTCCATTCACTGATCCAGCATAATTTCTATTTAGATCAATTCCATATTGATCATATGTAGGTAGAAAGTGTCTGTTTTTTCTCCACCATTGTTGACCTTGTGTTTGATCATGATCATAAGCATAACCATCTGGATTCACACAGGGAACAATCCATATTCTCCGATTTTCTACAAGATTTTTGATACTAGAATTTGATGCATATTGAGTGGTTAATTGTTCAATGAGATTCATACAAATCGATACAGTTGGCCATTCCCGTGCATGGTGAAGACCCATAAATAAAACCCCTGGTTCTGATTCATCAATACCTGGATTATCTGAAATCTCTAAGCACCAAATATCTCGATTTTCGTAACTTTTTCCAATACTGAATAATCTAGTTATTGAAGAAAATTGATCATTCGTTTGTTCAAGACTTGATTCAATCTGAGGAAAAGTGTAATATTGATTTAATAATTGTAAATTCGATGATGGAATAGACTCAATTATTGGTTCCATCCTATAACCTTTACTTTGTAACAATTCAACTGCGTCATTAGACATGATGACATCATGGTATTCTCCAGGTTTTCCACCAATTATCTCAGAAAAACGAGGTACATCCTCTGCACGTAAACAGGGATACACGCGATATATTATTTTGGTAGATTCATTTGATTTTACTGCGTTATCTGATTGTTTTGGGACAATATTTATTATCTGTCCTGATGTAAGCGATGCAGTTAATATTATTACAAGGCTTATCAGTACTAATTTTTTCATAGTAATCATTCCATTTGTAATGAGGGATCTCCAAGTAACACAAATTCCTGGATGGTTTTACAATCAAGTTCGAATTCCATCGGTGGATGTACTGTTAAAAAATCAATTAAGGTTTGCGTATGAGCTTCTCCTAAAACATGTATATTATTTTGACCATAGTTTTTAAAGAAATGTGTATTCATGAATCCAGAATAATATTGGGTGCAATCTGGTATACCATCTTCATTAAAATCACCAGTTGCAAACCAATCCAGACCTGTATAACCCAGAGTTGCGATGGATCCTTTTTGTTTCATTGATGCTAATTGCCATGACCAGCATTTTGGAACCCATTCCATATGATAGAATTGATATGGCGGGCCAAATATGTAACCATTTAACCCATATTCAAGAAGATCTTTGATGATATTTAATGGACTTACATTGAATTGCGCGATATGGCATCCTCCAACAACACAAACGGGATATTTTCCTTCATTAGATAATTTAGGCATATCAAAAACCGTCAGGCCAGTTATCCAGGTCTCTTCATCATTTGGAGGATGAGTGGACCAGCTGGCTGGGTTTGCATGACCATCAAAAAATAAAAACCCACAACCTGGATTAATTGCATTCATCACACTATCTGGACCAGTAAAAGAACCATCTGAAGTCCATTGTGAAATTCCATGAAATTCATCCATATACGTTAAAGCTTGTTTGTTTTCTTCTTCACCCTCATAAAAATCATCACCAGGTGCAGAGTCACCTCCAACAACAACCATATCATGAAACCAAGATCCCTTTGACATGGTCTCATAGTTAATGATCTTTTCAACTGCAATGGTTACTTCATTTGCGTTTCTACAAGGAAGTCTGCCAACATATACATCTGGATAAAGACCAAGGATATCTTTATTTCTCAGGTTCCATTCCGCATAAACTCCATTTCCATTGGTATCCCAATCTGCAAATTTTCCTTCTGCATCATATATATCTCCATAATACAAATCACTTATGAAACTAGTTTCAGCATCATCATCTACATGAGAATATCGAACAGGAACATACCATTTTTCTGATAAAACTCCACCACTTCGACCACCAATAA